>CAKZNV010000048.1 GCA_937132085.1 uncultured Rubritalea sp. | reverse complement strand
CGGTTGATGGCTTGGCTTTTCGAGAATAGCTGGGTGAATTTCACCTTTTGCTTCATTTTACCGTAGTCGCCACGGACTAAGAGTAGGGAGAGAGCTAGGGTGATGATGAGTAGGGTGGCTAGTGAGTGGAGTGCGGAGTTGAATCCGTAGTTCGCTAGAAGGTAGCCGCCGAGGAAGAATCCGATGCCTTTGATGGCGTTTTTAGAGCCTGTTAGGATGGCGACTAGTTTGAAAAGTCCGCCTTGATTTTCTTCTTTGACGAGTAGTTTGACAGCGCTTTTGGAGCTCATTTTGGTGAGGTCTTTGGCGATGCCTGCTAGACACTGGACTAGCATGACGAAGCTTACTGAGAGGGCTATGGCCCAGCTAGGATCAAATAGCGTTAAGGTGAATAGGGCTATTATTTGTAATGCTAGGCCAGCGTAGAGTGTGATCTTTAGTCCGAGTCGAGAGCCTATCCAGCCGCCGAGGAGGTTGGTGGCGATGCCTGCGCATTCGTAGAGTAGGAAGAGGAAGGCTAGCTTGTCAGGGGTAAATCCTAGCTGATGAAAATGCAGCAACACTAACATGCGCAACGCACCATCTGTCAGCATGAAGAACCAATAGGCTAGCGTGACGATGATGTAGCTGTTTTTTGTCATTAGAGATTACTTGGTGATTCTATTTTATACAGAATTTACAGAATGGGGGAGAATTTACAGAATTTTCTCTTGGGTGGTTGCCCTTAGTTATGGGGCGCTTACCACGAATCTACTCGTATGTTCACGAATGATGGACGATGAAGCTTCTTTTGACAGAGTTTACATGATTAACAGAATTTTTGTGGACGATGAAGCTTAGAGTTGTGGAGTCTATCGTGCTAGGACTGGTAACTGGTAATTGGTAACTTTCCTATACTCCCATTTTTACTACTTTTTGGCAGAGATCCATCATTCTGGCTGCGTAGCCCATTTCGTTGTCATACCAGACGAATAGTTTTAGCATGGTGCCGTCGATGACCATGGTGGATTGGGCATCGATGATTCCGCTTCTTCTGTCGTTGGTGTAGTCTGCTGAGACGAGAGGTTTTTCTTCGTAGCCGAGGATGCCTTTAAGTTCGCCTTCTGAGGCTGTTTTGAGGAGTGCGTTTACTTCTTCTTCGGTAGTTTCACGATTTAGCTCGAATACGCAATCTGTTAGGGATGCGTTTAAGAGTGGGATGCGGACTGCTAGGCCATTGAGTTTACCCTTTAGCTCTGGGTAGATCATGGTGATGGCGGTGGCTGATCCTGTAGAGGTGGGAATAAGTGAGTTGATCGCTGAGCGGGCACGGCGCAGGTCTTTGTGCGGTGCGTCTACGAGGACTTGGGTGTTGGTGATGTCGTGTAGCGTGGTGATGGTGCCGTGTTTGATGCCGAGATTTTCTTGGATGACTTTGATCGCTGGTGCAATGCAGTTAGTCGTGCAAGATGCAGCGGTGAGCAGGTGGTTCACAGCAGGATCGTAGAGGTGGTCATTGCAACCCATAACTACATTGAGTGCTCCACCTTCTTTTACTGGGGCTGCCACGATTACTTTTTTGACTCCTTGGCGGAAATACTCGCTGAGCGTGGCCTCGGTGCGGAATGCGCCTGAGGACTCGATAACTATATCACAGTCTGACCAATCGACTGCTCCGATGGTGTTTTCGAAGGTGATAGGGATGGTGTTTCCTCCCACTGAGATGGAGTCATCACAGAATGAAATGTCTCTTTGCCAGCGGCCGTGGACTGAGTCGAACTCTAGTAGGTGAGCCGCAGTCTCAGCGGTGCCTTTGTGTTCGTTGATTTGAGAAATTTGATATTCTGGGTGATCGAATCCTTCTCTGAATCCGAGTCTGCCCATTCTTCCGAAGCCGTTAATACCTACTTTGATCATGTTGTTTGTTTATCTGATTGAGCTGTGATTTGGGAGGAAAATTGTGTGACTATTTTGTTTCTTGGCTGGAATCGTAGAAAATTTTGATTTCAGCTTTGGTGGTTCCTAGCAGTTCTTGAGCTCGGAGTAGAGCATCTCGCGTGGAGAGATTAGGGTTACTAGGTGAAGAGAAGAAGAGATTGGTTTCACCTTCTTGGCGATTACAGCCATCGAGGATTGTTTCTAGAACACCTGACTGCTTGAGGACCTTGTATACATTTCTGGTGGCGCCAGAGATGATGACGTGGCAGTCTTGCTTGCGCATGTGTTTGATGAGGTCGTCGAGAGCCATGACTGATGTGGCATCTAGGTGACGAGCATTTTTCATACGGAGAATGATGACCTTGAGGTTAGGGTCTGCTGCGGTGATCTGAACCTGTGTGCGGAATAGGTCCGCTGCTCCGAAGTATAGATTTCCTTCTACGTGAACGATGGAGATAGCTGGGTTAGGTCGAGTTTTTTTCTGGTCTAACTCACGGAGGTCTCCTTCGTCATTTACTTCGTATTCGACTAGGTGTGGGCGAGAGGCTTTCCTCAAGAAGAGTGAGATGGAGATGGCTACGCCGATGAAGATGGCGTTGTCGAGACGAGTGAGCAGAGTGGCAGCGAAGGTAGCAATAACTACGATGGCATCGTCTGTGGTGGAGTGGAGGCAGATACGGATATTGTGCCAGTTGATGAGTGAAATCGCGATACCAATAACGAGAGCAGCAAGTGATGCTTTCGGCATATTTTCGACGATAGGGAGGGAGACGAGTAAGAAGAAACCACCAAGACAGAGTAGTCCTGAGTAGATGGAGGCAAAGCGAGTTTTAGCGCCAGCTTCATAGTTTAGTGCGGAGCGAGTCAGTGAGCCCGAGCTAGGCATCGGGGCTATGAGTGAGCAGGCAATATTTGACATGCCGAGTGAGAACATGTCTTGGTTTTGGTCTGGGCGTTCACCAGTTAGGCTGCCGAGAGATTTGCCCATGACTGTGTTTTCTAGCGAGGCTAGGAAGGCGATGGCGAAGGCTAGTCCGAAGAGGAAGGAGATGTGCTCGTAGCTAAAATCTGGTAGTGACGGGGCAAAATTTTCTAACTGGAGCTTGGCAAAGGTTTCCACATGATATCCAGGGATGTTGATACTGAGGAGCCATGAGACGAGTGTGGATAGGGCTAAGCAGAGTGCGAAATTAGGTAAAGCGGGGAGTTTCTTGATGAGTAATAAGTAGAGAGCGAGTGTGGAGACGCCGATGAGAATGGGGGTGATTTCAAAGTGGTTGTAGGCACCGAATAGTTCGCCGAGGCTGGAGAAGAATGTTTTGGCGTTGATCTCATCAGCAACACCGAAGATGTGCTTGAATTGACCATTCATAATGAGCAGTGCGGCGCCAGTGATGTATCCGACAAGGACACTCCGGGAAACGAATTGCAATAGGTCGGCTAGCTTAAATAAGGCGCCTAATAAAAGGATGAGTCCTACCATGAAGATGAGTAGGGGCATGTAGTAAATGATGTTTGACGAGATGGCTGGGTCAGCGACTGCGAAGAAGCTGAAGACCATGAAGGCTGTGGAGTTACTAGGGCCTTGGATCGTGTGTTTAGAGCTGGCAAACAGAGGTCCTACGATGGCTGCGATAGCTGCGGCTACAATTCCATAATAGATAGGCAAGCCAGCGATAGCTGCGTAGGCCATGCCTTGTGGTAAAGCAAGCAGGGCAACGCTGAGAGCTGCTTTAAGGTCAGCGCCGGCGGCATTCTTGTTGTAGAGTTTTACAGCATGTCTAGCAGGGAAGAGTTCGATACTATTCTCGGCGAAGAAGCTCTTTACGGCTTGTGCTGATTTACGCAGTCTTTTTTTTATTCTATTCATCTAGAAATATGGGGAGGATCTATTTAAATCTGGCTCTTCTGAATAGCCAGACTGCAAGTATGACAGATAAGATGTTAGGTAGCCAGAATAAGATGGTAGCGACGCTGCTGGTATCATCTTTAACTTGGCCTGCGAAGATGTGGAAGAGGAAGTAACCAATACCAATTGCCATACTGACAACGAAACCAGTAGAGCTTTCTTTACGTCGAGAGCCCATGCCTAGAGGGACTCCGATCAGAGCGAATGCCATGCATGCGAGTGAGAATGATTGTCTAGACGTGATGGCTTGAGTGAATTTGGCTTTCTGCTTTGAAGTGAGTTCTGGCTCGGTGGCTAGATATGCTCGTATCTCGCTGTTTGTCATAGAAGATGCTTTGAAGCGTCTCTTCTTGTTCATATCGAAGTCAAATAGGACAGGGTCAACATCACCTATTTTAGGTGGGATCATTGCTCCATTGTTATCAGGAACCATCATGAATGCATTCTCTAGATGTAGCTGGATCTGGTTGTTCTCCATGTCTACGTAGATACGTGCTGACTCTGCATAGGTATAGGTTTTAGAGTGATAGCCATTCTGTTCATCACCGACATCATGAATGTGTAGACCGTAGAGTATATCGCCTTTTCGTTCTCTAACATAGATGCGTTTGTCCTTAAGCTGAGTTTGCACAACACCAGGATCGAGAAACTTGTTAGGGTCTTCCCTAACAGCTTCGAACAGTAGAGTTTTGACTCTGCTCTTCGCTCTTGGAGCGACTTCGACATTGAGCCAGAGGCAGAATGCTGAGAGAGCTGCAGCAATAACAAAGACAGGTATAGCGATGCGCTGGAGTGAGTGTCCAGCCATGCGCATGGATTGGATTTCATTATCACCAGAGAGTCTTCCAAAGACCAGCATTACAGCAGCTAGGAAGCTAAACGGGATGGTAAACATCAGCGAGAATGGAAGCACGCTGAGGATGAACTCTATGACGAGTAGAGGTGAAGGATGCTTGCCCACAAAGAGAGGGCGAGCTTCCTTGAAAATATTGCCGAGCATGAAAACGCCGCTAAGAATCATTACTGCGAACAGAGTCGTAGTAATGATGTTCTTTGCTATGTAGCGGTCGAATTTTTGCACTGCAGGATTAGTCGTGAGTTACAGCATGAAGGAATCTTCTGCTGGTGTCTTGCCTTCGCTCTTGATGACTTCGCCGTTGGCAGCGAGGTGAGTGAGAGCGTGGTAAACGTCTTCAGGGTCGTGACTAATCGCTTCTGCGATGTCGTCAGCAGTTTTCTCCCAAGCTGTGATAGCTCCACGAACTTGATTTAGAGTATCGAGGAAGTCGCCAGCAGCTTTCTTACCTGCTTCAACACCTGGCTGGTGGTAAGCATTGATGTTTACTAGAGAAGCGTAGAAGCTCACTGCTCTTTCGAAGAGTCCGATGAGCATTCCTAAGGTGAATGGTGTTACCTCTGAGATAGAGATAGTGATAGATTTTCTACCTGACTCGTAAAGCGCCTTGCGAGTTCCACGGAGGAAGCCTTGGAGGTAGTCTGCACTGGTGTTACCAGGATCTACTTCGATGCTCTGACCTTTACGGCCTTCGCGGACTTCGATAAAGGTGGCGAAGAAGTTATGCACTCCGTCACGAAGCTGCTGAACGTATGCGTGTTGGTCTGTGGATCCTTTGTTTCCGTAGACTGCGATGCCTTGATTAACGACGTTACCATCGAGATCATGTTCTTTACCTAGTGACTCCATGACGAGTTGCTGGAGGTATTTTGAGAATAGCACGAGAGAGTCTTTGTAAGGGAGGACGACCATGTCTTTCTCACCTTTACCGTTACCTGCATGATGCCAAGCGAGCGCTAGCTGCATGGCTGCATTCTTAGAAGTATCCGTGTTTCTAGTCTTCTCATCCATGGCTGCTGCGCCAGCGAGAAACTGGTTAGTGTCGATGCCTTGAAGTGCGGCAGGGACGAGTCCTACAGTGGACATGACAGAAGTTCTTCCGCCTACCCAGTCTTCCATCGGGATGCGTGCGATCCAGTTGTTAGATGCTGCGAAGTTGTCGAGTTGAGAGTCTACACCAGTGATGGCGATAGCGTGTGCAGCGAAACATAGATTAGCATTTTCGTAAGCATTTTGAGCTTCTAACATGGAGTTTCTAGTCTCAGCTGTTCCGCCTGATTTAGAAACTACAAGCGATAGTGTCTTGCTAAGTCCATGACCGATTTGTGTTAGAGTGTTGTCGATTCCTTGAGGGTCAGTGTTATCAAAGAAGTAAGTTTTGACTTTAGAATGTGTGCCTAGTGCTTCGTAGACAAGCTGTGGTCCTAAAGCAGATCCGCCGATTCCGATGATCAAGAGGTTCTCAAATAAGCCGCCTGACGCAGGAGCAATTTTTCCAGAATGAACGTCTTCTGCGATCTGTTCTAGCTGCTCTATTGGTTCCGTGATTTGCTTGCGAAGTTCCTCAGTCGGAGCGAGCTCTGGCTTACGGAGCCAGTAGTGACCTACCATGCGGCCTTCATCAGGGTTGGCGATTTCTCCTGCTTCTACGGCTTTCATGTCCTCATATGCCTTGTCGATCTTAGGTTGTAGGTTCTGAATGAAGTCATGAGGGATGTCCATGCGAGATAGATCTAGAGTGGTTCTGAGGTCAGTGTATCTTAGGAGGTTATTGTAGTCGGTCCAGTTAGACATGTTGTTTAGTAGGTTATAATTGAGTTTATGTTAGAATGATTGATTTTATTTCGTCCATCCAGAAACGAAAGTTCTATTAAAAATGAGACGCTGACAATATCTGCACCTAATTTTTCAAGTAAGCTTACGGCTGCAGCTGCGGTGCCTCCAGTGGCAAGTAAGTCATCAACGAGTAAAACTTTTTCACCAGGCTGAATGGCGTCTTGATGGATTTCAACTATGTTCTCACCATACTCAAGAGTGTAGGAGGCTGAGTGAGTTTTCCATGGGAGTTTACCTGCTTTTCGAACAGGGACGAATCCTGCTCCGAGAGCTAGAGCTATAGGGCTGGCGAAGATAAATCCTCTCGCGTCGATACCCACGACTTTATCAATCTTCTGGTCTTTAGCTGTCTCCACGAGGAGATCTATAGAGCGCTGAAGTAGAGCGGGGTTAGCGAGGATAGGTGTGATGTCTTTGAAGATGATTCCTGGTTTAGGGAAATCAGGGACATCTCTTATGGCATCAGCTAAGGCGGTTGGCATAATTAAAATACAACCTTTATCGATGAGGAATGCACGAAAAAAATGGGACTTTTCATCTGTCATGCCATCTATTATGTTAGAGAGCATGGAGAAGATCGCACCGCATATTTTACTAGGAGCCTACGCTGAGGGAGTATTCCCGATGGCAGAGGAGGGCGAGTTGCTTTGGTTCTCTCCTGTAAATAGAGGTGTGATTCCGCTAGATGACCAATTTAAGATTCCGCGTGGACTCAAGAAGTCTATTAGGAAAACTCCATTTAGAATTACCATGGACGAAGCTTTCAAGGAGGTGATGTTAGGCTGTGCTGATAGGGAGAGCACGTGGATAGATGGGACTATTCTGGAGAGCTATCATGAGCTGCATGAGCTGGGGTTTGCTCACTCGGTGGAATGCTGGGACGATGATGGGCTACAAGGTGGCTTATATGGAGTGAAGCTTGGGAATGCATTTTTTGGAGAAAGTATGTTTAGTCGTAAAACTGATGCTAGTAAAATCGCCTTGGTGCATTTAGTGGATTGGCTACGAGAAGAAGGAGTGGTGTTGCTAGACACTCAGTGGATGACTGCTCATTTGAGGCAGTTTGGCGGGCATGAGGTGCCTAGAGATCTCTACGAGGAAATGTTAGCAGATGCGCTAGAAGAGCTATACGCAGAGGGTGATATTGAGAGAGTATAAAAAAAATCACTGATATTTCAGAGGGTGCTTGCCATGAAGCATGAAAATGTCATGTTAGAGCAAATGAAGTAGTTCAATATATAGTATAGAGAAATTGATCTATGCTAATGTTCAGAAAAATCAAAAGGTATAAAGATAAGTAATTTATGAGTGAAGAAATAGTTGAAATAAAAGAGGCGCAATTGCCACAGAATCTTAGAACTCTATGGTTAAAGGCTTTGAGCGCATTAGAACTGCAGAACCACAGCTATGCAATTAGTCTGTGTCAGGCAATTTTGAAGGATCAGCCAGGATATCTAGAGGGCAGAAAACTCGCAAGAAGATGTGCTGTTATTTTAAGTGGAGGAGCTAAAAAGAAGGGGAATGCTGTGACTCAGATGTTCGGTGGAGGTTTTTCCTCATCGAAACTTCAAAGCCAGTCGAAAAAAGATCCAGCTGGAGCATTAGTTTCTCTGGAAAAGGAACTCGAGAAAGATCCTTACAATAGCCAGCTCAACGACATTCTTTTTGATACTGCAATCCGTATGAACTTACTAGATACTGCAGCATTTGCGCTAGAGACAGTGCGTAAGGGAGATCCTGAGAACACTAAGCTACTTCACAAGCTGGCTGAACATTATCTAGCTAGAGATATGCCTAGTGATGCTGCTGGTGTTTATCAAGACATCACTAAGCAGGATGAAACAGACATCGATGCTGTGAAAGGCTACAAAGACTCCACAGCACGTGCTTCCATGAAGAAAGACAAATGGTCTGAGAATGCTAGCATGGGTGATGTGCAGAAAGATCAAGGCGAAATCGCTGAAATGGAAGACTCTGATAGAGCTGCCATGACGCGTGACCAGATGAAGGATAAGCTGGCTAAGTTGATGGAGAAGTATCAAGAAGATCAGAATAATCTCTCGGTAGTAAAAGAGATCGCTAAGATCTATGAGAATCTCGAATACTGGCCAGATTCCTACGTGTTCTATAACTGGGCGTATCAGATCAGTAATAAGGACATGACGCTGAAGAGCAAGTCAGACATGATGAAGCAGAAGGCGGCCGATGAGAATATAGCAACTTTAACAGCTCAGCTTGAGACTGATCCTGATAATGCTGAGCTTCAGTCACAGTTACTAGCTGTGAAGCAAGAACGCTCAGCAGAGGCTATCGATGATGCTCAGAAGCGAGTGGATCAAAACCCTACTGACCCACAGCTAAGATTCGAGCTAGGTTTCGCACTCTTTACTGCTGGCAACTTTAATGATGCGATACCGCACCTTCAGCAGGCAAAGCGTAATCCGCATATCCGCACTAGAGTGCTACTCACTCTAGGTAGAGCATTTGATGCAAAAGGGATGCACGATTTAGCTCTAAACCAGCTTACTGATGCGCTAGCAGACCTTCATGCTATGGATGGGACTAAGAAGGAAGTTCTCTACGAAATGGGACTTATTCATACTAAGATGGATAATAAGTCTGACGCTCTTCAGAGCTTCAAAGAAATCTACGAAGTGGACTATGGTTACAGAGATGTTGCCAAGCGTGTAGAAGAGTCATACTAATTTGATGACAAAGTAATGACATCGGGTTCACATGTTGAACCCGATTTTTTTTCTATGAAAAATAGGTTTTATAACAGTTTTGATCTGGAACGTGTTTCTGAAGAGAAGGCACAGGAGACATATCGCACGGAATTCCAAGTGGATCGTGACCGTATTCTACATACGCCGTCATTTAGATCTCTGCAGAGTAAGACGCAGGTATTCTGGAGTGGTGAGTATGATTTTTATAGAACTCGGCTGACTCATTCGCTTGAGGTAGCTCAGATTGGAAGATCTATTTGTAACTTCCTCAATACTCGTTCTCCGCTTTTAAGTGAGGATTACTATATTGATTCGGATTTAGTAGAGGCTGCTTGTTTGTCTCATGATCTTGGGCATCCGCCATTTGGGCATGCAGGTGAAAGGACGCTTAATGTGTTGATGCGTGAGCATGGAGGCTTTGAAGGGAATGCTCAGACATTGAGGCTTCTAACAGAGCGGATTTTCTCGGCTAGTAAGAGTGGGATGAACCCTACTAGAGCCTTTGTGGATTCTGTGTTGAAATACAAGACGCTGTGGTCGGAACTGAATACAGACGAGAAGCCACCAAAGAACCATTTCATCTACGATGAACAGTCGAAGTATCTGGACTGGGTGATGGGCGATAGAGATTTTCCTGCTGAATATATTCCGGGTAAGGCGAGAGATAAGTTTAGCAGTATAGAGTGTCAAATCATGGACTGGGCAGATGATACGGCTTATTCGCTGAATGATTTAGCAGATAGTGTGCGAGCTGGATTTCTGACGGTAGAGAGAGTGGAGCGCTGGGCTGAGGAGCATGACTGTGGAATGGAGAAAGGGACGCCTGTGGGTGACCTACTGCGTTCGATCCGTGGTAATAGAGTTGAGCTGATGGCTGGAAACAGAATTGGCAGATACATCCAGAGTGTTCGCATCGAGGAAGATAATAATTTCATGAGCGGAGTCTCAAACCGCTATAAGTATAAGCTCATCGTGGATAAAGGTGTGCAGCTTGAGACGCAGGAATTTAAGAAACTAGCCTACGATCTGGTCTTCAAATCTCCAGAACTCAACCAGCTAGAATACAAAGGAGATCATCTTCTTAGTAAGTTGTGGGATATTCTAGGTGATGAAAGCAGTCCATATCATCTCATGCCTGAAGATGTGGCTAAGGAGCTGAAGTCAACAGATGATAAGGTCGCTAGAAAGCGTTTGCTTTGCGATTACTTTGCTAGCCATACTGATGGTTCTGCGACTCGTCTATACAAACGATTAATCGTTCCAGATTTTGGGTCAATTGGAGACTTAGCAGGATAGTCCTCATGAGTGATAGATTAATTAAACAGCCACTGGATGCCCTTAAGGAGCACTTTGGTTTTGATGGCTTTCTGAATAGTCAGGATGAGGTTGTTGAGCAAATACTCAGTGGTTCAGATGGATTAGTAGTGATGCCAACTGGTGGTGGTAAGTCGCTGTGCTACCAGCTTCCAGCTATGTGTCTTAGAGGCGTGACTCTTGTCGTGAGCCCATTGATAGCACTGATGAAGGATCAGGTGGATGCTCTAGTCAGTAAAGGCATCGCAGCAACGATGATTAATTCGATGCTGAGCCATGCTGAGCAGAATGAGAGGCTTTCTAGGATGAGGGCGGGGGAGTATAAGTTAGTTTATATTGCTCCTGAACGATTTAAAAGTGAAGGTTTCATGAGGTCTCTGGAGCAGGTAGAAATTTCACTGTTTGCGGTGGATGAAGCGCACTGCCTTAGTCAATGGGGGCATGATTTCAGACCTGACTATATGCGCCTAGGCGCAGCATTGGAGAGAGCTGGTAGCCCACAATGTATCGCTCTAACAGCGACTGCAACGGCTGTGGTTCGGAAGGATATACTTTCGGTATTGCGCCTACGTAATCCGTTCGAGATGGTT
Organism: uncultured Rubritalea sp.; assembly: GCA_937132085.1. GTDB lineage: Bacteria > Verrucomicrobiota > Verrucomicrobiia > Verrucomicrobiales > Akkermansiaceae > Rubritalea. Next base: position 36,855 of record CAKZNV010000048.1, on the reverse strand, counting down.
AGTGGATTTGCTAGGCCAAACTTATCATTAGCTATCACGGCGACTGAGAAACATAGTTTAAAATATAAGCGTATCCGAGAGATAGTGGCGGAGCAGAAAACTGGTATTGTTTACTGTGCTACCAGGAAGCGAGTAGAAGAAGTTGCTGAGATGCTGCATGATTGGGGAATCAACTGTGTGGCTTATCATGGTGGGATGAGTGACCAAGACCGAGATAGGACGCAGAACGAGTTTATATCCAAGCGAGCAGATGTAGCAGTGGCAACCAATGCTTTTGGAATGGGGATTGATCGATCTGACGTTAGGTTTGTGGTGCACTTCGAGGTGCCTGGATCTGTGGAAGCGTATTATCAGGAAGCTGGCCGTGCTGGACGAGATGGTGAGGCGTCAGTGTGTGAGCTATTTTTCAATTATGCAGACACGAGGACTCAAGAATTTTTTATTGAAGGAGTGAATCCTAGTTATAAGGATATTTGCAGTATTTATCAGTATCTTCTGAACCAGGCGAATAACGACTTTGAGGTGCGTATGACGATGGATCAGATCAAAGAGGGAGCTGATGTTAAAAATGGTATCGCTGTGGGTAGCGCAATAGGTGTGCTCGCTAAGAATCGACTTCTTGAACGCTTTGATATCCCAGGCTCGCGAATGAAGGGGACTAGGTTGCTAAGGCCAGATATTTTAACCTCGAAATTACCGATAGATCAAGCTGCTCTGGAGGAGAAGGAGAGCCGCGATAAAGAGAAGCTCAATGCTATGATTGAGATGTGCTACTCACGTCAGTGCAGGCAGCAGTGGATCATGGAGTATTTTGGAGAAGAGAATCCGGAAGCTTGCGGTAGCTGTGATGTTTGTCAGAGCCAATTTGGTGGAGACTCACGTAAAGGAACTGAATCTGAAATTCTAGTAGTGAGAAAAGCTCTCAGTGGAGTTGCTAGAATGAGTAGGAAAGGCCGAGATGGTAAATGGGAAGGGAAATTTGGTAGAGGTAAGGTGGTGCAGATGCTTATGGGTAGTCGATCGCAAGATATTCTCAGGTCCCGACTTGATCAGCTGACTACTTATGGGATTCTAAAAGACTCCGGCACAGCTTATCTCAATGAGCTCTTTAAATACTTGCATGATGGCGGGCTCATATTTACTCAAAGAGGTGAGTTTCCATTGGTAACGATTACGCCTCTCGGGGAGAAGGTGATGTTGGGCAAGATAGGTTTTGTCCTAGCATGGCCTAATACAATCCGAGAAGAATCGCCTATCAAGAATGGCTTAGATATTGAAATAGAGGATCTAGGTTTTGATCCTAAGTTATTTTCAGCGCTTAAAGATCATAGAGCAAAGCTAGCCAAAGCTCAGAATGTGCCTCCGTATGTGGTGTTTTCTAATAAGACTCTTGAGTATTTTACTCGATTGCGTCCGAGTTCCATTGAGGCAGGAATGCGTATCAAAGGGGTGGGCGAAGCAAAAGCTGCTCAATATCTAGCTGGCTTTATCAAGGTGATCGAGGCTCATCAGTCTTAAGGACGTTATTTTAGAGCACAAAAAAACCTTACCTCAATGAAGAGGTAAGGTTAAATTATTATTAAACTATGTAGTTCGTTAGACTATCGCTTACGTCTGATAAGACCAGCGAGTCCAGCAAGACCTACAAGTAAAGTAGAAGAAGGCTCAGGAACCTGATTAACTTCTCTACACTCTACACATGCTGTAAAGTCTTTGAGGACAGTTTTAGTTCCAGTAGCGATAGCGTTAGAGTCAAAAGCCTTAGCTGTTTTGTCTTTTTCGTCGACAAACCAGAGTGTAGCTTCTCTGCCTTCAGCTGTTTCTACTGCTGATGAGTCGTATTCGTAATCTCCTGTTTCTCTATTTTGCTTGAACACCTCAACAAAGCTCTTTGAGTTTCTAGTATCTCCTACAACACCGTAATAAGCAGTAGCTTTAGAATCAGTAACTGCTTTAATAGATGCAAATAGTGTAGAGCCTTCATCTACCACTGTGCATTTAGTGTAAGAGAAGTCGAGAACACGACAATCAATGTTCTTCTCATTTGGTAGACCAGTAGCTGAGCTAAGATCATCGATGAATCCTACGTTACCAGTGAAGGTAACAACACCAGCTGAAATAGTGGCAGTAGTAGAACCAGATGAACTAAACACCTGAGAAGTAATTGAGAATGGATCAATATCAGCAAGGTAAGTTCCGCCACTTAGCGCACCTGTGAATGTGAAGTTAGAACCATTGTAATAGCTGTTCCTGTAGGGCTTCCGCTAGTTACGTCAAATTTGAAACAATCAATTGTAGTTGTAGTTGCTGTTCCGTCTCCATTGTCGACAGTTGTCTGGGATGGGGTTATTTGCGCATTCGCAAAAGTAGCTAGGGAAGCTACTGTTAGGGATGTTAGTAGTATGTTTTTCATTTCTTTGTTGTTAGGGGTGAGGGGTGGGAGTTATCTACTGATTATTAATGTTCAGTAGCATTGATATATGTATACTAAATTTTTTATGTTAGTCAACTTTTTTAAACTTTTAAGCTGTTTTTTTAGAGTTAGTTAGGACTTTTTAAAATTTAACTAAAGTTAAATTATTGGCTTCTAATTAGTTACACTAAATATGTTATGGATTATCTGTGTCGGCGTATCATAAATAGCCCAGAAGATAGCATGAGTAGCAAGGTCGCAGATGGTTCAGGAACTTGAGATTGGCTATTTAGTGTAACATAGTCTGTAAGTTCTTTAGTATATGCTCCTGTATAGGTATATACGGAAGCGGGGTAGGATTTGTCTTGGAAAACAGTGCTTGTATACCAAGCCGTTCCAAGCAGGGTGACTCCATTTGCTAGGTCGTATGTAAAGAGAGGTGATCCTGAGTCTCCGCCGTGGAAAAAGGCTTCGTAGTCTTGATACTTGGGGCCGCCTTTTTCGTGTCTGCCTAATGATAATGTTGCACCCGTTCTCCCGAAGGACGTTGATGAGGGTATATAGGCATCTAGGATGTTTTGTCCTACTAACATGTTCTGTGTATTGGGGAAGTTACTATCTGGGGTGGGGTTTGTTGAACCAGCTTGTCCAGTCATGTAGGTCACCGTGCTGGTAGTTAGGCCTGTCAGCGAAGTGGAAAAGTTATAGTGGCTAATATTGGGGGACACAGGTGCGTTAAGATATCCTACATAGAGGTCACTATTTGCTATTTGTTGACCTCCCATGATAGTTCTCTGCTCTGCTGTGGTAGTGATGTTGTTATCACTATAGAAATACGCAGTTCCGCTAGGAGCTTCGTGGTCGGAGCTGATGAAGATGTCCGGGGCTATCAGTGTTAACCATTTGCCGGTAGCGTCGCGGCCCATGCCAGACATATTGATACCATTACCGATAAATGTAGCGTCATTCTTAAATCTTTCATTAGTCTCGGCAGTGAAATCCGAGATTACTATAGCTTGAGTGTTGAAAGTTAATAAAAACAAGCAAAGGGGGGATGCTAATTTAAAAATCATGGACGATTAATAGTCTATGTATCTAAAGTTATCAATAAAATTTTACCTTAAAAGTGGTGTTTTTATAAAAACATTATGTTCTCTTAGAATGTTCCATTGAGCTTTCTTCCTGTCCAGAACATTGCCAGTAGTATGATTAGCGTAATAAGAAGAGCGATGTGAGCCCAGATAGGATATCTAGTTTCGATCGATTTTTTTATAGGTAGAGCGCTGATGATATCGGATATCTTATTGAGTTGATCTGGCTGAATCATTTGACCTTTAGTGATCTTTGCCATTTCTTTCAATAAGTTAGGATTGGTAGGCTTACCGATCTTCTCTAGCTCCTGACCTATAGAGATAACTGAAGTAGATACTGACTTAGCGGCAGGGTCGCCTTCGATTTTGGCAGTAATTTTCCACTCACCGGGTTGTTTGATGATGAATCTTCCGGTGAATGCTCCCCATGTTCCGTTGGTGCGCTCCATGATCTTAGTGGATTTGACTCCATTTGGGTCAGTGATTTCAATTTCGACGTTTCCGTCACGGAGAGGGACTCCATTTGCGTTAAATGCGTTAGCGCTGAGAGTGACTGTGTCACCTGGCTTAGGTCTATCTGGTGTGCGGTAGAGTCTGATTCTCTCACCTGCAGCCATATTTCTCTGGTAAGACATCCATCTAGCGACGTTCTTCCAGAATCTGAAGTGGTAGAGATCTTCTACACCACGGCGCCATCTCCAGGCTGAGTCGTGACCAAGGAATAGTGCCTTTCCGCTACCTGCCTGCTTAGTGACGAGGAGAGGGATTGATCCGTATGAGTTTTTTCGGTTAGAGTGAGTGGCTAGGACGGTAGCGTCTGCTTTGATCTTGTCTACAGCTGCGAACCAATGGAAGCCTGGTAGATTGCGCCAGATCTTAGGGTTTTCAGTTTCGTTGTCACCGAGGAGAGTGAGTAGCGATGACTTACCGCTCTTAGTGAGGTTAAGTGGTGATGGGGTAGAGTCAGTGAGTCCTTTAGGGTGCTTAGGGTCGATGATTACTGGGATGAGTTCCTCTAGTTTGGTTCCTTTCAAAGAGGCTTGGTTGCCTTGTGGCCCAGGGATGAATACGATTCCACTGGCTTGTTCCTTGACTAGTCCTGCAAGTAGATCGGTTTGTTCTTCGGTAAGTTGACCTTTACCAATTCCTACATCGCCAAAGAAAATAACATCATACTTCTGAAGGTCTTCTAGCTTGTTAGGAAATTCTTGGATGTAGTCTGGGCCATCACCTTTACCTAGGCTTGGGTGTAGGAGTAGGCAGTCAACCTTTACACCTGGGTCTCTAGAGAGGGCGTTACGAATAAAGCGATACTCCCAACGTGGCTTAGTTTCGATAACTAGAGCACGAATAGCTTCTTTTTTCGCTCCGATGATGAATGATTGGCTATTATTTCTAGCGTTCAGTTCACCTCTGGCAACAGGGACAGAGAGGGTGAGTTTAGTAGATCCTTCTTTGTTGAGCTGCCATAGTATGGAGCTGTGGAAGGTCTTGTTTGCTGGAATAGTAATGGTTTCTGTCTTAGGTGCGCCAGCTTCGTCTCTTAGTGTGATTGTAGTGCGGACATCTTTATCGAGTGATGACTGGATAGAGTAGGGGATCTGGACAAATTCCCCGACGATCCCGAAGTCGGGTGCGGAGTAGTCGATGAGATCTAGATCAGGAAGACTGGTCTCAGCACCGATAGGGACAGTGAAGAGGGGGGTGTTCTTAAGAAGGAGTTGCTGTGCAGCTGCTGTTGGTGAGGATGACTGCTTGTCATTGTCTGAAGCGATGTTGTGGCTACCGTCTGAGAGTAAAATGACTGCTCTGAGGTTATCATGGTTCTCAACTAGCTTTTCGATTGGGCTACGTAGATCGGAGCCTAATTTAGCTTTGTCTTCCGGTGTCACGTCTCCTGGAATGGAGCTGAAGTCACTGAAGAATAGTTTCACATTGCCATTGTCTTCAAGAGGTTTCCAGAATGGTGCTTCTACTAGTCTCTTAGCGTAGTCCGCTCTAGTGGTGAGTGATTTTTCTGAATCTAACCAAGCAGGGAGCTGGACGTCTTGAGTCGTCATGGAGCCTGATCCGTCCCAGAGAATAGCGATTTCTGGGTTGTCTTCAGGGTGAATGACGGTGCGCCACTCTGGCTTCCAGAGCATCAGGACGATGACGGTAGCGATGAGGAAACGAAGGAGTTCTAATAGTCCAGTTCTGAGTGGTCTCGTTCCCGCTCTTCTCCAAGCGATAAAGCAGAGTGTCCCTATGATCAGCAAAGCGATGACCCCAGTGTAGAAGAGGCCAGTGCTAGGAGAAAATACAAGATTTGAAAAACTGAATGACATGAAGTTGGTGTGATGAATTGGTTAGTGGGCTTGTTGACTAGTTAAACTATTGAGCGTTGGCTCTCTTTAGAGTTTTGGCTTGGTCATTTTTTGCCTTAGGTTTCTTGTTAAGGCAGAGTAGGGCTTCGATGATGAGGAATGCGAGTGCAGCAATAAGGAATAGCTGCCAGATACGCTCAGTTGTAGATGCGCTTTCATCACCAGAGTTGCTGAAGAAGCTGTATTCAGTGTCTTTGAAGATAGTATCGAGGTCTTTTTCTTGGATCACTGACCAGTCGTCTTCTGAATCTGGGCGATTAGTCGCTACGATTCTTTCGCCGATGCGTTTGACACCTGCTAAGTAGAGTGGCTGGCTATTTACTCCGTCTTTTTCGATAGAGTAGCGCTCGTTGACTTTACTGTTATCGATGACTGACACGATATCTGATGCGTCATTTGCGAGCGGTGAATTTTTACCAGTCTCTGAAAAGTAGGATGAGCCAAATCGCTTGTTACCCATTTCGAGCATGTTCTGGAATACAGGGACGATGATTCCGCCAGTGTCTAGGTCTGACCAACGTCTGTCTGGGAGCGTGCTCATGAAGTAAGCAGTGCCTTGTCCGTGGATGACTCTGCCCATCGATGTAGAGCTGTCGTCCCAGCTAGCTAGGTGAGAGATGTCGCCTTGTATCTTTCTGCGTTGGATCGAGTGAAGTTGCTCTAGAGGAACAGTCTCTCCGTTATTGTAATTTCTCTGAGGGCCTTCTTCTTCGTTCCAGTCTGCGATGATGAAATACTGTCCTCGTGGTGATGCTTCTAGTTCACCCCAGTTGATTCCTAAGAATTGGGTGTCTGAGTCTTCGCTCGGTGGGAAGAAGATGACTGATCCACCTTGTTCGATAAAGCGATCGATAAGAGTTGCATTTTTGTCACTAGGTAGTGGAGCTTGCCAGATGACCATGGAGGTTTTCTGGAGTCTTCCGCTGTCTAGCTGATGAGCTTCGATGCTGTCTGCGCTTTGATGGTCAAAGCCTGGTAGAGCGGATGCTTTTAGTAGTGATTCGACAGACTCTCCGCCTTCTGTGACTACCAGAGTGTTTGAAGGAGTAGCTTCACCATAGGCGAAGAAGGCATTGTTATCACGGTTATTTCCATCTGGTGAGATGGAAATGTAGCCGAATCCAGAGATTGGTTCATTACTGAGGTCTAGTGATTCTTGGAGCGTGACGGTTTGGCCATTGAGTGAATACTTATCGACCTTGTATTCTTTACCATTGAGGAAGATACTAGCATCGATGAGAGCTTCTTTAGTAGCGTCAATTCGTGAGATGTTGAAATCTAGAAGGATGGTGTTTCCTCTACGTTTAACTTCATTGATGCTGATAGATTTGTTGTCAGTTTGTTTAGCAGTTAGAGCTAAGACTCTGATTTTCGGCTTCTGCTTGCTGTTTTGGATTCCTGACTGAACCATTTCCCAGCGAGATGAATCATACTGCCAGTTTGAGCTTTGTAAGTCAGAGGCTATCCAGATCTCGGTTTTGCCAGTGTTGTTGGCTAGGACGTGATTCACTGCGGTGTCTACTAGGCTAGGAATATCTGCTTTAGTATCAGATGCAGCTGCTTCTGAGATAATGCTGAGAGTTTCAGGATCTTGGATTTCCTGAATGTTACCAGTTGCTGAGTCGATTAGTATTAAATTAGGATTACCCAGTTCCTTGAGTGTGCTCTGGATTTGTGAAATTGCTTCTTCACGTTTAGAAATTCCGTCTAAGCCAGTCTCAGATTCCATAGAAAGTGAGCGGTCTAGCACGACTACGACAGTATCGAGCTTACTAGCACCCCAACCGAGGAATCCACCGATCAATGGTTGTGCTATCGCAAATACAAGTGCTGCTAGCGCAAGTGTTCTTGCTGTTAGAATGATGAGGTGTTTGAGCTTCTTCTTACCTCTAGATTCTCTCGTTGCTTTGAGAATAAAGGACATGGCTGCCCATTTCACCGTGCGGTGCCTACGTCTGTTTAGCAGGTGGATGATGATCGGGAGTGCTGCTGCGAATAGCAGCCAGAGTATTGGTTGGTTTAGAAATGACATTACCCTTTACCTCCTTTTGGGACGCGGTCTAAAAGAAATTCAGAGAGAATATCTTCGTAGTTTTCATCCGTGCGGATGAGTCTGTATGCCACATTGGCATCGTGAGCAGAAGTTTTCACTTCTTCTAAGAACTCTTGCACTGCCTCACGGTATTCGTCAGCGATGATAGTTGGCTCCGCGACTACAGAAGAATTATCTTCCATGTCTACAAAGCGGTGTGGTCGCTCGAATTTGAAATCAATTTCCTGTGGATCCATGAGGTGGAATAGAGTCACGTCATGTTTTTTATGTCTGAGATGCTGAAGAGCATCAGTGAGTTCATCGATATCGCAGAAGAAATCAGAGAAAACGACGATCATCGCACGAGAACCAATTTTCTCAGCGATGTCATGCAGTCCCTGAACTAGACCAGTTTCGCCCTTTGGCTTGATGTCATTCAGAGATTTGAAAATTTTCTGCAGGTGAGAAGCTTTACGCCTAGGTGGTATTTCTAGATGTGTTTTTTCATTGCAGAGCGAGAGTCCAGTAGCGTCACCTTGGTCTACGGTGAGGTAGGCGAGGGTGGCTGCTAGTTTTCTTGCGAACTCTACTTTGGTAGTGGAGTCGAAGCTGAATTCCATAGACCCACTGGTGTCCACAAACATGTAGGCACGTAGGTTAGTGTCGGCTTCGTATTCTTTAATATAGTATCTATCTGAGCGAGCGTATGCCTTCCAGTCTAGTCGTCTGGTGTCATCGCCCTGCACGTATTTACGATACTCGGCGAATTCTACTGAAGAACCACGCAGCGGTGAGCGGTGGCGTCCAGCAGCATTTCCCAGCATCGGCTGTCGTGCTTCAATCGGTATTGCCCCTAGTCGAGCAATGACCTCATAGTCTAAAAAAGAATAATCCATTAAAAAATTAGATGATTAGTCACAGGACTCACTTTGATGAAAGTGAGCCTGTTAGATCAAAAGTTATCTCATTTCCTGGATCAAGCGATCCACTACTTTATTTGAGTTCATGCCTTGAGATTCAGCAGCGAAGTTAGTGAGGACACGGTGCCCGAGCACTGGCTTAGCGACAGCTTCGATGTCTTCCATGCGAGCCATGTAAGAACCGTGAAGAGCAGCACGAGATTTAGCACCGAGGATAAGATACTGAACAGCACGAGGACCTGCGCCCCAGCTTACATTCTGCTTTACCCAATCTGGTGTGGTGTCGAGATCTGGACGAGTCTTGCGGACGATCTCTACAGCATAGTCATAGATATGATCTGGAACTGGCACTCTGCGCACGAGGTCTTGGTATTCGATGACTTGGTCACCTGTTAGAACTGTATTAAGAGCTTTTTTAGCTGCACCAGTTGTTTCACGAGCGATACGCTTTTCTTCAGCAGCAGTAGGGTAGTCCACGTTGATGAGGAACATGAAGCGGTCAAGCTGTGCTTCTGGGAGTGGGTAAGTTCCTTCTTGCTCAACAGGGTTCTGAGTAGCAAGAACGAAGAACGGTGGCTTAAGGTCATACTTATGGCCGAGAGCAGTCACGTGACGTTCCTGCATCGCCTCGAGCATCGCTGCCTGAGTCTTCGCTGGTGCACGGTTAATCTCGTCCGCTAGTAGTAGGTTTGAGAAAATTGGACCCTTGATGAACTGGAACTGTCTGTGTCCGTGCTCATCTTCCTGAATAATGTCCGTTCCTGTGATGTCAGATGGCATGAGGTCAGGAGTGAACTGAATTCTGTTGAAGTTCAGCTCTAGAGTCTGAGCTACTGAAGAAACGAGAAGAGTCTTAGCTAGTCCTGGCACACCCATGAGGAGAGCGTGACCTTTAGCGAAAAGTGCAACAGCGAGCTGTTCTACCACATCTTCCTGACCGATGATGACCTTAGCGATCTCTTCTTTGAATGCTTTATATGATGCTCCTAGGGCATCGATTGCTGCAACGTCGTCTGCCGGGAGGCTAGAGTTGTTGGTCGGACTTGTAGGTATAGTGGCTGTTTCCATGCTTTGTTGGTTTGTTTGAATCTCTAAATTTCTATGCGTGATATAATTTTAGCGGAGCCGAATGAACTATTTATCTACGCTAATTGATAAAATACAGTTTTATTTCATTTGGTAAATTTAAAAGACCTAAATATAGACTCGGCTTAGTAACTTACGATGATTGTGTGGTGATCTTTCAGAAAACAAAAAACCAGAGGACTGTGTTATCTTTCAAACACGGTGCTCTGGTTGGTGAAATCTTGTTAAAGTCTAGATCGCTTACTTGTAGCTTCGGATAGAGAGCTTAACGCTTTCGTATTCGAGCTGCTCTTTGTGAAGCGTAGGAGCATTACCTACACCAGTGTGTTCCCATGCTGCTACGTAGGTGAACTCGTCATCGTTACGCTCTGCTTCGCCTGGTTGTGTAGTTCCGTCGAGAACTTCTGGGGAATCAACTGTGAACTGGTGCTCACCTCTGAAGTGACCACCGCATGATTCTTCACGGTTGAGTGCATCGTGACACATGAGTTCGCCGAACTCGAGGAAGTCAGCCACACGTGACGCTTTCTCTAGTTCAGTATTCATGCCTTCAGCTGTTCCCGGGATACGAACGTTGTTCCAGAATTCTTCACGGATTTCAGGGATACGCTTGAGGGCCTTTTCAAGACCTTCTTTGGTGCGCTCCATTCCGCAGTTATCCCACATTACCTGACCTAGCTCACGGTGGAATGAATCGACTGATTTAGTTCCTTTGATGTCCATCATCTTCTGAAGACGGTCTTCGACTTCTTTCTGAGATGCTTTAAATTCTGGCAGATCTGTATTCACTGAACCTGGCTTCTGAGTGCCGAGGTAGTTAGCGATAGTAGCTGGAAGCACGAAGTATCCGTCAGCAAGTCCCTGCATGAGAGCAGAAGCTCCGAGGCGGTTCGCACCGTGGTCTGAGAAGTTAGCTTCGCCTAGAACGTGTAGTCCTGGGAGATTGCTCATGAGGTTGTAGTCCACCCAGAGTCCGCCCATTGTGTAGTGAACAGCAGGGAAGATCTGCATCGGTGTAGCGTATGGATTCTGACCAGAGATTTTTTCATACATCTGGAAGAGGTTACCATAGCGAGCACGGATAGCGTCTTCACCGAGACGAGCGATCGCGTCCTTGAAATCAAGATAAACACCGAGTCCAGTAGGAGCGACTCCGCGATCGTCATCACAGGCTTCTTTAGCAGCACGAGACGCAATGTCACGTGGGCAGAGGTTACCGAATGATGGATACTTACGCTCTAGGTAGTAATCTCTGTCGTCTTCAGCGATGTCGAGAGGAGTCTTGCGACCTTCACGGATAGCTTTAGCGTCTTCTTTAGATTTAGGAACCCAGATACGTCCGTCATTTCGGAGTGACTCAGACATGAGAGTCAGCTTAGATTGGTAATCACCTGAAACAGGGATACAAGTAGGGTGAATCTGTGTGTAACAAGGGTTAGCGAAGTAAGCGCCTTTCTTGTGAGCCTTATAGGCTGCCATCACATTACATCCCATTGCGTTAGTAGAGAGGAAGAAAACATTACCGTAACCGCCAGAAGCGATACAGACTGCATCCGCAGCATGAGTGCTGATTTCACCAGTCTTCATGTCTCTAACAACGATGCCTTTAGCATGGCCGTCTACAGTTACAAGATCCATCATCTCAGTTCTAGTGTGCATTTCTACGCCACCTTTAGAGATTTCTTTTTCGAGAGCTTGGTAGCAGCCGATGAGTAGCTGCTGACCAGTTTGGCCACGAGCGTAGAATGTTCTGGAAACCTGAGCACCACCGAATGAACGGTTGTCTAGTAGGCCACCGTATTCACGTGCGAAAGGAACACCTTGCGCAGTAGCTTGGTCGATGATGTTAGTAGAAACTTCAGCGAGTCTGTAAACATTTGACTCACGTGAGCGGAAGTCACCACCTTTGACGGTGTCGTAGAAGAGACGGTAAACTGAGTCACCATCGTTCTGGTAGTTCTTAGCAGCATTGATGCCGCCCTGAGCTGCGATTGAGTGCGCTCTACGTGGTGAGTCTTGGTAGCAAAAGCATTTTACCTGATAGCCTAGCTCAGAGAGAGTGGCAGCCGCAGCTCCACCAGCGAGACCTGAGCCTACCATGATGACTGTGAACTTACGCTTGTTAGCAGGGTTGATGAGCTTAGAGTTCATCTTGTGCTTGGTCCATTTCTCCTCAAGCTTACCTTCTGGAACGTTTGAATTTATCATTGTTTTTGAGTGGTTAGAATTTTTTAAGTGCTTACTTGATGAGGCCGGCCATGACTGCGACTGGGATTGACACGAAGCCGATCCAGATGAGTGCTGTGTAGCCTTTAGCGATGCAGTTGATCATACCTGAGTTCTTGCGAGTTCTGAGTCCCAGAGTCTGGAAGATAGAAGCAACACCATGACTGAGGTGTGAGCAGAGGAGTGAGATAGCGATGATGTAGAAGATGCTGACATACCAAGTTTCAAATCCGCGGATCACCATTGCGTATGCGTTATTAGCATTACCGAAGGCGTCAGGAGTATTAGCTAGCTCTGAAAGCTCAGAATCAACTCTTACTGTATAGTGAAGAAGGTGGAAGATGATGAATGCTAGGATAGTAAGTCCTGACCAGATCATGATGCGTGATGAGCCAGAAGCGACGCTAGTCTCATCCTTTTCATAGGTCTTACCTTTAGCGACTTTATTCGCACGGACGAGTCCGATAGTAGCAGCTACGTGTAGGACTAAGCAGGTGAGGAGGACGATACGAGCGACCCAGACACCAGCTCCGTGGAGCATGTTGTGAAGGAAGTCTGCATATTCGTTAAACGCCTCAGCGCCTATAAAGATGAGTAAGTTTCCAGTCAAGTGACCAGCTAAGAAGCCGACTAGAACGATTCCAGTGAGGGCGACGACGATTTTTTTTCCGATGGATGATTGCCAAAATTGGCAAAGAGAACAGGTAGATTTGCTCATTAGTTTAGTTGTGAATGTGTGTGTTGGACTTAGGCGTTTCTATCGGCAAAGAAAGACTTTTACAAGGATGATTCTACCTTATTTTCTGACAACGTATTTGGGTGTGTTAGTGTCAGCGGATACTTATTAAATCTACTTTGGATCTGCGTTTTTCTTCACTTCCCATAGCACTTCTTCTGAAGGAGTCTCATTATTGAGGCCCATTGACAAGAGTTGGGCTAGATCTGGGCGAGGTTCGAAATACCATTTCTTATCTGTGTCTAGAAGTATGTGATAACGGATATTCTGTAGATTACCTCCTCCAGTATCGATGACTATATCTACAAACTTGTTACCAGTCATCTCGAACATAGCGTAGGCTAGTGAACCAGGGCCATTCTTTGTGAAATTTCTTGCTTTAAATACTTTGACTATTTTCGGAGCGACGAAGTCTTCTTTGTCCTTGTTTGCGTCAGTAAAGGTCGCCATTTTCTTTTTGAATAACTCGTATTCCTTATTTGAATCGTCTCCATAGATAGGTCTGATGAGAGTTTTCAGCCAAGCCTTAGAGTCACAGTCTGCATAAGCCTGAACAGCATCACAGGCGATCCCTTCTGGCGTTTCATGACCAGTAGGTTTTTCAGCAGCAAATAGGGATGCGGAGAGTAAAAGGAATTGAATGGTAAATGCTAGGGTGGTTTTCATGTTAGTATTTTGGGGTTATTGGGAAGGCTGGTGATCATTATGGGCTGACCTGGATAGTAGGGTCGCCTAGTAGGTTTAGTTCGCAGAGGCACATGTGGAAGTTAGCGGATCGCTTTGCTCGCTCGGTAAGTGTGGTTTTTGCCTGCATCAGAGCTTCTCCTGTGGTGAGTTTTTCGCCGATACCTTTTTCCCAGAAGAGGGTCATAGTCTCAGTGGTGCCATCCATCTTGCCTTCTTTCATCATGAGTGGGAAGTCGGTTTTAGGAGTGACGAAGTGTGGCTTGCCTTCACGACAAGGTGCTACGATTGCGATAGCTCCCGCATCTTTTGCTCTGAGCATGGACTCAGTGATGGCAGGGTCTTTTGCTGCATCGTAGTGACCTGTGAAGCATGAGACTGTGGTGATGATAGGGTAAGCGTCTTTGTTGGTGAGTTTAGCGATGTCTTTTTTGGTAAACATGGTGTGGTTCTCAAGCGCCCAGCCTTGGATGAGTCCGTGGCCATGGATGTGAAATTTGCCGACTTTTTTAGCGTTCATGAGGTCAACTAAGTTTGTAGGATTGAGTGGGAAATCTCCTGGCTTGTCTTTGTCCCAAGGTGTTTCGTGGATAAAGTAGCGTGAGAGCTTGCCGTCTTTCATTACTTTAGAAACATGGTCATCCCAGCTACGGCGAACTTTGCCATAAGCTCCTGGGACAGCGCAGGTGTAGGTGATGCTGTTAGCGAAGACTCCTTTTGGATACTTGCTTTCGTAGCTGATAACCTTGTCTGTGTAAGCCGCTATATCTTCAGCTGTGCGGACTGGTATACGGCCAAGCCCAGTCTTTCCATCTGGGTAGGAAATTGCTTTTGCGTCGTCTTTGAATTCACCGTAAATACCATCACCATCGGCATCCCAGTTAGTTGGTGATAGGTAATAAATATCGGTAGGGATATCGTTTTCCTTGCCCCACATGTTTACATGCACTGTGTCTCTGTCAGGCACTATGCCTTTGCCTCCGGGAAGGCTATCACCGCCGAGAACTACCCAGCGAGTGCCGTTGCTGTCGATGTGTTCACGCACACAGAGGCGGATTTTTTCTTGAATGTCTGGACCTTTGTAGCCTTGCGCAATTTTGTCTGTAGTGATGATTTTAACAGATTTTCCAGACTTCTTTTTCCAGTCTGCATATGGCAGCCAAGCTTCTTTGAGCTCTTTGGAAGTGATGAGTAAAATATCATCTGCTGCGGAGCTGGGTAATAGAGTTCCGAGTGATAGGACAAGCGTGGAAAACAGTAGTCTTGATTTGATCATTTCGGAAGCTAGACCCATTCTCGTAGAATGACAACCATAGGAGTGAAAATTGTTGGAAAAACATAGAGCCGCATCGCTTACTACTCTTCCCAAATCATATATTTCATCTCAAGCTGACGAGCTCTTTCCGCAGCTTCGGCTGAGCGAGGACCGCCAGATTTAGCGAGTTTCTTAGCGATAGCGATGGCTCCTTTTTGGTTGCCTTGCTCTTCGAGCATGGCAATGGCATTGAAGCCACATCGATAATACCAAGTCCATTCTGTGATAGGGTTCTTTTTGGTATCTACGTTGACTACTGAGTAATAGGTTTCTTCCGCTTGTAGGTTCTCTCCCATATGTTGGAATGTGTCTGCTTTGCGATAGTTTACTCGGTTCTTCCAGAAATCTTGTAGGTCTTTGTCGCTGAGAATAGCGTCATAAATATCAATGGCTTTCTGGTAATTTAGAGGGTCGGCTGTTCCTAGATTATGGTAGGTGCTGGCTAGGGTGATAGCGATGTCTCTGTCTAGTGAAGTTCTTGGTTTTGGTTTGTATATCTTGGTAAGTATTTCTTTGGCTTTGTCTAGCTGATTGAGTGAGCTGTAGAGGTCAGCGAGTTGGAGTGAGGCTTCTTTCTGGATCGGTGATTTAGCTTTGATGACTCTCTCGAAGAGGGCGATAGCTTCTTGTTGAGACTGTGGGGTGCCTTCTAGTCTGGCAGCGAGTGATGCGTAGTAGAGGGCGAATGCGCTGAGTGGGCTGTCTGGCTTGTCATCGGCGAATTTAGTCAAGATCCTGCGAGCCTGGTTTTGCTGTCCATTACGGAAAAGCGCTTGGCCTTTTAATAAAGTGAATTTATCCACACGCTCGTTCTGAGGAAATGCATCGATAAATGCACTGGCCGCATCTATCGCTAATGGGTAGTTAGCAGTCATGATGGCATATTGATACTTTACAGTGTATAGTTCAGCCAGCTGCTGCTTGTTTAGTCCATTGACTGTTCCTTCAGGTAGTTCTGAAATGGCGCTGAGGATATTGATGTGTTCAGCGCTGATGTTGGTGTTAATCGGCTGAGTGGTGAGTGCGTGTTTCGCTAGAGTGAGGCGGATCTCATTTGTTCTAGGGTGTTGAAGATTGGAATTAATAAATTGCTGTAGAAGAGGTCTGGCTTCAGGTGAATTATTTTCTGCCAGCCAGAGTGCTCTCTCTAGAGTTAGTTGCGTTTTCAGATTTGGATTTTCTACTGTCTTGATCAGTTGTTCAAACTCGGTCTGGTTTGCCGCAGCGAGATAAGCAATGCCTGTGTTGATAGTGGCGGCTTGTGCGAGAGTTTCGTCATTAGCATCAGTGGCCTTTTTAAATGCCTCGGCTGCCTGAGCGTAGTCCAGTTGCTCAGCTAACAATTCACCATGAAGGAAGGATGCTTGCTGTCTAGCGATAGGGGAAATGTTTAGTTTGATGTTTTCTACTAAATTTAAAGTATCGATGGCTTCAGCCTTTTGTCCAAGCGCTAGCTGAGTCTTGGCTGTGTCGATGAGTGAGACTCCTGCTAGAAGGTGCGTAGGGTGTCGGAGGCGGAATAAGCTAAACTCGAACAGTGCTTGTTTAAGGTCTGCCGGTTGGTCGCTTAGTGAGAAATAACGAGCGTAATAGTAGTGAGCGTAGGCTTGTAGGTCGGTGCTCTCTTCAGTGGTTGCTGCTATTTTGAGGCTTGAGTTGTTAGGTTCTGGAGTCGCTCTGTTTGCCCATTGCTTGAGTTTATCTACTAGTGAGATATTCGTGGCTCCGATGGTGGTTGTCGTGAGGTTCTTCAGTGTTAACCAGGTCGATAGTCTGTTGAATAAAAGATGGATAATAGGGGAGTCAGGTGATTTTTCCAGCTGTTGGATGACTTCGGCTAGTGCTCCTTCAGTGTCATCACTTTTATGTAGGCCATCGATGAGGGTGAGCACAGCATTGTTATAAATACGCTGGGATACATGCTCTTGGGATTGGAGTAATTCTTTAAGCTGGCTGGCTGATGTGGCGTAGTCTTTTTTATAGAAAAGTATGCGAGCTGAGAGAATGCGTTTGGTTTTCTGAGTGATCGGAGACTTACCTTTGATAGCATTCATCACCTTAGACGCTTTATCAAATTGGCTGGTGGTGAGAAGTAGCTCGGTGAGTTTGATGCTGGCATCATCGGAGAGTTTCACATTCTTGGATTTGCTAATTGAAGTGAGTAGTTTCTCGGCTTCTGTATCATTGCCGAGAGTGAGCATGAGGTTTGCTAGTGTTAAACGGGACTGTTCATAGTAGGGGCTTTTAGAAGTGACTTTTTTTAGCGTCTTCTCAGCCTCGGAAAATCTTCCTGCTACGACTAAGGCTACGCCTTGCCAATAGGTTTTTTCTGGATGTTTTTCTAGTAAGGGGTTTTCTAAAGTAGCGAGAGCGGCTGCAGGCAAGATCGCTCGGATCTGAGCTTCTGTCTTGGTGAGTAGAATTTTGACCTTATCTTGAGCACTGAGTTTTTCTGCTGTTAGAGCTTTATCTAGCTTAGATATAGCTAGCGGGTAGAGGTGGTCGTTTAGGGCTGAGACCCCGAGGTCATACTCCTTATTAGCCTTAAGGTTCTGCGCTGATAGAGCTCCAGTCCATGTCAGGGTGAGAGCTAGTATGAATAATGGAATGCGCATGATGCGAGATTAGTGAGCTTGAGGAAAAATGTTAAGCTTATTTTATGAATCTTTTAAACTTAAGTTGTGTAGTGGGCTAATCTGATTAAAGGCTGAATTAAGCTGCTCTGAGTTTTGCTCGTATTATGTCAGAAACAATATCTCCAATCATGACTAAACATGCACCTAACAGAATATAAAAGAACATTTCATCTCCGTTGTCTCTAGCCGAAGAATCAACAATGAGAAAACCTAGAGAGCTAATTCCAAGCATGCCCATGACTGTTGCGTCTCTGATGCATGTCTCCCAGCGGTAGAAGAAGTAGAGTATGAATCTATTAAATACTCTAGGTAGTAGCGTGAAGAGATAGAGTTGGTTAGTGTTTCCTCCTTGGGCTATGACTACTTTTGCGTTGTTGCCGTCAGCGTTGTCGATAATTTCCCCACCTAGTCTGCCGATGATGCCGTAGTTGTGAAGTGCTAGTCCTAGGATAAGTGGCCAAGCTGTAGGGCCAAGAATCTGTAAAAGTAAGTAAGCCATTAGGTATTCAGGCATGGAGCGAGTTACCATGAGGACTGATTTGGTGATGTAGTAGGTCGTTCTTCTTTTGACTTTCTGAAAGCCCGAGAGACCTAGAGAGATGTTTTCATAGCTACTGATGTTAAGCTTTTTTGAGCCACGTGGGATGCTGATGAGACCGAGTAAGAATGCGATAATGATTGCTGATGTGGCGATGTAGAAGGTCTGCAGGGTCGCTTCTAAGCCTTTTGTCATTAGTAGTTCTTTAGCCCATGGTAGAGTATCAGCCCAGTCTCCGGATTGCCTAACTGGGTAGGGTATAATTTCATCGTGGATAAAACGGTCTAGGTTTATAGCTCGCTGAGCACTACTTAAATCAGAGAATATTGGTTCGCCAGTATTCCAGGCAACGAGAGTAAGTAGGACGAAGAGTAAGCTGGTGGCATAGAGTGATACTTTTTTGCCAGATTGTCTCTTAAGTCGATTAATAGTAAGAGCTGAGCCGATTTCTGCGATGGTCTTGATTTTCCTAGGCTCTGCTGGTGTGTTGATTTTAGCTCGGATGTAACTGCTGAGAGTTTCGACAATAATGAGCAAGGCTAGTAAGCTGTAGAGTAGAGTCCAGATCTCATTGTAGTGACCATCTGCAAATGCAGTCTCGATGTGGTAACCAACGGTGGTGATTCCAACAAAGCCAAGAATAGCTGCAGAGCGGATAGCGCATTCGAAACGATATAATGCATAACTTATGAGGTCTGGAAGAGCACTGGGTAGGATGCCAAAAAGCCATGTGCTTAAAGAATTGGCACCATGAGCGCGGATAATGTTGCTGTTTGAGCGATCTTGTTCATCAATGATTTCGGAGAAGACTTTGGCTAATGTGCAACCGAATGGGATGGCCAAAGCCATGATGGCAGCAAATGGTGAAGTGCCGAGAGCGGTGATAAATAGTATTGCCCATAGGATTTCATGAATTGATCTGCCAAATGTTATCACTGTGCGAGCGAGCCTGTGGAATATAACGAGAAGTATATGTTGGAATCTTGAGCTACCTGATTGTGGCCACCAAGATTTAGAGCAGAAAAAGCCTAATGTGATACCTATTGGTATGGCTAAACTCATGGCGCAGACTGCGTATTGCAAGGTGAGCCATAGAGAGGTCAGCACCTTCATGTAGTAGGGTGGGGCATTATCTGGTATGCCGGTGCTCTGGTAATCGAGAGCTGGAGTAAGGCCAGCAGATAGAAATTTCTTTAAGAGCTTAAAGCTATTCTCAGTTGGAATGAAATCACTCCATTTTAAGCCGAGTGTATGCAGGCTATAAATTAGCAATAGAGTAATAGCCAAGATGAATGTGCGCTTCTTGCCAAACCAAGAAGAATTCGATTTAGCTTCGCTTACACTTTCTCTAATGGCTGCCTTTTTACTCATGCTATTCGTTGAGTTGGTCTTCGCTTAGTTGGTATAACTCTGCCAACTTAGATTCGTCCACCGCACTGCCGTCAAACAAGATAACGCCGTTTTTTAAGCCTATTAATCGTGGGAAAAACTCTTGAGCAAGCTTGATGTTGTGGATCGACATGATCAAGGTGAGGTTGTTCTCCTTGCTAATAGCTATCAATAACTTGATCAAGCTACGAGCTCTTGCGGGATCAACAGCGGAAATAGGTTCGTCCGCTAGAATCGTATGAGCACCTTGATATAAGGATCTAGCGACAGCAACACGTTGTTGTTGGCCTCCAGAGAGCTGACTAGTTTCAAAGTATAGTTTCTCTGGAATTCCTGTCCTTTCGAGTAGTTGGTGGACTTGTTGGATTTCTTTCTTTGGTGGCAAAATGAATCTCCAGAGCATTCTTAGTGTGCCGACGTGTCCGACCTTCCCAAGAAAGATGTTTTGAAAGACTTTAAGGTTCTTAACCAGCCCTAGGTCTTGTGGGATAAATGCTATTTTACTTCTCGCTTTTCGAAGTTGGCTCTGACTGAGAGAGTCAAAGCTTTGGCCGGAAAGCTTAATGATTCCTTCTTCAGCTTTGTGTTGTGCATTGAGAAGTTTAAGGAGAGTTGTCTTGCCGCTACCTGAAGAGCCTATCAGCGCAATGATTTCACCTTGCTTGATGTCTAAGCTGACTTTACTGAGTGCTATAACTGAGCCAAAACGCTTAGTAAGTGAAGAGATGTGAAATAAGCTAGCCATAGGAAAAAGACATCCCTCGCATTGTAGCGAAGGATGTCTGGAGATGAATTAATTACTTAATGAAGCCTAGCTCTTTAGCTACTTTAACGATGCCGTCAAAGTCAGAGTTTTTAGCTTTGATAATAGACTTACGGTTAATTGCACCGAGTGCCTTCTCGTCATCACATTCGACGAGTGCTTGTTGTAGTTTGTCTACAAAGCCTTCACCGAAAGTTTTATCGAGTGATGGGTGAGCGGTGAAGTTATAGTCTGCGTATGAAGGTGTTTCCCAGATGATTTTAGCGACTGTTGGGTCGATCTTGCCATCAGCTACGAGTTTATCGTAGGTCTTATAGCTAAGAGCTCCTACTTGAACTGTTCCAGATTGGACTACTTCAGCAGTTGCAACGTGTCCACCAGACTTGCGGAATTGAACGCCTTTCTTGAAGAACTCATCAGGAGTTTGTCCAGTTGCTTGTTTGATAAACCAAGTTGGCATGAGTCTTCCTGATGTAGATTTGGTGCTACCAAATGTGAATGTCATGTCAGCGATTTCTTTTGGAAATTCGTTAGACTTTTCAAGCCCGGTGTCTTTGTGGGCGATGAAGTAAGATTTGTAGTTAGGGTCTGCTTTACCTTGAGCGATCGCAACTGCGCCTTCGACTTTGTTTCTAGCTTGAACGCCTGTTAGGCCGCCAAACCATACTAGCTGCACTTCGTTGTTTGCAAAACGGTTTACTGCGGCAGAGTAGTCTTTAGAGACGCTGAGCTCTACAGTAATATCTAGTTTCTTAGAGAGGTAGTCAGCTAGAGCTTGATACTTGAGCTCTTGGTCAGAGATCTTTTCATCAGGGATTGCTGTGATTACTAACACCTTCTTCTCGTTTGAGGATGTTGTGTTTTCTTCAGTTTTCTCTCCGCATGAGGATAGACCAAAGATAGATGCTGTGCCGATGGCAGCTGACATGAGTAGTTGTTTGGTGTTCATTGTGTGTATTTATTAATATGTTTTGTTAGCCGTGTGAATTACAGCTTTGTCGCAATCACTTTGTAGCATTAATGAGAGATGTCTAGTGAAGAGTTATTCCCGAACTCTGATTTTTTGTCATTTATAATTTAAACAGGCCAAATCTTAGGCACAAAAAAAGCACTCATTGCTGAGTGCTTTGAAATTGATTTGAACTAGTAACTAATAAATTAGTATTTCTGAGTTCTGCTGTGGCTGTAATAGCTTTCTGCTCCTAGTTCTGGTGGGAACTCTGAGAGGCCAGCTTGCACATCCATTTCGATGCGGTTATCAGCTCCACACTTTTCATACGGTGGCTTAAATGTGCCGTGGTATGTAGGGCAACGGAATGTGAAAAGCTCGTAAAAGCCGTATCCCATTCTGCGGAATGCTCTTTGTGTTCCGTCTACTGCGCCGTATGACCAGCCAGCTTTTGATCCGTATTTATCGGTCTTGCGAACGATTTGCTCAGGAATCTCAACAATGCCGTAAAGGATGTTGCTGATAGCTCTGCCTAGCTTACGAGTAGAGGTGTAGTGTGACCCTGGAGGTGACTGAATGTCAGCCATTACACCAGTGCATGTAGTGATAAGTGCGATTGCAGTGATTAAGATTTTTCTCATACTTCTAATACTTTGCACTATTGATCGTGCGGTTGACAATGGTAAAATGCGATAAATTGAAATTAAATTTACAATAGGTTGTTTGAGCAGGGGATTATTCAGTTTCTTCGGCCCAGGTGTCGATGATGTCACCAGCTTCGCGGATGAAGTTAGTCTTGAGCATACCGTCAGTAATTAGCGCTTGAATTGCTGCTTTAGCCCAGGGTTCCTTTACCTGTTTGACTCGAGCTCTGATGACCATGAATTTAAGATCTACATCGTCGATAGACTCAGCTAATTGTTGCCAGTTAACGGAGTATTTAGCATCTTCTGGCGCTGGCTGGTTCTTGAGGATGGAAACCACTGTTGTAGTGAATTTCTTTTTGTTTTTGGTTTCTGAGTTGATGAGTTTTAGCAATGGCTCAAACGGTCTAAGGTCTGACCAGCTGCCTAGTGCTTTTAGTGCCATGTTAACGCTGCCTGGGTTGTCACTTAGTAGCGAATCCATGATGATGGAGAGAGCTTCGTCAGAGTCATCGTTACCTAGGAGTTTGAGGAATGTGTTCTTACTTTCCTTTGTGCCTGTTGCGCTTTTGTATGCAGCTAAAATCTGTTGTAAAACCGGAGCCTTCTGAGACTTATCTAATTTATCGCTGAAGAGGAGCGTTTTGATGTAATTCTCAGAGCTGGATCTCATTCCTGGATTTTGGGTAACAGCGATGAGGTTTATGATTGCACCTGCTTTCGCTACCTCCGCATTACTAGATAGCATGGTTACAGCTCTTGCAGAAGATTCGCTGTCTGGGTTGTCTTGGATATACTTTAGAATAGCGCTATCGATCGTAGGGGTCGTGTTAGGGTGTGCTAGACCTACTTTGAACATATTAGCTCTGACGTCTTCTTCATAGTCTGCAGACTTATTTACTGCTTTATTTGTAACTTCATCAGGAACTTTAAATGAGCCGTCATTTGAGACGGATTTCATTAGGATCAGCATGGCTGAGTTTCTATTTGCAGTCGTAGGTCGATCGCTAGAGATTTTTCCTTCTAGTGAATTGAGCATAGCGTCAAACTCCGGACGAGTAATTCTTACCTGACCTGGAGCATCATGATTTTTTTGATTAACGACATTGTTGAATAGCTCATTTTTGTCTTTATCGTCTTTGAATACTAGGAAAGCAATCACTGCAAGGACGATTGCTGCCCCAAGTATTGAGAAGATGATGGTTTTCTGCTTGTTGCCCATTCCAGACTTTTGCGCTGCTAGATAAGCGGCTTCCTCTGCTGCGGACATCTGCTGAACTGGTTCTTGTGGCTGGACGCCTACTGGAGAAGATCCATGTGGATATTGAGTTCCGCTTGGAGTGACTGCTTGACCAGCAGTTGCTGGGGTGATGATTTGGCTGCCAGTTTGTGGACTCACGAAGATAGGTCCTGTGGAGCCTGGTGCAGCAGGTGCAGCTGGAGTGATTAGCTGTTGAGTTACTCCTAGTCCACCGTCCGCGGCTAGAGTCTCGTCTGCTAAGAATTTTTCTAGAGCGATCTGTGCTGAAACTGGGCGATGGTTCATATCTCTCTGGATATGCCACATGACCCACTCTGAAAGCCATACTGGGAGGTCGGGTCTTACTTGGTGAAGAGGCACGACTGAGTTCTGCAGGTGACTAGCCATTACCTGAGGAGCTGAGTCTCCATCGAATGGGTAATTTCCTGTCAGAGCATAATAGAACATAGCGCCTAGTGAATACATGTCTGTGCGCTGATCTAGCGGTGTGCGCTCAAACTGCTCAGGAGCCATGAAAAAGATGGAGCCAAACACGGCGTCACCATGATCGATCGTTTGTAGGGATGGTTTTGCTGAGAATTTAGCGAGGCCGAAGTCTACTAGCTTAATCTGGAATCTACCTGATGGGAGCCAGCTGACCATGACGTTACTAGGCTTGAGGTCACGGTGCACGAGGTTGAGGTCCTGAGCAGCGATCATTGCTTCCTGACACTGGATTGCTACTTCACGGAAATCTTCATAAGTTAGCGTTCCTTTCTCCACCATCTTGTCGAGAGTTTTACCATTGATCAGCTCCATGACGACGAAAGGGCCGTCTTCATCGATGCCAGCATCATAAACGGTGCAGATATGAGGGTGTTGGACAGATGAGAGTGCTGTTGCTTCTTTTAGTAAGCTTGCAGTCGCATTGTCTGAGCTGCCTGCTAGCTCGTCATCAGCAAGCACTCGCTTGATAGCTACATCTCTTCTTAGTTGAGTATCGTATGCTTTATAAACTGCACCGACACCACCCTGGCCTATTTTCCCTTTAATTTCGTAGCGTTCTTCTGTCATGATCTAATGATTATCACTGCGTATTCTGCTTAAATCCTTTATTGTTGCAATGTTGAAATTGAGATCTGGCTATATTTCTGCTGAATTTGCCGTAAATATAAAAAAGTGTGTTTTTATCGTTTCTACCGCTTGACTTCACGGCGCAATCTGATTAGCTTCCGCCCCGACCTGAAAACAACAAATACTATAAAGATTATGCGAGGAGTAACTATCAATAAAGGAGAACCAGTAGATCGCGCACTAAAGCGCATGAAAACTATGCTCGACAACGAAGGCATTCTAGAAGAAATGCGTCGCCGTCGTTCATTCGAAACACCAGTAGAGCGCGCTAAACGTAAGAGCCGTTCTGCTTCTAAGCGCAATAAGCAGCGCTTCCGCTACACTAGCCCAGGCCAAGACGCCGCAGCAGCAGCTAAAGCAGCTGAAAAAGCAGCTGAGAAATCAACTCAATCCTAGGTTCACCTAGTTTTCAGGTCTTAAAGACTTTTTAATGAGAGCATCCTTAACTGGATGCTCTTTTTTTGTGTCTAGGTTTTGGAGTTGTAAGTTATGTGGCTCAATGGATCCAACTTGCACCTATTCGTGTAAATTCGAGTAGATTGGTGGTAAGCGCTTCAGGCATCAACCGGAGTTAACTATCCGTTAAAAATATCAGACGATTCCCTATATGAGTAATACGGATCTCTACCATCGATAGACTGGCCGATGATGATGTGATCTACGAATCTGATCTGCATGATCTCAGCAGCTTTGATGACATTCTTCGTCATGCTATCGTCAGCGTAGCTAGGAGAGGGGTTTCCAGACGGGTGATTGTGAATGAGCACAAACCCGTAGGCTTGGTGCTGAATCGCTGGATGTAGAATGTCTCTAGGGTGGCAAACAGTCTGATTCACTGTGCCTTGAGAAATACAAAAGGTGCGGATGTGGTTTAGCTGAGTGTCAGTCAGCATCACGTGGAGGCTTTCCACAGATTGGTGCCTTAGCTGTGGAGCCATAGCATTATAAATCAAGCGAGGTTTGCTGAGTGATGTGGAGGTAAGGGACTCCTTGGCGACACGAGAAGCTATCTCAAATGATGCTCCAAGCTGGGCTGCCTTTGCTGGGCCTATCCCGTGTTCTTTGACCAGTTCTTTGATGTTGAGTCTGCTGAGCTGACTCAGGCTCCCATAAGTGCGCATGAGTCGCTGACCGACTTCAATAGCACTTTCACCTACGACACCGACTCTGAGGAAAATAGCTAGCAGCTCTGCATCAGATAGAGCGCCAGCGCCGAGACGAGCTAGTTTTTCTCTAGGTCGTTCATCCTCAGGTAGGTCATTGATAATCATTCTAGGATCATACAGCAAGTCGCCATGGCGGCAATGCCTTCTTTTCTGCCTACGAATCCCATCGTTTCGTTAGTAGTCGCTTTGATTCCCACCTGTTGAGGTGTGATGCCTAGCGCTGCTGCGATGTTTGCTTTCATCGGCACAATGTGTGGCATGACTCTAGGAGCCTCAGCGATGAGCTGTGAATCCACGTTCTGAATCTCTGCGCCATGTTCATCAGCGAGAGACTTACATTTCTTGAGGATATCTAGTGAGCAGATGCCCTCGATAGACATGTCAGTAGGTGGAAAATAATAGCCAATATCAGCAAGTCCGAGCGCTCCTAAGAGCGAGTCGGCGATAGCATGACAGAGAACATCCGCATCAGAGTGGCCCATGAGTCCGAGTTCAGAGGGGATTTCTACACCTCCGAGAATACATTTTCTGTCAGGTGAGAATTGGTGGACGTCGTAGCCTATGCCGGTGCGTATTTTCATGCTTAGTGTTAGTTAAAGTGGTGTGATGTTGATGGTTTCGCCGATTTGTGGCAAATAGAGTGTTGCTTCATTTTCTGCAAAGGCAGCACGAGCGGCATCATGATCGATCTCGATCATCTGGAAGGTATCGAAGTGGGTGCCGAGCACTCTCTTTACGCCGATCCATTCAGCGCAAATAGCTGCGTCCTTGTAGCCCATGGTGAAATTATCGCCCACACAGAGCACTGCCCAGTCTAGCTTATGGAATTCACCTAACAACTTCATGTCGTAGGTCAGAGCCGTGTCGCCTGAGAAGTAAAAGTTGGTTTCATCAGACTCGATGACAAATCCGCCAGGATTACCTCCGTAGCTACCGTCAGGAAGCACAGAAGAATGAATAGCATTGACGAATTTCGCTGTGCCGAATGGTAGTTTGACCGTTCCGCCGTGATTGACAGGGTGTGCATTCTCGATGCCTTTGTCTTGGAACCAAGATACAATCTCGAAGTTAGCAATCAGCATCGCACCAGTGCGTTTCAGAATCGCCTCAGCATCTGCGACATGATCCTCATGACCATGCGAGATGAACACGTAGTCAGCTTCTATTTTCTCTATATCGATCGGCTGTTTCAGCTCCTGTCCCTTAGGGTTAGGAGTTATGAAAGGATCGAAAAGTAGCGTGCTCCCAGCAATAGTGACTGAGAAACATGAGTGTCCGTAGAAGGTGACTTGCATTGTGTGTGGTCTTATTAATTAAGGTCTAGATGGCATGATTGGGTGTTGAGGGTGCTGACCGCCTCGTGCTGGATCAGGTTTTCTCAGCTTGATATCATGAAGCTCTATTTCGTAGGTGAGCATTGAGTTAGGCTCGATTTTTGAACCTTGACGCTGCAGACCGAATGCTAATTTAGCGGGAACATAGATTTTCCATTTTGAGCCAATAGGCATCATCTTGAGAGCTTCTGCAAATCCATGAATCACCTGAAGGTTAAACGCAATAGGCTCGCCCTTTGGTGTTTTGATAAATTCTGTTCCGCTGAGAGTGGTGCCAGTGCACTCGATGTAGAACTCAGTAGCTCTGTCGTTGCCATTGATCGATCCAGCAGGGGGAGTGTAGGTTTTTCCTGTGCCTTTTTTAAGAATCTCATATTGTAAACCGCTAGCAGTAGTCTTCACTTCCTTGCGCTCCGCATTCTTCGCCATGAAAGCTAGCTCAGCCTTTTGGTTCTTCTTCGCCAGCTCTAGTTCACGATTGCTAATGATGGAATCAATCATCTTCATAGCTTGATCATATTTAGCTGGATCGACATCCATGTCTTCTTGGTTTAGCGCTGCTAAAAATGCCTTGATGAATGTTGCTTTATCAAAGTCTTGAGAATTGAAGCCGAAAGATGCGAATTCTTCACCTTTCTGAAAGCCCAGCCCATAGCTCATCACTTTCTTCAATTCTTCTCTATCGACCTTAGGCTCAGTAGGGACAGTGGTAGGAGGAGTGATTTTCTGTGCGTTAGCGATGGTCGATATGCTTGCGAATGCTGCCAAGACAGCTGTTGTTAGGAATGTAGGTCTCATGTGGGTGGTTTTAGTTAGTGATAAAGTTTTAAATATGGGGAGGGGCTGTGTCTAGCCTAGATTGAGGGCTAAGCTGGATTTTCAGGGATGGTATAATGTTTCTTAGGGAGAGGAATGACTACATCGCAGTCAGGTAGCTTTTCATGTAGCTGAGTTTCAAACCATCGGCTGGCTTCGATGTCGCCATGCACTAGGAAGATTTGTTTAGGAGCGACCTTGAGCATATAGTCTAACAGTGCCTCACGCTCAGAGTGACCAGAGAAATCAAATTCTTCCATTTCACAATCAAATACGACTGGTGGCATCTCTGGATTTAGCTCAATGATATCACCTCGATTCATAGCACGGATCTTTCCGGCTGGTGTATCAGGTGCCGCATAGCCTACGAAGAGTAGACCATTTTTAGGGTTAGAGATAAATGTCTGAGCGAATCCGTTAGAAGTCGTTTTCTCAGTCATCATGCCACTAGAAAGGGCGTAGATAGCTCCTTTTTGGTAAACGATCGGCTTGCGTGATCCCTTCTTAGAACCAGCACGCACATCCATATCTCTAAAGATTTCGAAACCGGGTAGCTTTCTCGGAGTGCTGTCTGCGAACTCATCAAACAGAATCGTCATCTTCGTGCTCAGACCACCAATGAATACAGGTGTCTTATCAGACAGTCTGCCTGATGTCTTAAATTTATGTAACATCGTTAGCACTTCCTGAGTCTTGCCCATAGCGAAGACCGGAATCAGAACTGCGCCACCACGATCTATAGTAGCTTGAATCGCTGCTAACAGACGATCTTCTTCTTTCTCACGCTCATAAGCTGGGTCACGAGGAGATGCTCCACGAGTTGTCTCAATAATCAGCGCATCAATATCCTCAGTAGGGAAATCCGCACCAGTAATCAGAGTCTGGTCTTCAAAGTTAATATCACCAGTGTAGAAAACACGAGTGTTGTTCTTCTCGATCATGATGCCTGATGATCCGAGAATATGCCCAGCATCGTGAAGTGTGGCAGAGGTCTCAAGAGTGAGATCAAGAGGTTTCTTATATTCTAAATGTTTCCAGCTGGTCTCTAAACGATCCAACTCACGGTGTCCGTAGAGAGGGTATTCTGTGATACCGAGTTCTAATCGCTTACTGGACATCACGTTTACAGAGTTGTGCAGAAGAGCATCTGTTAGAGCCGCAGTTGCTGCAGTCATATAGACAGGAGCCTCTGGCTGGTCACGCATCAGCACTGGCAGAGTTCCTGCGTGGTCGAGGTGTGAGTGAGTTAGGAAAATAGCATCGACGCTATTTTTCTCTAGTTCTTGGTAATTAGGGATAGCTTCAGTGCTCTCTGCGCTAGGGTGCATACCTGCATCCATGACCACACGGCAATCGCCAGTATCGAGGAGGTATGAGCTAGAACCGATTTCGTTGTTTCTTGCTAAGTTTTGGAAGATCATAATTTTGTTGCCCAGAGTCTCTACAGATAGCGCACACTTGCCAGTTTAAAAGTCAACAGATCCTAGGGATAATGGTGAATGTGGAATAGTGGATGTAGAATTAGCTCCTATTATAGCTCTCCACAGCAAGACCAGCAGTTGCCAAAGTTAGCCGGATTCTCCTCAGTGCAATGAGGGCAGGGGATATCTTCCTCAGTAACCGGGGCTTTATTTGGATCAGTGTTCAAGATAGAATCTCCTTCTTGTAGCTCGCTTAGAATCTTCCTAGCCTTAGGAATATCCTCCACATTCACTATATTCAAGGCTGGGTAGAATGCCGGAATAGGGACTTCGACGATGGAGAGATTATCATTTTTGATGAAGCAAGGAATCCCCTCCGACTCTAGCAGAGACTTTAAATATCCTACCTTCACTGTGTCACGATCCCTATAAATTTCAACCATGCCAAACCCTAACAGAAGATCACCCAAAAGCAACCCCCGCACCTGTGGTTGGAGTTTTCAATTTTCAGTTCCATCATGCTGGTTCCGTGCTTTCCGTGCTATTCCGCTAGCGAAGCTAGCCCATCGACCATCACCATCTAACCCATTTCCAAGTTCCAATTTCTCTTTCCCATTTTCCACAGCGCAGCGCCCATCATGACAAGAGCCAGTCACATCATTATTGACATCAAATAATTATCCGACACACTCCCTCGCATCATGTATGAAGCACAAGGAACGATAAAGGTCATTAACGATACCCAGACCTTCGGTAGTGGGTTTACTAAGCGTGAATTCGTCATCACAACTGGCGATTCTAAATACCCACAAGACATTAAATTTGAGATAGTAAAAGACAAGTGCGCTCAGCTCGACCAGTATGCTATTGGTCAGCAAGTTGCAGTGAGTTTCGACATCCGTGGAAACGAATACAATGGCAAATACTATGTCAATCTCAACTGCTGGAAGATCCAAGCAGGCGCAGGTGGTGGCAACGGCGGAAACAACAACGGTGGCGGACAAGCTGCTAGTGGCAACGATATGCCAGATTTCAGCAATAGCTCATCTCCAGAACCATCCATGGACGACCTCCGTGGCGACGATATCCCATTTTAATCAGTAGTAACAATAACTAAGCAAACAATTAACCAACCAAACTTATGCCAGTAGCAACACCACAACAATACGCAGAAATGTTAGACGCCGCACAAAAAGGCGGATACGCATACCCAGCAGTTAACATCACATCACTAGCAACTATTAACGGAGCTCTCAAGGCATTCGCTGAAGCTGGATCAGACGGTATCATCCAGGTATCTACTGGTGGTGGTAAATTCGCTTCAGGCCTAGCAGTAGGTGACGAAGCATACGGAGCGATCATTCTCGCAGAGGCTACCTACAGACTCGCTGAGAAATACGATATCCTCGTAGCTCTCCACACAGATCACTGTCACCCAGAGAAAGTAGACGGATTCCTCCGCCCACTTCTCGAAGCTTCACGCGAGCGCATCGCTGAAGGCAAAGGACCACTCTTCCAGTCACACATGTTCGACGGATCAGTCATCGACCTCGACGCTAACATGGAGATCTCAAAAGGTCTTCTTAAAGAGTGTGCTGAACTCGGTATCATTCTCGAAGTAGAAGCAGGCTGCGTAGGTGGTGAAGAAGACGGACACGACACTTCAGATCTCCCAGCAGAGAAGCTCTACACTACTACTGAAGATATGATTCAGGTATACGAGACACTCGCTCCTATCGGCAGATTCATGTTTGCAGCTACATTCGGAAACGTTCACGGTGCATACAAGCCAGGTTCAGTTAAGCTAAAGCCGACTATCCTTCGTGACGGTCAAGCAGCAGTGACTGAGAAGCACGGTGCAGCAGGTGAGATGGACTTCGTATTCCACGGTGGATCAGGATCTGAGCTTTCAGACATCCGCGAGACACTCGACTACGGTGTAGTGAAAATGAACATCGATACTGACACTCAGTATGCATTCACTCGTCCTATCGTTACTCACATCTGTGAGAACATTGAGTCAGTTCTTAAGATCGACGGAGAAGTCGGTGTTAAAGGCAAGTATGACCCACGTTCATACATCAAGCTCGGTGAGCAAGGTGTTTGTGATCGTCTTAAGGAAGCTTGTGACGACCTACGTTCAACAGGTCAGACGATCTTCAAGAAGTAAGATTCTTACAGACTCTAACAAGTCAAATTTTCAAAACTCTCACAGTTCGCTGTGGGAGTTTTTTTTGGAGCGTTGCTCCAAGTCAATGGGCAAGGGTTGGGTGCACCATGGTGGCTTGTGATTTGGTTTTGAACCATCGCCGCGGTTGCGGGACTAGCTTTCGCTAGCGGAATAGCACGAAATAGCACGGAACCAGCATGCTGGAGCAGCTAACTACTAACTACTTTATACTAACTACTGAATTAAGATCTAAGTTCCTTCGTCACTTTGTAGAAGTATCCAGGAACAGGCGCCTCTACGACTAGATCAGCTTTTGAGAATGGGTGCTTGATGCTTAGTTTAGCAGCATGGAGGGCTAGGCGTTTGACTCCTTTTTCTCCTTTGCCGTCGTTACCATACTTTTTGTCGCCTAGCACTGGGCAGCCTAGATCGGCCATATGGACACGGATTTGGTGCTTTCTTCCAGTGAGAATGTTGAGTTCTACTAAGCTATACTCATCATTTTGTTGGATGACTTTGTAGGCTGTCTCGGAGAGTTTACCTTCTTTGCGTTGTTCTGCATTACTGGCAGAATACATCTTGTGAACGCCTTTCTCTACTAGGTAAGAACTGATTGTTCCTTCTTGTTTAGGCAACTTACCATGCACGACGGCATAATAGGTTTTTTGGAAATTAGACCACTCAGACTGCAAATACGTCTTTGTCTCAGTTGATTTAGCAAACACCAGAATACCAGAAGTTTCACGATCCAGTCTGTGCACGATGAATACACGGTGCGGTGATTTAGGGTTTCCCTTAGACACGTAGCCTGTGAGGTTATTATGAGCAGTGCGGATAGCCTCTTTCTCATTTCCCATCGTCAGAAGTCCAGCTTCCTTATCCACGAAAATAATGTCTCTGTCCTCATAGACGATGGTTAGACCTTTCGGTGCATACTTCTTTGGCGGACGTTTGAATTGTTTATTTTGGTGTGACATAGTGTTGCTTCTTTCTTTAGAGAAGCCTGCTCATATTACTGGTAAATTACGAGACTTATCTCTGGTGCTTTAAGAATGTGTGTTTAGCTGAATTTGTGCTATCAGTATTCATCATGATGAAATTCCTTATAGCCTCCATTTTCAGCTGCTTCTTTCTGCTTAGCGCTACTAGTCACGCTAAGAAAAAATTCAAAGTCATCGGCTATCAAGCAGCCTGGGGAAGTATCGAACATCTCGACTACGCCAAACTCACTCACATCAACTATAGCTTCGCCCAGCCACACCCAGACGGATCACTCAAGCCATTACCGAATCCTGAGAAGCTCAAACAGATCGTCAAGCAAGCCCATCAACACAAAGTTAAGGTAGGTATTGCAGTTGGTGGCTGGAATAAAGGTGATGACAGCGCATTTGAGAAATTCGCCAGCACTGTAGAGGGTAGAGCTAAATTTATCAAAGAGGTCATGAAGCTAGTGAAAACCTACAAGCTAGACGGGGTAGACATGGATTGGGAATACCCAGACCAAGGTAAGTCAGCGATACATTTTGCAGCCTTGATGACTGAATTATCGGTAGAGCTGAAGAAGGAGAAAAAGTTCCTCTCCACCGCGGTAGTCTCGTATGGCAAGACAGGCGAGGGGATAAGCAAAGAAGTCTTCGCTCACATCGACATGCTAAATATCATGGCCTACGATGGGAAAGACCACGGCAGCTATGAACAAGCTGTAAAATCCATCCACTACTGGAAACAACGCGGCTGCCCAGCAGAGAAAGTAATCCTAGGCCTGCCATTCTACGGACGCAGCCCCTACATGAGTTACAAAGCTCTTTTAGCAAAAGACCCTGCAGCACATAGCAAAGACCTAGTAGGAGAAATCCACTACAACGGCACTGCAATGATCCAAAAGAAAACCAAGCTAGCCTTGATCTCCTGTGGTGGAGTAATGATCTGGGAACTCTCGCAAGACGCGAATCAACTCAATGCAAAGCATTCGCTACTTAAGGCCATTGATGAGGTGGTTAAATAGGTGTTAGGTTGTTAGGTTGTTAGGTTGTTAGGTTGTTAGGTTGTTAGGTTGTTAGGTTGGATGGTGACACCAACGGTGTGATCTATGATAGCCTAGGGCAACGCCCTAGGAAATGAATTCATAGAATAGAGTAAGCTCTGAATGGGCGATCTAAATGGATGGATGTTATATTCCTCGTCTCTAATATTCATCATGCTGGCGATCCTGAAGGGATCTGATGTGCAAAGCCTAGGGTTTGCCCCCTAGGATCCGTCCCACAAAAAAACACCGTGCTGAAGGCTCGGCATTGAGGGGTTAATCATGAATTTATTTATCAGCAACCTTAAGAGTTCGGTAACTGGGGGATTGATCGTCCTTCTTGTTCGAAACTACCTTTACTATCAGCTTCAAGCATTTCACTTAGAGAGTTACGCTCAGATTCCGTAATGAATCTCGACTCTAACAGCCTCGTTATTTCTTGACGTTCCAAATTTGATAAGGTTTCTGGGTTTACCGAATTATTTGATATTTCAGCTACATACTCCATTCCTATCGATTCAATCATTCGTCCAGATCTCTCTCGGAGTGAGGCTAGAATAGAAAAACCAGCGGGGTCAGTATCGCCCCAGTGGAATAGTCTAAGAGAACTTGGTAATGACTTTATAAAATCGATCACTGCACTATGTGAAAACCCACCAAGTTCACCACTTGATATCAATAATGCATTAGGTTTAGCCAGCGCCCAGCTCTCCAGAGATTCTTTATTCTCCACAGTAATTACTGGGATGTCAGGGTGTCTGAGAGTAGCTGTAGAAATATCTCGCTGACTAATACGCAGTGGTAATTCAAAGTTTCCTAGCTCACAAAGTTTGTTCTCTTTTGAATCAAACTTCAAAGTCCAGTTTCCCCACAAAGTAATAGTCCGGTGCTTATCTTGAATCCCTAAGTCATCGAAGCTTGTAATCCTTCCTCCTGTAATCTCAGCTAGCCACTTCAGATAGACTGTTTGATTTGTTTCCAGCTTCTTAGAGTCGCCTAAATATAATGTGCTGGCCTCTCTCAAATGGGATGCTTGATCTGCATGCAGTAGCTGAAAGACATCGTTCAATAGCTCTTCTAGCTGCACTAACTTAAGTCCACGACAAAGTAACTTTGATTCATCTAGTGTAGTCAATTGATCTGCATAACGTTGACAAAAGTTCACCCACAGCTCTCCGTAGATCGAGTGGCGATTATGTTCTGTCTCACATCGAGTAGTTTTCAGTCCTGCATACTCAGTGAAAATCTGGGCTAATTCAGTTCTTCTGTCTCTAGGAGATCGTCGATTTGTGAGAGAATAAAGTGACTCATACAGAATGGCCTCATCACTACAAACTAACGCCAGTTTCTCAGGGACAGCACTGTAACGATGCCTTTTAATCAAAAGCCAACCAGCTACCTCAGCTTCATTGAGAAATCGTTCAGCTAAAACGCGATCCTCACCTTCATGTGCATTCGCCAGCTGTAAAATAAGCTCATAGCCCCAGCTAGGGTTTCGCTTCCAGCAATGATTCACAAACCCAGCAGTCCGCTCTAACTTATCTACAAGGACATTGGCAACACGGACAACAGCTTGAGTAATTCGAGACATTGGGGTGGAGTTTAGTGAATTTGACTAATTATGAACGACTTCAGTCTTGGAAGCTTTCTGTAGAAGTTCATCGTGGAATGCGGTGATTCTATCGGCTTGTCTTTTTAGATTTTCTTTAGGCACTACTAAGTTCTGAACAACAATCATATCTTTGCCTACAGGTGCCATTTCTAATCCTGCCTTTTTGTAGTCTTTCGAATATCGACTCTGTAGAATCACTTCGGGCTTAGCCCACTTTGCTGGATCGAGATTGATGTCGAAGAATTTTTTATCGAGCACAATCACAGCATACAAATGCACTGAGTCCTCTAGAACACAGCGGAACTCTAAAGACGCAACACGGTTATCACCGAGCATGACCCACCAGCCATAGCTATAGCCGCAGGTATCACATGGCTCAGCTTGTTTGGCAATTACTTTAGGCTCTGGCTCTAGGTTAGGCTCTACATTTACTTCTGCAGCGATAGCAGTTTCAACGATAGCTTCTGGCGCTTCAACTGCTGCTTCTTTTGATCCTACTGATTCTGCAGATTCTGCGGCAGAATTCGTTCCAGAGATTACATATCTATTCTTCAAAAACTGCATTAATTTTCCATTCACCATAGTCTTCATTAGTTGTCTATAGGAACTAAAACCCATCTCGAATCAGAACTCAATCTAAACAATTCACTTTCCTATCTCACTGATCTTTTTGGAGTGAAACTTGATCTTAATAATAGATCCTCCACCAGTCTGATTATTCACAGTGATATCATAGAGGCCTAGAATTTTATCATTCGCCATCAGTAGCTTCTTATTCTCCTTGTTCTTTGCTGTATACTTAAAGAAATCCAGCTTCCATGCTTTCGCTTCAGCCTCGGTGACCTTCTTAAAGCCTTTCTCAGTAAGGACCTTATTAATCGATTCACTAATCTCACTCAAGGTAGCGTCGAGATCTGAAACGGTTCTACTTCTCAGCCAAATCTCGTTTTCTGAAATAGGTGCGGTATCTTTTAGCTCAAGAACACTACGAAATCGAAGATCCTCATTTTCTTCGATCAATGCCTCAACAATAGGCTCCTTCAACTTCCCAAGATCCTCTACAGGACGCGTATAATAAAAGACCCAAGCTCCAACAAGGATCAGTATAATAAGTAACTTTTTCATATTGATACATACCTAACAATTTAAGCTCGCAGGAGCTAGGATAAAAAGGGCAGGTCGATTGATAACGAAAAAAGCCAGAGCAAGCTCTGGCTTTTAGATTGTTTAAAGATGTTTGATGCAGGGATTATTTCATTCCGAACATACCCATGAGACCTTGAACGGTTTGCATCATGTCTTCTTTAGTTTTAGCTTTTTCAAGACTCTGAACAGTAGACTTCAGCATCATGAGTCCCATGAGTGCTTGTTGTTTTTGTTCTGGCTTCATATCGCCGATTTCAGCGATCGCTTTATTCGCTTCTACCATCATCTCAGGCCATTTGTTGACCATGTCTTCTGGAAGCCAGTTACCATCTTTTTTGATGAGTTTGACTTCCTTATCGTTGCCTTCAGATGTTACGTTGATTGCTGCAGAGTCACCAGACTCAGAAACGAGGCTGAATTTAACTTCCTGAAACTTCTTAAATTTGTCACCAGCAAGTGATGATAGCTTAGATAGTTCCTTAGTGTGTCCCTGTAGGTCTCCGAGGAGTTTGCCGAGGTCCATGCTTTTCAAGCCTTCAGTAGTTTTTGCATCTGAAGTAGCGATAGTGTTGATGATACCAACGATTGAATCATAGCTTTGCTCAATTTTAGCAAGGTCATCTTCTTTGCCTTCTGGTGCATTGTCTTTTAAGATTTCGAGGATCATTGTCTTCTTGCTTTTGAGCAAGTTAGAAACAGAACCAAGAGTGGTCATTGCTTCATTGTAAACTTCACTGTCTACTTTATCACCAAGGTTGTTCGCTAGCTTGTTGAGATCGCTTTGGTAATCTGCTGAAAGTGAGCTCCAGAGGTTAGAAACTTGGCCACCAGTGAGATCTTTTTGCCAGTTTTGAGCTGCTTCTACTGGAGTAGTCTCTGCTACTGACTCTGCTACTGCTGCGTCGGCTTTGGATTCAACGACTTTTTTGTCACCACATGAGGTGAATAAGAATGAGCTAGCTACTAGGCTAGATGCGATAATATGTTTCATAATATAGGTTGTTA
>CAKZNV010000047.1 GCA_937132085.1 uncultured Rubritalea sp. | reverse complement strand
CTACACCACTAATGAGATCTACAGAGCAATGCTGACATTTATTTTGAATAAAAAATAAAAATGTCAGTATTGCTCACGAATTAACCGACTTAATCTCATTCGCTAGGTCTATTTTTCGAACTCAATAAAACAAAAGCTCGGTAGCAGAATTACTTCTACTACCGAGCTTAAAAACCTTAATGAAATCTATCCCTGTTCGTAACAGGGAGTGCTCATTACTTGCGGCGGCGCAAGATGAGAGCTAGGCCACCTAGACCTAGTAGAGCTGTTGATGATGGCTCAGGAACTACTGCAGTGCCTTCGACAGCGAGCTCATTGAGGGCCCACTTATCACCAGTGTGCGAGTCTCCATCAAAGCTAAGTTGGATGTAGCGGACGCCGGTATCAGTTCTTGCGACCACCTGAGTTGTGTCAGTGTCAGTCAAGAGGTGTAGAGTGCCTACGCCATAGGTTACATTGTCCACACTGGTAGAGATAGTAACATCATCAGCACGTCCTACGTTGAAGGGAGGGAAGCCGTAGGAGGAGATATCAACAGAAGTAAGGTCGAAGAGTCCTCCAAGATCTATGGTGATGGAAGCAGCAGTAACCCAACCTACCATGCTGTTTGGGTCATCAGTCACCGGGTTGGCGCCTGAGTAGAATGCCAAGTCGTTTAGGTCGCCACTGGTGAAGGCTGTGTTAGTATCGGTGTGGAGAAAACCTGCCGCATCATCTTCGTAGGCATCAATAGCTCCATTCTCTACGCCAGGGGCGTCATCATAGTTATAGGTATAGGAAAGCGCTGCATTTGCCGAAGCCGCTAGTCCAAGTGTGAGAGCAATAGCTGTGCTAGTTGATTTTATTTTCATAATATAATAGTTGGTTTATTAGTTTTGAATTTAGTGACTCAATCAGTGAGTTCCTATCTACAATGACTGTCAATCAGCCATAACCATCATATTATTAATAAAAAATTAACATGTCAAATTGTTAGTTACTTGATCAGCTCTACTTGACCGTATGAGTCACTGCCTCCGTCACTTCTGACTTCAGCTTGAATGTAACATTCGTTATTGCCTTTAGTGCCGGTAGGGACCTTTAATTTGTAAAAACTCTTTTTACTAGGTGTTCCGGCAATACCAAGATGCGTATCGATGGCAGCGACATTACCGTCTGCGATGATGGATACTTTGCGGATTTCTAGGCGATGCTTGCCCCTTGTGTAGTTAAAACGAATGCCTTTGAGCGTCGCTAGCTCAGTCGCAGGTAGATTCCACTTGACCGTCTTCCACTCGGTGCCCACTTGAGCTGGATTCCAACCGCCAACCGCCTCACCTTTGAAGTCAAGGTCTGGGAGTTTAGTTGATTTAGCTTTTGCAATTAACTTAATAGCTGCGGCTACAGGGTCTTCGAATGTCTCGATTTTTGAGATACCCGGTTTACGTGTCCATTGCTTTTCCCATGTTGCCATGTCGAAGCTCTTACCAGAGTCAAAGGTGTTAAAGTAATGCTTCCATCGTGGAATATAGTAATCACGAATGAGGCCACTCCAGATACGTGCTGAGTAGTCATGGATTTGACCTCCCCAGATAGTCACTAGATCCTTGGCATTGGCTTCGTAGAGATTGCTCTCTGCAGGAGTTGTGCCGTGCTTGCGTGCTAGGTCGACCCAATTAGTGAGTCGAAGAGTAGGATGCGATTCTAGTAGTCGATCCATTTCAGCGAGAAGAATGAGTCCATCATTCGCTGCTTTCTTTCTGAGTTCAGGGAAACCCAGTTCCTCAGCTTTCACGGCTGCACCAAAGAGTTCTTCGACTTTCATCCCGAGATACATAGCCGTCATCTCAATCAGGTCAGCTTGGTAATTTGCATCCCCTTTTAGTTGAACTGATGAAGCTGCAAATTGTTCGATCGCCAGCTTAAACTCTGCTGACGTATTGATGCTACCTTTACGAGTTTTTCCTGGACGAAACTGCCAGCTGAAGCGTGGGTGGTCAGTGAATGTGCCGTAACAAGATTTTCTGAGATTATCCCATGCCTGAGTGAGTTCTGGTGGGCAATCACCGTAGCGACTTTCACTGTAGTTTTTGAGCCATTGATCGAGATCAATTTCAGTATCTCTCCACCCCATATCAGCGAGTAATTCGTAAATTACTTCATTATTTTCGATTCCTTCTGGAGCAAATCCGAAACCAGCCAAACGACCTTTATTCTTAGAGTTGAGAGCCTCGATAGAGCCTTTAGCATAGAAATCAAGACGACCAGTGAGGCCAGTTTTACCACCCATGTTAGGAATAACGCTGTAAACCCACTCTTTATTGAAGAAACCTTCATAGAAGTCCCAGTTCATTCCATTATTCCAGTAGTGTTTGTTATAATCAGCAGCTAGGTCGAGAAGTAGCATTTTGTCATCAGGAACTTTGGAAACAAGTGCTCCAAGTGAGTTCTTATCCCAAATGTAGCGTTGGTAGCCGAACATCCACCCCTGCATCACCCATGTAGCATCAGGATTACCAGCTTTGATTGATTTGTAAACTTGGTCACCATAGTGAGCGAGTAATTCGTAGCGCTTTTTCTTATCGTTCTTAGGTGCTGGGATGTCCATTTCGTTGAAACAGTCAGCGAGGTAGTAGTCACACTTACCGAATTCCTTTTCCCATTCTTGGATAAACATCTTACCAATTTCTCCGAACAGAGGAGTGTCTGGTAGAAGAAAGCTAGTGCGGTTCTTAGCTGGGAACCCTGCCCATGATGGGTGGAAGAATTTGATATCTGGGTGGAGGCGCTTCATTGCTTTTGGCACAAATCCAGCAAATGCGGGAGCAATCGGCTTCATGCCTAACTCTCTCATACGCTTGAGAACTTTGTGCTGTAGAGCGATCTGACCTTTATGCCAGTTCTCGTTAAGCGGACCGTCGATACCTGTGACGTTGCCCATTCGCTGCCATGGAAGGTGAGCTGGACCAGTGTAGAATTTGTCGATTTCTTCTTGAGTGAGACCTAGTTTTTTCCAGACACGTGTGGAGATTGCTTCATTCGCAACAAGCGCTAGAGGCATGTCCATGCCGTGCAGAGCCATCCAGTCGAGCTCCTTTTCCCAGCGAGCCCAGTCCCAATAAGGAGTGGTGTAGCCATAAGTCACCACGTTCATGTAGTAGTGAAACTTGTAAGGAGAAACGACACGCTTCTTAGCTGTATTTGGCCATTGCTCAGGGATATCAACACGTGAGCCACTCCAGCCGATTTGGCCGAGTTTATTGGCCTTCATGTAATCATAG
This sequence comes from uncultured Rubritalea sp., assembly GCA_937132085.1. GTDB lineage: Bacteria > Verrucomicrobiota > Verrucomicrobiia > Verrucomicrobiales > Akkermansiaceae > Rubritalea. The sequence continues at coordinate 3,959 of CAKZNV010000047.1, read as the reverse complement.
AAGCCACGACTAATCGCCACTGGGCTACTACCCTTGAAAGTTGGAACTCCGTCCTTCACTTCGTATTCGAAGACATTGCATCCATCTTTTCTAGGGATAGTTTGAATGTTTATTTCAGAGGCTCGGTCGCCAATAAATCGCTTGAGAACATCTGTAGTCGCCTGCTCTGGTGAAGCAGGTTCTTCCGCCTGACTAGAAGAAGCAGTAATGGCGACAAAGGCTGTTGCTAGGATTGTTTTTAGATAATTCATGGTTTTAAGTGCCCCTAATGACTCTTTCTAGCGAATGCTGACATTTTTTTGTCAGCATCTTCATTTTATAGTCATTAAGTTTAACTAGAATTAAATCCACTTGCCTAGGAGGTCCTGGAGACTCATATTTCTATAGAATGATGGAAACCAGCGAAAAGACACAACTATCAGATCGTGAGATCGAGATTGAGATCGAGAGACTCCAGCTCGATCTACGTGGGTATGTGATTTCACTCCTAGGAGCCACAGGAGATGTGGACGAAGTGATTCAGCTAACCAATGTTTTCGTATGGGATAGACGCTCTGACTTCAGCGCTGGAACTTCATTCAAGGCCTGGGCATTTAAAGTAGCTCGCTACAAAATGATGGAAGTCCGACGAGCTGCTATTCAACGTGGCCACGTGGCATATTGCGAGGAAACCATCGAACTCATTTCTGATAGAGCGGAGAAAAGACTTAATGACGGAGAGGACAGAATTTCATTCCTCCGAACATGCGTCAGCCATCTGAAACAAAAGGAACAAGACATGATTCTAGAATTTTATATGAAAGGCAACTCCCTGACTGCTTACGCAGATAAATTAGGAAAATCAGTTGCAGCTGTGCATAAAACAGTTTCACGTATCCGCGAGAAACTACGAGTATGCATCAACCAAAAACTCAAAAAAGCATCATGAAACCTTCCATTGAATTGATTCAATTAGTCGAAAAAAGTCGTTTAAAAACGATAACTAGCACTGAGAACACTCGTTTAGAAGAGCTGCTCAAAGATGAGAAGGCTCTAGATTATTATCTCGATATGGCTAGCCTGGATGCTGGTCTGACCGCTCTGGCGGAAGAAACTAAATCTAGCCCAAGCAATGTCGTGCCCTTTATCCAGAGATATGCTGCGCCATTATTAGCAGCAGTGGCCACTGTGATGTTTCTCTTCGGCTTCTGGAGTGGTAATACTGGTGAAAAAGATGCTAGCCTAGCCACGAATGACACCCCTGCTCCTCCAAGCAGCCAACTCGCAAAGATCACTAGCATCGTCGGTGTAGACTGGGATGGAGACCCTACAGATTTATTGCTAGAACAAGGCAGTAAACCGATTAAAATTAAATCTGGATTAGTGGAAGTTACGTTCCGCAGTGGAGTAAGAGCTCTGGTAGAAGGTCCTGCTGAGATCCTGATCACTGGTGAGAACCAAGCTTACCTAACCAATGGCCGTTTAGTAGCAGATGTGCCTAAAGGCGCTGAAGGCTTCACTGTAGACCACGCTCAAGGCAAGCTAGTTGATTTAGGCACAGAGTTTGGCATGGATGTGCAAGCGGACTCTCCAGTTGAAGTGGGTGTATTTAGAGGCGAAGTAGAAGTCTATAACGGACCAGATGGCGCACCTGTGAAAATCATAGAAAATCATGCTGTGTTACACGGACTCTCAATTGAAGACGGAGTGAAATCAGTGCCATTTGAGCGTGATAAGTATGTTCGTCAAATTCCTAGCAGCGAATTCTCTTGGAAATTCCCTGATGTGCCAGCTAGCAAAGTAGTCACTCAAGAGTTTGATGTTTCTCACTTAGTTTGGAAAGCTGGAGAGTATCGTGCTATAGTAAAATGGATGGATGGTCGTGATGCCGTCACTATCCATAGAGCCGATCTCTACTGTGATGGTGAGCTAGTAGCAGAGGATGTGCATCGTGGCTCCACTGGGCTCAGAGCATTCATTAGGAAAAATGTCTATTCTTTCACTCTAGGAGATGCAGATGTAAAGAAGGGCAAGTGGTCACTCCAAATACAGATGCAAATCATCGCTAAGCGAGACAGTTCAGAAGGTCGATTCAAAGCGAACTCGATGGGTTTAGTATTGTTTGAAGTGGATAACAAAATGCGAGCCTCTGAGAAGGATTTCATCGGAACTTGGGAGTATCGTCACGATGGAGCAATCCATCGCAGAGAATTCCTAGCCGATCATACAGCCATCTATTTTTGCAATGGCGAACAACTAGATGACTTTGATGGAGCAACATGGAAACTAGAAGACAATGTCCTGACTCTAAAACTACCTAAGCTAATACCATCCAGACCAGAAGTGCGACTTGAGCGGCACTTCTTGAGAGATCGTAAGGAATTGATCTTCGAGAACCTTCCCTATCGTAATGGCTCTAGAGTGAAATAAATAGAGCCACAGGCAGGTCACACAGAGGACTATTTTTAATACTCTGGCACGCTAGATCGAGGCAGAGTAATTGCGTCATCTTCAGCGATCCTAATCATAGATTCTAATTTAATCTCTGGTGTATCAGTGAGGCCAAAAATCCATATGGGATCTCTGTCTACAGGCTTTTGCTCACCCTGGTGAATCTGCGTATTTCAGAAACTCTGTCAGCATTTTGTGATTTATGACATTAGTCACATAACTTAACTCTAGTCTGATTGTCTTCGTGTGCCGAAATCACCGAGAATAGTCAGCGTTAACTGTATTACAAATATGCGTATTCACCAAGACAACTCTTATACTCCAGAGCCGAACAACCCTCAGTCTAAAGGATTTGCTCTCATTGCAACGATTACTATTATGTCACTGCTCATGTTAGTGTCATTAGCTACCCTCTCTATTTCATCTGTAGAAACTAGCCAAGCTAAGCATAGCAAATACCAACAAGAAGCTCAAGCAAACGCAAGAATGGCTCTAATGATCGCCATCGGTGAACTACAGAAGCATGCAGGCCCAGATCAGCGTATCACAGCTGAGTCTAGTATTCTAGAAGATCCTGCTGACTCATCTGCTAAAATTGCGAATCGTCACTGGGTCGGCGTCTGGAGGTCTGACGCACTGAAAGGTGAGCCTACTACAGGAGCTCAGCCAATCATTTACCGTAATACTGATAGCTCTGGCAATGAAGCCGGCTCCCTAATAGATAGACGTGCAGATAATAGCTACAATGCCCAGCAACAAGCTCTCACATGGCTGATCAGTCATAAAAATGATCTAGATCCTACAGTGGCTCTACCGGAAAATGAAAGTATCCTTCTTGTCGGCGACCACTCTACAACGGAAATCGCTGATGAAGTGAAAGCTCAGTTAATTTCTGTCAGAGACAATGGAATAGAGACTGGAAAATATGCATGGTGGGTAGGAGACGAAGGCGTCAAAGCTAGATTCAATCTAACCAATGCCTCCAGTGGTCTATCCAAAACACAACCATGGCTCACTGCGTCCCAATCAGGCATCAGCATCATCGCTGAATATGCTAACTACGAGAACACGAGCAGCCAAGACATTGAAAAAGTGGCTACACGACTCACCAGTGACATCTCTAGCTCAGCCTCTATAGCTAATGCCCAGACTGCCAGACGCAAGCATTTTCATGACCTAACATTCTCATCATCTGGGCTTCTAACAGATACATTCCGTGGCGGACTACGCCGTGACTTAAGCTCATTTGTTAGCAAGGGATCAGCGCCAGATTTAGGCACTAGAAAAGGTCTATTAGCTAGTGACTCGATCCTAGATAGCTCCAAACTCAAAGAGCTTTCAGCAAAATTTGGCCTCTTGCATCACTGGAGCAATTTAGCGAATAACACAAGCTCATCAGGAGGACTCGATCCTGTCCCACCTAAGAACCTTAGTAATGGAACTGACTGGGGCTGGGGGCCCAACCCTACTCAGAATCCAGCCACAGGAATAGATCTATCAAAACAAGATACCGTTCCCTTTCATCCGAT
>CAKZNV010000046.1 GCA_937132085.1 uncultured Rubritalea sp. | reverse complement strand
GCAGAGCGAATCCCTACGACAACGCCTGGACAGAATCAGTCATAGGAACGATCAAGGCAGAGACATTACAGGGCGGACGATTTGCTGATTACGAAGATGCTAAAACCGAACTTTTTGAATATATCGAAAGCTATTACAATCATCACCGTAAGCACTCATCCTTAGGCTATCAAAGCCCATCTAATTTCGAAAATAATTATTACAAAAACTAAACCAAAAGTGGTCCAAATAAACCTTGCACATCAGTTTTCTCCCTTTTGATCCTCTAACAAATAGATTTTATGTCGCCCATTCAGGGCTGGGGTTGTTGGGGGGAACGTCCCAGGGCTGCGTTGCCTCGTTGAGGCTGCCTGACCCTGGGCTATGATGTGTAGCCCAGGTAGGGCATGCCTGGGTATTGGAGCTTGGCGGGGCGGTTTGAAACCGCCGCCACGTGGCTCACATGCTGGACAAATGACGAATCAACCCATGACCTATGACGGAGCTTTAGCTCCATAAAATGTCTAGCAGCCAACGCTCGCCTCTACTAAATCTGTGTAGATAATTTCCGCTCTACATCAACTGTGCACCAGCTTCGGCTAGTGGGCTGCGTTCGCCTTTGCTGAGTGAAATGTGGGCGGTGAATGGTTGGCCTTTGAGTCGGTTTCTGGTGTAAACTAATCCGTTACTGCGGCTATCTACATATGGGTTATCGATCTGCGCAGGATCGCCTACCATGACTAGCTTAGAGCCTCTGGACATACGGGTAACGATGGTCTTGGCTTCCTGTGGTGTGAGCTGTTGGGCTTCATCGAGTATGAAGAATCTGTTAGGGATCGAACGACCACGGATATAACAAAGGGCTTCGATTTCTAGGATGCCTTGCTCAACGAGATGTTCGTAGGCTTTGCCTGATTTCTGCTCGTCCTCTTTCTTAGATTGTTTTCTACGTGGAGCTTGGCTACTGCTAGCAGCAGGCGCCATGAGTAGCTCTAGCGCATCGTAGATAGGCTGCAACCATGGGCGCATCTTGTCATCAAGATCACCTGGTAAGAATCCTAACTGCTCGCCCATCGCTACTACTGGTCTACTGATGGTGAGTCCATTGTAGCGTCTGTTGAACATCTCATGCAGACCGGCTGCTACGGCGACAAGTGTCTTACCTGTTCCCGCCTGACCGTAACAGGTCACGAGTGAAATATCTGGGTTGAGTAGAGCATCGATCAAACATTTCTGCCCAAGGTTCAGCGGCTTCAAATGGTGACCATCTGGGATACGTAGCACTTCTGGGATTTGTAGTCTGACGAAGAATCCTTCCGCATCTAGCCTCGCTGGCATTGTCTGCTTTTCACTCGCTTTGAGTAGCACGTATTGATTTAGAACCACACCGTCTCTGCGCTCATGAGGCAGCTCTAAATGGCCGCTACTGGCGAATCTCTGTAGCTCGGCAGGATCCACATCCACTGGGTAGATGTCATAGTTGTTCACCTCTTTAGGATCTACTTTATCGTTCAGGTAATCTTCACAAACGATGTGAACTGCTTTCGCTTTGAGCTGCATGTTCAGATCCTTAGTCACTAGCACGACTGGTGCTTCATTGTGCTCAGCTAGTAGCAGGGACACAGCTAAGATGCGGTGATCCACTCTGGCTTTATCTGGGAAGATGCGTAGAAACTGGGCGAGCATCTCACTGTTCTCCATACAGAAAGTCGGGTCATAAATAACTAGACGCACAGTGCCGCCACCTTCTGTAGTCACACCTTGCGTCACGCTCTCTCCCTGTGAGAAAATTTCTGTTAGCTTACGGTGCACCTGTCTGGCATTGGCTCCACGCTCGGTTTGCTCATTCTTAAATTTATCTAGCTCACTGAGAACATCGGCTGGGATACAGATATGGTTATCGTCGAATCGATTCAGACAACCTGGATCGTGGAGCAGCACATTCGTATCGAGCACGAAATTCTTGGCTCCCCCACTAGGTGCCTTAAGACCAAATTCCTCTAGCCTATTTTTTCTAGGTTGGTTTGACTTCTTCGACGCACCTGATGATGACTCCACCTTGGCACATTTCACATTATCGCTCACTTGGTTTTCAGTTGTCTCTATCATAAAATTATTTTTCATATCTAACATAAGGTAGATTTAACATTCCACAAACACTTCCCTCCACTGGCCACGACCATTGTGTCCAAAATGGACAGCTAAGTTGATCTAAAGATGGCAAAAATTTATTCAATCTACCTAACTTAAAAACATTCCTTAAAATAAAGCAATCTAAATCTATCTAACACTATCTATGATCAAACTGGGTGTTACAGAGCAATAACACGTGGTTAAGTCAGGTTACGGAGAAGCTAGATCTTAACTTTTGGAGCGAGAAGCACGAAGCAGGAAGCCCTTACGCCCCGTCAAACGCTTGCGGCTTCCTGCTTTCGCTCCTTGCTCCCACTTTACCATGTAAAGTGACCCCTTATTATTTCATTGCACAGGTTTGAATAACTATTTATCACTCTATCTATGAATGAATGTGTCTCACCATTGAATACCAGAAGTGTTGTCTTCACGATAATAGCGATGTTCAGTGTTATGCTTTTCAATAGCAACCAAGCGCTTTCTCAGTCTACCACTAAAGACAAGGCAGACTATAAGCCAGCGATCGAGAAGTTGCTATCTCTAGGCTTCCCAAATGCTAGAGGAGCAAAATTTGTAAAATTATCAACTGACAATCTAGACTACTCCTACTCAGATTATAACTTCGTCAGTCACTATGATGACAAGCCTGGCATCGCTGGCAATGGCTTTTACATTCCCAATAAAGACGCCTCGAAACCAGGAAGGTTCATACTAATAGGCGGACTAGAGTTTACCTATACTAAAAAGAGAGGCGAACGCTACAATAGTGACAACGAGCTCATTCTTAGCGGAAAAATGAAGAATGTAGATATCAAGAAAGACATCAAAAAGCTCCAAACATGGCTCCTACGACAAGTCACAAGCAACGATTCGGATTGGCGCTACTATGGGACTCAAGAAGCCTCAGTCGTTCTAGCGATTGCTAACTTAGCATATCATTCAGGCTATCAAAAAGAAGCAACAGACCTAATGAATACGCTTTTCATCAATCACGATGACCCGGAAGAAATCATTGATGCCCTCATTGACCGTGTCGCTACTACTCAGTATGAAAGAGTGTTCACCAAGTTTGAAAAATCAGGAGACTGGAAAGCCTATCTAACAGCACTACAAACTCTGCAGAAAAAGTTCCCACGTGGCTGGGACGATCAGGCTGGCTTAGCAATACTGATACCACGTGTGAAAGACCGTGCTGAAGGGAAACTGGCACCTATCCCAGAGATTGCAGATCATACATTTAGCCCAGAGATACTCAAGCTCATCAAGTCCTCTGCAGATTTCAAAAGCAATCCAGACAGCCCAAATGCATACTACAGTGTGGATCCGCTCTTCCTGATCAACAAACAAGAAGCAAACAAAAACGCCTCACCTCTAGACCAACTTACCTATCATGGCATGGACGGATTCATCGCTCTGGTAGCACTCATGGATGATCGAGTGTTGATGCCTTCTTCTAATGAGAGCTACAGTGACATGAGTGGATTTTCATCAGATGACCCATTCGGCTCTGGTTTCGGCGCTCGCGGTGTCAGTGGAGAATCCGCACTAGATGCTTATGAGAACTTATCGAAACCTTCTACCAGAGGGGAACAAGCTAGTTCTTTAGTCAAAAATGCTCTCCCTCTCTCCAAAGAAGAAACACGAGATCTACCTGTGAAACAGCTTCAGACTCTGGCTCTAGACTGGTGGAAAAGACACCGCAATTTCTCTAAAATAGAGCTTACTAAAGTCTATCTCCAAAACACGGATTCCCCCTATATGGTCAATCTAGCAAATAGTCTGATCACCCAGAACACAGATGAGAGTATCGCTCTTCTAGAAAAAAGCATTCTAAGCAGCGAAACTCCGAGCTCTTTTTATAATATAGTCAAATCCCTCATCGTTAAACGTAGAGAGAAGGCGGCTGATTTCCTAAATCAATACGAAAAGAACCTACGTGAAGAAATAGGTGAAGCTACTGGTGATGAATATATAAGTAGTGGTCAATATAGTATTAAACAAAAAGGTGGGACTAAGAAATTCATCGCTAAGCTAAGACGCTACACTCAGCCGCTCGACATCAATCAGCTGCTTACTAACCTCGCTAAAAAAGACGCTAAAACTGCCGATATTTTAGAGCAACTAGCTGTAGCTCTAAACACTAAAGAACTTAGCGAATTTAGTGCCAAGTTCGTCTATGCCGCCGCAAAAACGAAAGATAAAAAGAAACGCAACTTGATTTTAAACTCTCTACAGAAACTAGCCTACAAAGACGATGGAGCTGACGCTCTCGATGCTGATGAACCAAATGCTAAGCCAACACCTAAGCTGAGTAAGTATGAGCTACAAGATTGGCGGAAATTGCTAAGCATAGAAGATGAGCAAGCCGCTAGCTATTACGGCTCTGTAAGCACGCAACAAAGAGTGGCCATTATCATCAGCAAACTGTTTCACTCAGCACACAGCTACGCAGAAATCACGACACTGCAGAGATACCTCACTGCCGAAGAATACAAAACACTTCTCATCACCAGAGCGAACGATTTGTTAGATGGTAAAAAGGTAAGTCCGATCCCTAGTGCAGATGATGTGAGTGAAAACCGTTTGCAAGAAATCACTAAGAACTTCGCCTCTTTCAAACCAATCGAAATTCGCCCAGCTCTAGAAAAACTCACCATCTCGGAGAGACTAGCTATTTCGGAGGTCACCGATGATATAGAGTCGCTACAAAAAGCAGCTAAGCACATTCTCGGATTCAGTTCCTATCAAAACCTAGCCAAAATGCCTGAAGCTAAGCTGAAGAAGATCATCGAACACCTTACCACAATCATCGGTGAGAAACATGATGCCAAGACTGCTGAAAAAATTGCCAAACTCGCACTAGAAAATAGTGACGACTTTGCAGGCTTCACTGTTTCAATCACCTCTGGAATGATCCTGCCAGGCTATGAGTTCTACATCAGCCCAATAACTCTACAGGCACATGATAAGCTCACTGATATGGAAAAGCAGCTGAAAGATGGCTCCATCCCAGCATTTGCCATGGTAGCGACCCATGATTACAATTCATCAGAAACTACTTCATTTGCCTACTCGCCCAAAGAATCAGCTAAGATTTCTGACATTGAATCGTTCTGGACTACAGAAGACGACCATCCTGACAACCTCCTGATCTTTACTCAAAACAAGGAGAAGCTCGCTAAAATAGAAGCCGAAAGAGAAGCAAATAAGGACAAGCGCAAGAAGATGTTAGATGAGATTTATAAAATCTATCCTAGCCTCAAAGACAGCGCTGCCGCCTTCGATGCTCTGCCCTTCGACACGCTCAAGGAGTATTATGATCAGACTTTAAAACAGGCAAAAGAAAACGAAAAAACTGAAGAGGATGAACCTGTAGAAGAAGAATCCTTAGAAGCAATCGAAGCACAATAAATTTAAAACTAAAAAAAACACGATCAATATGACGACAACAAACACAGCCCCTGCTGAACAATGGCAGAAAGTCCAAGACCAAGTCTCGAACATCAGAAAAGAAACTGCACGAGTCATCGTAGGTCAAGATGAAGTAGTAGAACAAATGCTAGTCTCACTCCTCTGTAAAGGTCACTGCCTTCTCGAAGGTGTTCCCGGTCTCGCTAAGACACTTCTAGCGTCCACTCTCGGCCACATCCTAGGGCTAAAATTCCAGCGTATCCAGTTCACACCAGATCTCATGCCTACAGACATCGTAGGTTCTGAGATCCTCCAGACAGATAGTGCTGGTGGCAGAGGATTCGAGTTCACACCAGGACCTATCTTCTCTAACCTCATCCTCGCTGATGAGATCAACCGAACTCCACCTAAGACTCAAGCCGCTCTACTAGAAGCGATGCAGGAAAAGCAGGTCACCGTCGCTGGCAAAACCCGTAAGCTCGAAGAGCCATTCATCGTTTTTGCCACCCAGAACCCGATCGAGCATGAAGGCACTTACCCGCTTCCTGAAGCTCAGCTTGACCGCTTCTTCTACAACATCAGAATCGGCTACCCAACTATCGAGGAAGAAGAGCAAATCGTTAACCTCACGACTGGTAAAAACTTACCAACAGCTAGCCCAATTTTAGACACAGCTGGAGTTCTTGAACTGCAAGATGCAACGATCGACGTCCCACTCCCTGAGAGCGTGGTCAAAGGCATTCTAAAGCTCGTTCACTCTACCCGTCCTGGTTCTGAACACGCTTCTGAGTTTGTAAACAACTACATTTCCTACGGAGCTGGCCCTCGTGCTTCTCAGTGTCTTGCTAAGGCTGTTAGAGCGCTCGCACTACTAAGAGGCAAGCCAGCAGCATCGATGGATGAGCTACGTGACGCAGCACTCCCTATCTTACGCCACCGCATCACACCGAACTACAATGCTACTGGTGAAGGCATCACAGAAGACGACATCATCAAGAAGATCCTTCCTTAATCTCCCTCTAAACCCAGCCGTTCATGCAATTCAAATATCTAAAACCTGAAGACATCAACAAGCTCCGCAACTATGAGTTCGGAGCCAAAGCACTTGTCGAAGGATATCTCTCTGGACGCCACCGCTCTAAGCAGCGTGGCTCCTCGACTGAATTCCATGAATACCGCCAATACACACCGGGTGATGATCCATCCATGGTGGACTGGAGAGTTTTCGCACGTTCGGACAGGCATTATTTGAAGACCTTTGAGCAGGAAACTAACCTCGAATGCACCATCTTCGTCGATTCCTCTGCATCGATGGGATTCAAGGAAAAATCTGAGCTAACTAAGCTCGAATATTCGTCATTCTTCGCAGCCTGTCTTTCTTACCTCATCGTCAGCAAGAACGATCAAGTGGGACTACAGATATTCGACAAAGACATCCGCCATCACTTACCTCCAGGATCTACTAGGAAACATCTGCACAGCATTTTAAATCTGCTAGAGAAGAACCAACCCGGCTCCCAGACCTCACTCGCTGAGTCACTAAAAAGAGCCAACCCACTCATCAAGCGCAAAGGAACCATCGTCATCCTTTCTGACTTCTTCGATGAGCCAAAGCAGATCTTCCAAGCGCTCAATCCTTACATTCACCGAGGCTTCCGCATTCATCTCTTCCATGTCTTAGACCCAGGAGAAATGAATCTAACAGACCGTGGGCTCTCTATGTTTACTGACATGGAGACCGATGAGAAAATCACGATTCACACCTCATCGATCAAGCAGACTTGGCAAGATGAACTCAAGGCACACACTAAAGCTCTACGCTCACTTGCTGCGTCTAGAAAGGTAGACTACACCCTCATTTCCACCCAAGAATCCTACTTCACCCTCTTTGACCGACTAGCTCACTAAGTCATTTACCAATTTCATGTCACTACTTTATAATAATCCTGCACTCTTCTGGCTCATGGCACTCGCTGCCATTCCTATACTTGTGCACTTGTTTGCCAGAAGCCGCCCACCCAAGCACCGCTTCTCAGACATCACATTCCTCAAGCGCATCATCAAGAAAACGTCACGAGTCCGCAAACCTCAAGACAGGCTCGTGCTCCTCCTACGCACACTAGCTGCCGCAGCCTTGCTAGCTATTTTCGTTCAGCCATTTCTAGTCTCAGAAGACCCTAACCGCATCGCTGGTGCGGATGATAATGTAATCATCATCATCGATCGTTCTGCCTCCATGAGCGCCCAACAAGGCAGCACATCACGATTCACTGAAGCATGCAATGAAGCCTCTGAACTCCTCACCAAGCTCAAACCAGACAATGCGAACATCATCTGGATCAACTCAACTCCTAACGCTGTCTTCCCTGCTCCGGGACCAAACCTCACTTTCCTCAAAGAATCACTACAAACTGCTGAACCGACTTCAGATGTGGGCGCTATCTCAGCGTCTATCAAGCTAGCCTTAGAGCAGCTAAAGAACGTCAACGGTAACCGTGAGATCATCATCATTTCCGACTTCCAGAAGCAAGCTTGGGAAAATGCAGAACTAGACGTCCCAGAAGCCATCAAGTTCACTAAACTAGCAGTCGGCGATACTGACCTCGCCAACATAGCGATCAGCTCAATCGCCACCACACCTAGCTCACCAGTGACTGGTCAAGACGTAGCTATTTCCTGCCAAATCAAGAACTTCTCAAACAAGCCTAAGTCCACCACCATCTATCTCAACGCTGGCGGAGGTCGTCAGTCTAAAGACATCGAGATCCCTGCTAATGGACAAACTGAAGTCGAATTTCGCACCCAATTCAGCCATCATGGCGACGTAGCTGTCACAGCCTCACTGACTGAAGATAGTTTCAAAGGTGACGACGAGCGCTTCACCATCATTCCTGTGCGAGAATCTCTAAGCCTCTGCTCACTCACACCACTAGGAGCCTCTCCAGCAGAAGCTAAATCTAAAGTTCACGGCCCAGCTTCCGTCCTCCAACGCCTAGCCTCTGCTCTGCCATGGCTTAGCCACACAGTCACCGCAGAAATCCCACCTGTGGGAGTGCATGATATCCTCTTCATCCATGAGTGGAATGGCCAAGACATCGAGACTCTAACAAAACTCTCTAACAACGGCACCACGATCATCGTAACACCATCATCGTCTTGCCAACTTCAGCAGCTCCAACAGCTACTAAATCTACCAGCCAGCTCAAACGCACTCACCCAGAAAGACAACCCAGAAGGCTGGAGAGCAGGCATTACTAAAGAAACTTCATCACTCTTCAGTATCTTTAGCTCTGGAGAATTTGGTAATCCAGCTCAGGGGAATTTCCGACAGAGATTCCAGCTACCTAGCGAATGGCTCAACGCATCGATCATCAGCTACACCGACAAAATTCCTGCTATCTTGCTCAATAACACCAGTAAGTCATCGAGCAAATCAAAGCGACTCATCTGGAACCTCCCCTTCGACCCAAACCTCTCAGACTGGATCAGCCAAGAGCCATTCGTCACCTTCATGGCAGAGCTACTACTCTACATTCAGCCATCGAAAATGAATCTCCAGTTTGAACTACTACCTGGCAGCCCAGTGAATTGGTTAGTGCCTGAGAACATAGACCCTAGCACCGTAGCGCTCCACCCACTCAGCGGTGAAAACTGGGCCATCAAGCTCTCTAATACCAAGCAAGGTGCCTCACTACAAAGCACCGTCCCAGCAACACCGGGAATCTTCGAGTGGCGCACTGGTAACACCATCGCTCACACCAACTTTGTCAATTTCCCCACTAGCGAATCTGATCTCAGCCTCCTTGACCCTGCTGCACTCAAGCAAGGTCAGTCTGCCGAAGCGTCCGACATTTTAAAAGCCGAAGCCCTTTCTCAAGGCATCCCAATGTGGCCGTGGCTAGTCTCAGCAGTCCTCCTACTCCTCATTGCAGAGGCATTCGCCGCTACTACCAAGCGCAACAAACCTAGCTCTAACACATCTACCATTTCATGAAGCCCGTCCTCGATCTACCAATCTTGATCCCATTGATCATCCTCATCATCGGGCTAGGCATCTATGCGTCTTGGCGATCCTCTCATCATGCGAGCAGTGGTATCCGCAAGCTACTCATCGTGCTCAGAACTCTCGCACTCATCGCTCTCTGCGCCTTTCTCCTAAATCCAGGCAAGTGGGTCGAAACTGTCCAAACCAAGCCACGTCTCTACCCAGTCTTAATCGATGAGTCAGCCTCCATGGCGACCATCAATCTGCAAACCAAACTCACCAGATCTGATAAAGCGCAGCTACTCACTGGCGAAATCAACAAAGCCGCTGAGGAAAATAGCATCACTACCGAGCTCTACGGATTCGCAGAAGATAGTCGTAAACTAAACGAGCTAACAGACCTCAAAGCTGACGGCAACAACTCTAACCTGCACCGCTCTGGAACAAATCTTTTCACTAAACTACAATCTGGTGGTGACTCACCTGAAGCACTCATCGTCCTCACTGACGGTCGCCAAACCTTAGCTCCTAAGAATTCCACTCTCAGCCTACTATCCAGAGCCAACAATGCACCTATCTACGCTATCAGTATCGGTAAAGATGTTCGCAAGAGTGATCTCTCACTGAAATCTAGCAGAAACACCATCACTGCATTCCCAGGTCAGAACATCCAGATCACCGCAGTCATCGAGAACCAACATCTAGGCAATCAGTCCGTCAATCTAACTCTAACAGACAACGCAGGCAAAGAGCTCGCTAATCAACAACTAGAGATCAAGAATAACGAAAAGAAGCTCCACACATTCTCAGTCAAAGCCCCAGAAAAGACTGCTATCCTGCATCTTAAAATTGGCAAAGCTGCAGGTGAGCAAATCGCTAGCAACAACGCAGACCAGATTAACATTCGTATTCTAAAGACCAAGACACGCGTATTCATCGCCGAAGCAGCACCGTATTGGGACTCTAAATTCCTCGCTCAGCTACTCCGTCAGCAAGGTCACATGGATGTTCACTCAGTGCACAGACTCAGTGAAACTCGTTGGTTCCGTATAGATTCTGACCAATCTGAACCAGTAGCCTCCAGCGATGCTATCTTCCCCGATACCAAAGAAGCACTCTCTCACTACGACCTCATCATCTTCGGCAAGAACGCCGAGCACTTCCTCACTGAGCAGCGCATCGAGGCTCTCAAGAGTTTTGTTAGAGACCAAGGTGGCGCTATTTTGTTCGCCAGAGGAAAACCTTACTCAGGTAGAGTCGAAGCGCTAGAGACCCTAGAACCAGTCAACTGGGCTAGCGGCAACACCTCAGAATTCAACATCGCTCCTACAGCGGATGGACAAAACGCAGGACTATTCGGCCAAGCACTGCCAGAGCCTAACAGCCCTATTTGGCAATCTCTACCTAGCCTGAAAGACGCTCACCGAGTCGACTCAGTCAAACCCTTCACCCGAATCCTCGCTGAAGGATCACTACCGAGCAACAAAGGTAAATTCCCTCTCCTCATGGTGCGCCGCTACGGTCAAGGCGTCACAGGACTAGTCAATGCGGACGGTCTCTGGAAGTGGGATTTCTACCCAGAAGCCAGAGAGCTAGGCAACATGTATCAAGAATTCTGGACTCAGATGATCCAATGGATGGTCGCTTACTCAGAGTTCCTACCTGGTCACGACTACTCCATCCACACATCCAGCCAGACAGTAGACCTCCAAGAGCCAGTATCATTCTCCATCAGCTACCGTGGCACTAAGAAATCACCAAAGCCTACCGTCACCATCACCGCAGAAGGCAAAGAACCCATCCAGCTGAATCCAGCTAGCTCGGTGCCAGTCGCCGGTAAACCTACCTGGAAATGCTCCTTTGAACCCTCCGAACCCGGACGCTACACTGTCACCCTAAATACCGACGACAAATCACCTGCTCCCGTCCTGAACATCCAAGTCAAGGCACCACCCACTGAACAAGACAACCTCAACCCAGATCCAGTATTCCTCAGCGAGCTCTGCGAATCCACTGGCGGAAGAGTCATTGATGAAAGTGAACTCACTACATTCCTCAATGAGATGTTCAGCCAAAAGTCTCATCATGAAGCAAAATCAGAATCCATCTGGAAATCCAGCTGGTTACTTTGGTTCGTTCCTATTATCATTCTATTTATTTTAGCCACCGAGTGGTGGGTCAGACGCCGCAGCGGACTCATCTAATCACCAATAACTTTCACCATGAATTACCAAAAAGCCATCTCCAGCTACAAGCGCACTTGGGTCATTGGAAAATGCCTCAAGACTATCCTCTTGGTAGCCGTCCTCTTTCTGTTAGCCATGATCCTCTACGGACTAGCTGACTCAGTGTGGGCGATGGATAATTCTGCCAGAACTCTAGCCAACTACATCATCTTCGGCTTCACAGCTCTAGCTGCTTTATTCCTTATCGTCAAAGCGATCCGCACCCCACAACCGACCATCGCATCACTCGCTGACCAAGCCTCTGCAAACCCAGCCAACAACATCCGAGCAGCAGCAGACCTCAGCACAAAAGAATCCATCTCACCACTCCAAGGCTACCTCAGTGAGCTGGCTCAGGAGAAAGCTGCGGAAGAACTCAAAGGCATCCCTCTAAAGAGCAAAATCCCCTTCAAACAACTCGGCTACGGCATTCTAGGACTAGGAGCTGTTGCGGCTACAATCTTTGGTCTCAGAACGATCCATCCACAAGCATTTGACACTGTCTATAATCGCCTCACTCACCCATCTCAGGACATTCCACCGTATTCTCCCCTGCAGTTTGAAATCACTCAGACAGAAGAAAACACCATCTATGGTTCGAGTAATCAAGTCCGTGTCAAAATCACTGGCGCTGAAATCGAAGAAGATGTCATTTGCCTAGTCAGAGACCCGAATACCAACGATGTAGAACGCATCAACACCTTCCAAGAGGAACACAATGTCTTCTCAAAGAAGTTTAACAGCGTAGTCACAGACCTAGAGTATTCCTTCTCAACAGGTAAAGCTCGTAGCGAGTGGAAGAAGATCAACGTCCTACTCCAGCCTAAATTCACCAACGCAGTCATCAGAATCACACCGCCAAGCTACACTAAACGCAAGCCGATAGAGTTCCCACTCGAAGGCAACGAGATCAAGGCAATCCATGGCTCAACCATCACTCTAACAGTCACCTCTAACAGACCACTTTCAGCAGGAGAAATTAACATCACTGAACTTTCTGATAAGCAACCTGATCTAAACGAACTCGTCTCTGCCACCACCAGCTCTGAGAGCAAGAATCAAGTGATTTTCACCTGGCTAGCTACTCAATCCTCTAACATCACCTGTAATATCAACGATGTCCGAGGAACGATTTCTGCGATTCCGCTTCAGTTCAGTATTCTAACTAGAGCAGATCTCGCTCCAGTGGCCGACATTTCCTTCCCAGCCAAGTATGTGCAAGCCACACCGAACTCTATCATCCCTCTCAAAGGATCTGTAGAAGACGACTACGAACTAAGTGATGTTTACCTCGTGCGCACTCTACAGGGCTACCGTGACCGAGCTAAAATCATCGCTCAGTCCGTGCAATCAGACACATACGAATTCAGACAACAACTCGACCTCAGCAGCATCGGAGTGAAGCCAAAAGACATCCTAGAATTCTACCTAGAGTCCAATGACAAGAACCCATCCCTGCTAGGCATCGGAACCTCATCAGTAGTCCGAGTAGAAATCATTTCCGAAGAGGAATACGCAGCGAGACTCCGCAGTAAGCTAAAGATGGAGCAATTCAACATCCGCTATATAGCCCTTAATAAAGCGATCAAAGAAGCCATAGCCTCACTAGAAGAGTTCAAAATAGCTAACAAGAAAGAGCAGCTAGAAACCTTCAAAGGAGCCAGAGAACATGCCTTTAAAACACACTCTGCTTCACGTGAAGAAGTGTTCAGGATCAGTCAAGATTTTGAAGCATTCGAAACAGAAAAAGAACTCACTAAAATAGCCGAACAAACTGCACAAACACTTCTAACAAACCTAGAAGACCTCAGCGCTATGGACTTCAACTCTGGGACAAATCCCAATGACAATATCATCAATATCCTCATTGAACGTCTACGCCCATACCAAGAGGAGGCGCAAGAACTCGAAGACCAAGCAGAAAAGCTTAAACTCTGGGGTGACGTGGCTCAGCAAGCGGCGGTCTTCTTAAAGCTCTATAACAACCAGAAATCAATCGCCTCTCGCATCACTAGAATTGCTCAAGAACTAAGCAAAGGCATCCGCCGCAATGTGGGTCAGTTAGAGCCACTAGGCCAAACTCAGCAGAAGAATAAAAAGCAGCTAGAGCAATTTGCCAAAGATCTCAAGAAAGCGGCGGCAGCTCTCCCTGAAGAATATGCTGAGCTGGCACATGACTGTGATATTTTCCTAGAAAAAATGCAACAACTCAACATCCCTGATCCAATGGACGCGGCGACTCTCTCATGCACCAATGGCAAATCCCACGATGCCGTAAATCATGCCTACCTAGCCTACACACTGATGAAGGAACTCATCGACATGGAAGACAATGAGTTTGCAGATATGATCAATGGTCGCCCACCTAAACCACCTAAACCACCAGAAGATGCTGATGAAGACATGGAAGAAGCCATGAAGCAAATGCTCCAAGCTCTACTCCAACAAGCCAAAGGTGGGGGCGGTGGCAAAGGAGGCATGGGTCAAAATGGTGGAGGCCAAGGTGGCTTCGGCGGTGGAGGTGATGGTCTCAACAGAGGCAACGCTCCCATGTTCGGACCATCACGAAATGAATATCAGTCACCTGGTAGTGCTGGTAAAGGCAAAGGGAAAGGTAATGGCTTAGGAAAAGGCAATGGTCGAACACCAAAACTCTCTGGAAAAAATTCTATCGAATCTAGCAAAAAACGTGACACTAACACCAACCAATCTACCCGCACGAATGTTCCTGACAAATACAAAGACGCCGTCAAACGCTTCTACTCAGAGGAACAAAAATAAGCTAATCTACATTTAAACCCAAATAGAATCAATATGATGAAAACACTAAAACTAATACTCACACTACTAGCCTGCACCGCAGCGCTAGTGACAGCCAAAGAAGGTGCTGTGCAGTGTGGAAACCTCATCTACGCTGGCACCAAGACTAGCGAGTGCTTCAGTGATGAGTTTCTCACCACGGTCCAGCAAAAGACCAGTATCTCTACAGAACGCAGATTCAAAGCCGTGAAAATGGCTGCGGATGAGCTATTCAAGTTCCCATTCGTTATCATGACTGGCGAAGGTGACTTCACTCTTACCTCTAAGGAACGCAAGAACCTGAAGAAGTATCTAGAGAACGGCGGATTCTTACTCGCATCACCATCTTGCTCAGACGAAGATTGGGCAAAGGCATTTGAACGTGAAATCAAGCGTATTTTCAAGAAAGACGCACTCAAAGACATCAAGCAAGACCACGGACTCTTCAAAACGATCTTCAATGTCAAAGAACTCCAATGTAAGAGCGGAAGAACGACCAAGCTCCAAGGCATCACAGTCAATGGCAAGCTAGTAGTCTGCTACACACCTGATGGCTTAAACGATACGACACATACCGAAGGTTGTTGTTGTTGAGGAGGCGATGAAATCCGTGATTCGGTCCGAATCAATGCAAACATCCTCGCTTACGCGATCCTCCACTAACTTACTTAATAAACCAGTATGGTATTTAGGTAGTTTATGCGCTCTCCAATCCTAAATATAGGAGCGAGAAGCACGAAGCGGGAAGCTCATAGAAATCGTTGAAGAACTGCTCTAACGTGCTCCCCGCTTCTCGCTACCCGCTCCCAAAAGAAACACCATTACATATCTTAAACTTTAAAAACTCCTAACAGAGAAAACAAAACATCACCTCTATCTTGTGAAAAAAAGACTCTTCATTACCAGTGTAGCTCTCAGCCTACTTAGCTCATCGATCCTACATGCGCAGGATGACGCTACACTCACCTCAGACCTCAGAACAGGTAAAGCCACTGCCGAACAGTGGGCAAATGCTATGTCTAAGCTCTCTGACATCGAATGGAGACCGAAGATAGAGGAGGCACTTAACAAAAGAAAAAACTACCCTAAGCAGTCTCTCGTTCTGCTTCTAGAGCACCCACAGCTCTCTGTGAGGCTAGGAGCGATCGAGCTACTAGAAGACGTCAGTGGTGGCGACTTTGGCTACAATCCATGGATCAACCCATGGGCTAAACCAGGTGAGAAGGGTGCTGAAACGAATGCAGAAGCTCTCAAACTATGGAAACAATGGGCAAGCAACGATGCTAAGGTCCTCGATAAAAAGTCATCCAAACTAAGTGCTGAGAAAGTCCAACTCTACATCCAGCAACTGCTCTCAGACGATCGTTCACGTATCGCTAGGGCAATACGAATGCTCAAAAGCGACAACTTCAACGCAGTCGCATCCATTCAGCAATTTCTAACAGATCACCCTGAGTTACCTAAAAACAAAGCAGCTCAGCTCAAGCAAGCGCAATACGAACTAGTGCTAACTAAGGCATCTCAGAACTATGCCGCCCAGCTTTCCAGAGATCTAGTTCTCGGCAATAGAGACCAACAAATCGAAGCCCTCTCTCGCTTAAAGAAGCTGGGGCTAATCACGATACCTATCATCAGAGACTACATCGATGCCCCCGATGCACTGATCCGTGAAACAGCAATCGATGCGATCCTCACCGTAGGCGGAGCACAGACTCTTCCCTTCGTCGCTGAGAGATTGAAACAAGAAAAAGACATCAACGTCATCCACGTTGGCATCAAAAACCTTAAAGACATCGGCGGTGACAAGTCGCTAGAAATCATAAAGACCTTCCTCAACCATAAAGACGAAGACCTCGTTATTGCCTCCATTTCTGCCATAGGAAAACTCCTAGGCGGAGATAATGATGACCCTTTTGGTGACTACGGCACCTCAAAATCTAAAAAGAAGGCTAGCCCTGAATCTCTCGTAATCATCAAGCTACTAAAGGACAGCCGCTGGAGAGTCCGAGTCGCAGCACTGCAATACACAGCAAAGCAAAAAGTCAAAGAAGCCAAAGACGACATCATCTACTTGTTAGAAAATGACAATGATGAATTCGTCCGTCACCACACCATCAAGACCGCAGTAGCTCTCAACATCAAAGAAGCAGAAGCTACTCTGAAAAAACTCTATCTGAAGAACGATGAAATGGTAGGTTCACTGACTCAGGCATTCATCGAAATGTCTGATGCTCTACCACCAGAATTGCTCAAACATCTCAAAACCAGAGATCCAGACACTATCATCTCTTCATTAAAGGCATTCAGCAGCTCAGATGAAGACCAACTAAAAATTCTCGCTGATTTCTCCAGAAACAAGAACCAAGATGTAGCCTGTGCTGCACTCAGACTACTCTGTAACAGCGACAGTAAAACGGGGAACAATTTCGTAGCCAACACTCTAACAGATGCGCTAAGAACAAAAAAATCTGAGCAAATTGACGCCATCGTCAACAGCATCGAACTCCCCTCTTCTAAGAAAGTAGATCCTCAGCTGCGCCAGCTTAAAGAAGGAACGATCGCGGCTCTCCCTTCACGTAGCAAAACTGAGCTAGATCCGCTCTATGATGCTTTCCTCAAACCAAACAATGGCAAAGCTCTGACCATCATCCCATTAGCAGGAAAATCAGCAACTTCCACTGGAGGTTTAGCCACGTTGATTACCACGTTATATGAAATCGCAGTGGCTGACGCTAGCTCAGACAGAGCGTTCCAGATCGCGCTCATCCTCACTAAATCTGGTGACTCTAGAGGACTCAAACTCATCAAGGACAGCATTCCTCAAATGCCAATCAGTAAACGAGCATCACTCGCAGAGGCTCTCTATAATCCAAGACAAGCTGAGTCAGTCCCTATCTTGGAGGCGCTACTTCAGGATCAATCTAGCGAAATCCGCTCCGCAGCAATCAAAGCTTCATTCTCACATGAGCAGAATATTCTCATGGTCTACAAGGCTCTGAAATCAATCACATCTGAAGGCTCTAAAGTGAGAGGTTCAGATGCCTACACCTATCGCACCGAGAGCGCTGCATCGAATGCAGGCACAATGAGAATCTTCTATTCCTGGTGTCTTGAGCAGCTCAATAAGGAAGAAGTCGATGATGAAGTTCGCATTCTCAGCCTCATTCTCATTCAGAAAATTGCCCATGAGCAGGACTCGGAGCTCATCGCTAGATTCACCAGCTCTAAAAATCCATGGGTTCGTAGAGCGGCATGGAGAACTCTCGGTATCATGGGATCAAAGTGGCAGATAGAAAACATCAGCAAGCTCATGAATGACTCTAACCCACAGGTGCGAGCAGCCCTAGCGAATACCACCACCAGAGCAGACTCCACCTGGTCTAACATTTTCTCTGACACAAAGCTCAAAGAAGACCAGCAATACTTCAGTGACAAAAACATGAGAAGGCTCAACCCGGTCTTAGAGAAAGCACTACAAAGCACCGCCAACAACGACCCGTCTGCTGAGAATCGTTTCGAAGCCATGCTCAGCTTGCTGTCTCACTCTAGAACGATAGACCTACAGAAATTTACCAACCTCATCCCGAAGCAACCTAAAGACGCCAAGGTCACGGAGAGACTCTCTAGGCTCATCCAGAGCAACTACTCTAACATGGGTAAAGGAATGCGCCCTCTGTTAGCCTATGTAGACTTCAAAACCATCAACCCTAGCTATCACGATCGCATCCTAAAGCACTTCGCTAGCTCTGGTGGTAGTAATGACAAAACTGCATCCGCTGGCTTCACCACATTCGCAGGCTTAGCGAAGACCTCAGACGCCTCTGAAGAACCTCAGCACCTCACCACTCCTGAGAAGCAACTAGAGCTAGCCTCTACACGTGAAAAACTAGTCGTCGTATTCTTCGAGAAAGCAGGCTGTAAGAAATGCCTCCAAGTCGAAGGCTACCTCAAGGACATGAAAAAAGATTTCCCACTACTCGAAATCAAGCGTGAATACGTGGATCAGAATGAAGGTATCTTGCTGAACAATCACCTCTCTAACAAACTCAATGTCCCATCCACACAGATCCGCAAAGCTCCAGCTGTCTTTACCTCAGAAGGCTTCCTAGTAGGCTCTAAGATCAATCCTAAAGACCTGGCTGGACTTCTAGCGAATACAATGATTTCTCCTGAGAAGAAGGAATGGTTTGGCTTTAAATCTGAGAAAGAAGTCATCGCTGCTAAACAAGAAACTGAGAAAGCTTACAACGATCTAACCTTACCCATCGTCATCGCAGGTGGACTGCTGGACGGCATCAACCCATGCGCCTTCGCTACTATCATCTTCTTCCTCTCCTACCTCACCGTTGCTAAGCGATCCGCTAAAGAGATCTTCATGGTCGGCTTCGCATTCATCCTAGCAGTATTCCTCGCCTACCTATCATTCGGACTTATCTTCAGCGAGGCTCTCAAATACCTCACAGAGAACACCCAGTATCAGTGGGTCAGAAATGCACTCAACTACGTCTTCGCTGGCTTTGCCTTACTAGTAGCGGTCCTCTCACTCCGTGACTGGTGGAGAGCTCGCCAAGGTCGACTAGAAGACATGACACTCCAGCTACCGAGCTTCCTCAAAAAGAAGATCCGTGGAGTCATCCGTAAGAATTCCAAGTCCAGCCTATACGTCCTCGCTGCATTCGGCTCAGGCATCGTTATCTCTGTGTTAGAACTAGCCTGCACCGGTCAGGTCTATGCTCCGATCATTTATAAAATCAATGAAGGAAGCCAAGACGCCGTCACGATGCTAGTCATCTACAACATCGCCTTCGTGCTACCACTGATCGTAATTTTCGCACTAGCTATGACTGGAATGAAGAGCAATGCCTTGATCAACTTCCAGACAAATCACACCTCCAAGATCAAGCTAATGACCGCGATCCTATTCTTCGCCCTAGCAGCCATCCTCCTCTTCTCTGGACAGATCTCAGTGCTATTAGAAAAGATCTATCCATCAGTTTAGCATAGAGCATGGTCTAAACGCCCACTAAATAGGTTTGGCAATGCTTGAGAAAAACACTATTAGGGAGCATGAAGAAACTTAACATCCTACTCATGCTTGCTGTAATAGGATACATATTTCATCCCTCACTAGCTCCGCATCTGTTAAAGCTAGCAGGGTTGCCACCTCTACCTGTCGAGGAAGAAGAGAGTGAACTAACCAATCAAGACGAGCCTATAGAGCAGACCATTGAGAAGCCTTTAGAGAAGAAGCCTATCATTAAAATCCCAGAGCTTATTGCAGAGAAAAATGTGCCTAAAGTTCCAGTCGCACCCATGCCAAATAAGATACCTAAGGTAGATCCTGTCATCCCTGACAAAGAACCTGAGATCGTGCTATCTGCTGCAGACTTCGAGCGCATCATCACAGCATCTGTCGAAGCTGGAAACCACATCCCATTCAAAGAAGACAACATCATCGAATGGGCGCTCAAGGAGCAAAGCATTCACAAGATCGAGGATCGCTACGAAGGTGAGGTCAGCATCGAAATAGGTGACCTCTTTGGCAAACATATCCGCCGTGTTTTTCTCTCGATCAGTGATGAGAAAATCACCACTTGGGATTGGATCACTGATGAAGAAGAGAAATAAAGCTTAGTATCTAAGGCTTCTTCATTCGCCTTTTTCTTTTCTCTTCTTCCTTTTTTTGTTTCTCTAGATCGTCTTGTTCCTGCTTCTTTTCCTTCTTTTTATTCTTAGCGTCGTCTTTGGCTTTCTTCTCCTCAGTCTTCAGCATGATCGTCGCCTTATGCGCAGCATGTGTTTCAGGGAAATACTCAATCAATTGAAGTAAGTATTTTTTCCTAACAGTCGTGCGCAATCCTATCGCCCACTCCAGATACTCTGCCGCTTCTTTTTCTCTGTGTCTTTTCAGATAGGTCTCCCACTCACGATGATCTTCTAGCTTGCTGCGAACTTCCTGAAGCTTAGCTCTAGTCGACGTATAGCTATACTTGTTCTCTAATCCACTAAGAAACTTCATTGCTTGCTTCGGCTGCCCTGAGCGCACGTAGCTCTCCGCTTGTTTAAGAGCTCTCGCGTATTCCTTATGGTGCAGAGCATAGATATCCGCCTTAGTTTCCTCTGAATCTTTCTTAGTCATCCAGCCCATTTCACGATTGCCCTGCATGAGCAATTTACGCTTCTTCGCA
Source organism: uncultured Rubritalea sp. (assembly GCA_937132085.1). GTDB lineage: Bacteria > Verrucomicrobiota > Verrucomicrobiia > Verrucomicrobiales > Akkermansiaceae > Rubritalea. The sequence goes on along the minus strand of CAKZNV010000046.1, from coordinate 20,566 downwards.
TTAAGGATAATGATGGTCTCAATGAGTGATAGATTCTTAAATCCGATCACACTATCACCACCCCAACCGCCTCCGCCGGGGAAATTGTAGCGTGCTTTTTTAGGGTGGATGTAATGGATCGTTTTATCATCTTCCCAAGCTACAGTTAGTCTCCATTTGACGTAATTCAGATATTCATCATAGCCAGATTTACTCCCCTGAGCGAGACACAGTGCTGAGAAGATCGTGCCCTGTGAAGGTGTAGAGTGAATGTATCGGAACTGACGATAATCTTTCTCTAACAAGCTGATGATGTTACGGTAAACTTTAGGTTCCCAACGTGAGAGACCTAATGATAACCCATAAGCAGAAGTTCTAAAAGCTGATTCACCAAGGCCTCCTCTATAGGCGCTCCCTCCATAGTTCACGTTATTAGAATCAGTTCTATGTGGGTTTCCCAAAATCCTGTGAAAGCTCCTAGTCCGGCTCTCATTGTCCACAGCTACTAAGCACTGAGCACAAGCTGACCAAGCTAGCTGACAGAGCACACTCGGAGCGCCGAAGCTATCGCTATCATAAGTGCCTGCTGTGTATTTATGACCAATCCCCCCCGTAGGACCTACACATTTAGAGAGTTCCTCGGAAAGTTCCTCTAGCTTTCGATACGCTAAGATATCTCCCGTCGCCCAAAAGTATTCAGACAAGAATATCGTGTTCATGGCTAGTCCCCAAGTCCAATTATATTCATCAATTTTCATGCAAGCCCGAGCACACTTTTTAATTTCTGTTAGATGCTTAGGATCACCCGTGCTGAGCAATGCGAGACCAGCTAAATAGCTCGTGTATTCGCTCCCATAGCCGCACTTCCACAAGCCATTCCCTGTTTGACTATCTTTAAGCTCTTTCAACGCCTGATCCATTAATTTCTGGCCTTTAGAGCCTGTGAGAGGATCTGAGGTCTCGAATGTGCCACGACTTCTTTTAAGGTTTATCGTGATAGGCATCGGCTCCCCGTCTCTCTTGATCTCTAACTCCAGCTTCATCGAGCGTCCTTCTGCTTTATCTAACTCTAACCCGAAGATCACGATAGGGCCTTCATCATTTGTTCCATCTATCGTTCCTAGTTTTTTTCCATTTACGGAAATGATTTGATCCCATTTTTTAAGCCCATGCAAACGAGCTGAGCCACCTCGATAGCTTTCAAAAATAAACAGACCAGGCTTCTCTTTCATAGAAACGGCATAGGCTCCGAGCTGTCCGAGTGGAGAGAATAATACATCACCTCGGTAGATAAGCTTCTGGCTAAGATCTATCTCAATCTTGAAATGGTGCACCACTTCTAGAATCGCTTCGTTAGGACTAAATGTCTCACGCTCTTTAGCAAAACCAATGCTACTCACGAGAACAGACAAGCATGCTAGCAAAGGGAAAAGTGTTAAATTCATAATAATTAAATGATCTTGGATGCCCTCTGTGTCAATCAAATAGACTGATCAGGAAATGATACTAGCTCTTCTAGCTTGCGTAATTCTCATGGAGTTCTAATTTGTTTTTATGGCTGGTTCTGTTGATCTACATAAAGTTTCTAAATTTGCAAACATGGCGATCCCTTCGCTGGCGGTATTGTTCTTTGTCGGTGGAGTCTATGTGAGCTTCTATTTTCACTTCCTCACGGTGGCGTTTATATTACTGACTGTGGTAAATTTATTCTATCTCCACATCCAGCGTAAGCACACCATTCTAAGGAACTTTGGCATCCTCGGACAGGCTCGCTACTTTATAGAAAGCATCGGCCCAGAAATGCGTCAGTATCTCTTCGCTAACGATACTGAAGAACGTCCATTCAACCGAATCGAACGCTCAGAGATTTATCGTAAGGCTAAAGGAGTGGACTCAGCTTCATCGTTCGGATCTCAACTAGACTTTGATAACTCAGAAATCAAAATCCGCCACTCGATGTATCCAGTGAATATGGATCAGATCACACCATTCTCTCTAACATTCGGCGAAGAGAGGGGCCTGAAGAAAGCATTCACGATCACTAAACCCTACATGATCAGTGCCATGAGCTATGGTGCTCTGGGTGAAAATGCGGTGCGAGCACTGACTCGCGGAGCTAAGTTAGCTGGCATCCCGATGAATACTGGCGAAGGTGGCACTCCTAAATACCATATGGAAGAAGGCGGTGATTTAATTTTCCAGATGGGAACTGCGAAATTTGGAGTCAGAAATGATGATGGCTCACTGAATGATCAACTTCTGCTAGACCTCATTGCTAATGACTCTATCAAGATGATAGAAATAAAACTCTCCCAAGGTGCTAAGCCAGGTAAAGGCGGACTACTACCTAAAGAGAAAATCACCAAAGAGATCTCCGAGCTACGCTCTGTGCCTATGGGTGTGGATGTGGTCTCACCAGCGCACCATATCGAATGCACTGACGGAGAATCCACTATCAAATTCATCAAACGAGTCCAAGATCTGACGCAGATCCCATGCGGTATTAAGCTCTGTGTAGGCAAGACCACAGAGTTCAGAGAGATAATCCGTGAAATGAAAGCACAAGATATCTTCCCAGATTACATAGCGATCGATGGAGCAGAAGGCGGCACAGGGGCAGCGCCTAAGGCCTTTATGGATGGCTATGGCATGCCTCTGATGGCTGCTATCTACTCTGCTAATAAGATTCTAACAGATGAAGGTGTCCGTAACCGCACTAAGATCCTAGCATCCGGTAAACTCATCAACTCTAACAAGCAATTCATCGCCCTAGCTCTAGGTGCGGATGCGGTCTGCTCAGCACGAGGCTTCATGCTAGCTCTCGGCTGTATCCAGTCCATGCTCTGTGGCAATAACACCTGCCCAGCTGGCATCACCACTCACGATCCAGAACTACAGAGAGGACTCGATGTAGAAGAAAAATCAACTCGTATCGCAAACTACGTCAACGGCTTAGAGCATGATTTCTACGAAATGTTAGCCGCATCAGGCATCCGTGAAGCTAAGGACATCAACATTGATCATCTATACATCCCATCCGACACCGCACTCTCAGACCAGATACAGTTCATTGTGAAGGAAACCAGCGAGTATTAAACCCACCAATTTTAACAATCATCTACCATGACTAAATCAACTCACCTTCTTAGCTGGTTTCTACAGCTCTGTATCGTAGCTCTCCTAGCACCAGCTGCTTATTTTAAGCTAACCGATCATCCTGAATCTATCGAACTTTTCACAGATTTAGACATGGAGCCGACTGGTAGATATGTCATTGGTTTTTTAGAAGCCATCGCCTGCTTACTCTTACTTATTCCACAAGCTATCATTCACGGAGCTCTGCTCTCCCTCTGTGTCATGATGGGCGCAATCATCGCCCATTTTACTAAACTAGGATTTTCGGAAATGTTCTCCTTCGCCCCTATCCTCCTCGTTATCCTAGCTGCTGTAATTATCTTTCTTAGAAGAAGCCAGATCAAATCTATCGCTAGAATGCTTGATTAGAAAATAGCTCTAAATTGTGATTCTCATTCCATAGATCATACTTTCAGTATATACTGAAAGTATGCCAAAAGCACTACACACCCTAGAGTCTGAGCAACTGCTTCCAATCTCGCTAGATGAAGCCTGGCAATACTTCTCTAATCCTCTGAACCTAGAAGAGCTCACCCCTAAGGGCATTGGTTTCAAAATTCTCACCTGCAGTGATGACACAATGACTGAGGGGCAGATCATCAGTTACAAGATCAAGGTAATACCTATAATCTGGCTCAGCTGGGTGACTGAAATCACGCACATGAAGAGCAAACAATATTTTATAGATGATCAACGCCACGGACCATATAAAATATGGCATCACCGCCATTCCTTTGAAGAAGTAGAGGGCGGTGTTTTAATGAAAGATCTTATTCACTATGCTCTACCTTTCGGCATCTTTGGTAATGTAGCTCATGCTCTATTTGTGAGGAAAAAGTTAGAGCAAATCTTCGAATACCGAAAAACTGTGTTGAATGACAAATTTTCTCTGTAAGAGAAAAAATTCTGTTGTAGTATTATGTTCATGAAGAAACTACTTACCTTTCTATACTTAATGATAGGAATGACGGCCCTAGCACAATCAACTGAGCTTAGCCTTATTCCATTACCTCAATCTGTTGAACTACAGGACGGTGAAGCATTTAGCCTTAGTTATAAGACTAAGATCACCTACGCAGACCCTATAGCTAAAGCTAGCGCAGAGATGCTAGCTGCATCTCTAGAGGCTGATCTACAACATAAAATCATCGTCACTCAAGCTGAAGCAGCTACTGAGAACTCGATTCACTTCTCAAAATCATCAACGATCGATCATGCTGAAGCCTACGAATTAGTAGCTAACGAAAAAGGAGTTATCATCTCGGCATCTAAGTTAGGTGGATACTTCTACGGCAGCCAGACTCTACTTCAGCTTCTACCTGTTGATCCTCAGCAAACTGTAAAAAAGCTGATGAGCAAAGAACAAATTGCTCGCTCTATCCCAGCAGTGAAAATAGCGGATGAACCTACCTATGAATGGAGAGGCATAATGCTAGATGTTTCCCGCTACTTCATGACGAAAGAATACGTGCTGAAATACATAGATATGATGGCCAAGCATAAGCTCAATGTATTCCACTGGCACTTGATCGATGACTGTGGCTGGCGTATTGAAATCAAAAAATACCCTAAGCTTACAGAGATCGGAGCCTGGAGAGGTGAAGGTGATAAGCGTCATGGTGGATTCTACACTCAAGAGGAAATCAAAGAAGTAGTAGCCTATGCAGCTGCGAGAAATATCATCGTAGTGCCTGAGATCGAAGTTCCAGCTCACACTCTATCAGCTCTTGCCGCATACCCTTATCTAGGCTGCACTGGTAAACAATTTAAAGTCCCAGAACGTCACTCCATTTCTCCTGAAATTTACTGTGTAGGTAGAGAAACTACATGGAAGTTCTTAGAAGACGTGATGGACGAAGTCGTGACTCTTTTCCCATGTAAATACATCCACATCGGTGGTGATGAGGCTCGCTATCAACGATGGAACAAATGTGAGCATTGCCAAGCGAAGATGAAGGCAGAAGGTCTCAAAACTCCTCAGCAACTCCAAGGCTGGGCAACTACTCGACTCGAAAACTATCTCAAAAAGCATGATAAGAAGATTCTCGGCTGGGCAGAAATTCTCGAATGTGGGGTCTCTAACAAAGCAGGAATCATGACCTGGCATAAGGCTCACCACAGCATAGATGCCGCCAAACACGGTAACCCAGTGATGTCATCACTTATCCATCACACTTATTTCGACACACCAGAGAGCAGACTCCCAGGAGAGCCGCCAGCTGCAACTTGGCTAGCCCCTGTCACACTCTCAGCTGCCTACAACTGGGATCCCACACCTAAGGAAATCAGAGGCACTCCAGCTGCTAAGAATATCCTCGGACCTAATGGTTGTCTCTGGACTGACCGCTTTCTCCATAATGCGGAGCAGCTAGCTGACAAGCCTGGTAAAGGCACTACAGCATCAGAAGCTTATGTCGACTACCTCACTCTACCTAGAATGGCAGCACTTGCTGAAGTGGGCTGGACTAAAATGGAGCGCAAAAATTACGGTGACTTTAAAAATCGTATGGCTACTCAGTATATCCGATACCAACATGCAGGCTATAACTACCGTAAGCCTACTCCCGAGCTAGTCATGGATGTAGTAAAAGGAGGTAATCGCTACACAGGCAAGCCAGCTATTTTAGGCGGAACTATCAGATACACGACAGATGGAAGCAATCCTACTTTCGAATCTAAAACTCTAGAGTCTGAGCTTATTGTCCCAAGTAGCACCCCGATAAAAGTAGCGACCTTTAGCGCTACTGAAAAGCAAGGCAGCCTCGTGGTCAACTACGGTAAGAAGGTGAAAGACTATTCTAAATACGGTCAAGTCATCGGCAAGTGGAAATCAGGTAAAGTCGGTGACAAGAAGCCGATGGAAGTCATCTTCGACGCTACAGGTAAAATCGATAGCAATGCCGAATACACTGTCACCTTCCTCTATGAAAGCGGTAAATCTAGACTAGATATAGATGGTATCACCGTAGTTAGAAACGATGTTAAGCAAGTTGCTGAAGACAAGCACAAAGGTTTCACTGGTGGGCAATCTAAGAACAATACTTACACTATTAAAATAGACAGCTATCAGACTGGAGCTTCCTTTAAAATCAAAGCAATGATCTACGGTGACCTCAGCTCAGACTCCAATGGCGTTGTCCTGATCAAGAAGAAATAATAGCGATTCCATCAACTCAACGCCATAAATCAAACTACTGTATTAATTTATACATGATAATAACGACTCAAAATGCAGTTTATTTATGGCGAAAGACATCGTTTCATGTTGACGAAACTGAATGTTCAATTAATGTTAACGGGACTCTGAATTAAAAACAGTCCGTCTAACAGTGAGTTTACCTAATCCCATCTTAGTAGCAAATTTTGAAGGTTTCACATGGATCCGATGCGAAGGCAAAGGCTCATTTGTGAATAGTCCTCAGATGAAGCAATGGGCTGAACAATCCATCAACAATGGAATCAGCACTATCGTTGTAGATTTAGAAACATGCACAGGTATGGACTCTACATTTATGGGAACCATGGCTGGAATAGCGATGAAACTCGCTAAGCTAAATGATGCCTCACTACAGGTCACTAGCGCTTCTGATAAGACCAGACGCTCACTTGAAGACCTAGGTCTCAGCATGCTAATAGACATCGATCCAGAGGAACCTATCTGGAAGGCTCAAGAAGAGAGCATCCGCTCTAGCTTGAAGCCATGCCAAACGTCTTCAAGCATAGATAAGACACAGCATGTGTTTGATGCCCATAAGCAGCTCTGTGAAGCAGATGATAGCAATGATGAGAAATTTTCAACTGTGCTAGATGTCCTAGAAGCAGAACTAGCAAATAGACAGCTTAAACGCTAACTAGACAGTTTGACTCTTCTCAATAGTATCCAGATAGCTTGATGAGCACCTCCACCATATCAGCTAGCTTGTTTAGCGAACCCATTATGACCCTCGGTCTAGCTGCGAGCCTGTTAGTCATTATCTATCTCTATACCACTCTTCGTAATACTGATAAATCACTCAAAGAAATCAAATCGGAAAAAGAACTCATTGAAGGTGAGGAGAACAAGATGTTTGAATTCCTTCACATGCTAGGAATCGCCCTAGAAGAAGATCATTCTGAAGGAAAGCTGCATCGTGAAATCGTAGATGGCTTAGTAGAAGTGGTCGATGCTCTCGGTGGAGCTATTTATTTACTCAGTGCGAACAAGCATTATCTCATACCTAGTTACCTGAGTGAGAATTGCCCTCAACTAATCGGCCTCCCGGTAGAAGTAGTAGAGAAAGCTCGCCAAAATGAACAAGCTATCAAAAGCGCTATTAGGCTGAGTAAAATACCAGCCGATGAAGGCATGCTAGGTAGCGTGCTCTCTAGTGGTGTGCCTCAGCTAGTGCCTGATGTAAAAAACCACGATGCCTTTCGTGACGCATTCGTCCTCTACAAAGATAACATTTCAGCAATGATAGCGCCGCTGAGCTACGGAGGAAAAGATCTCGGTGTCATCGTCATCGCTCGCACACATTTTAAGCCACTGTTCACTAGTAACGAGTTTAAACTTTTCCAATCAGCCAGTGAGCAGTCAGGGTTTGCTCTCGGTAATGCAAAAATTCACCATGAGGCAAACGAGAAACGTAAATTCGAAACTGAGCTACGTATCGCGAGAGAAGTCCAGAGCATACTCTTGCCTGATAAAGATCCTGACATCCCAGGTTACCGTATTTTAGGAACAAACAAACCAGCTAAGATCATCAGTGGTGACTACTTTGACTACATCCCTCTAGCCGATGGTAGAACTGCGGTCGTCATAGCAGACGTCACAGGTAAAGGTGTGGCGGCTGGACTGCTGATGGCAATGTGCCGTAGTGCTCTGCGCTGTGAAATACTCAGAGAACAAGATCCGCTCAAAGCGCTCACTAGAGTGAATAAGCAAATCTACGCTGATATCAGAGAAGACATGTTTATCAGCTTAGCTGTTTACATCTTAAACGACAAAGATGGCAGTATCCAGATGGTCTGTGCCGGCCATGACCCTGCCCCTCTCTATAGGAAAAATAATTCTATTGAGTGGGTAAAGCCACCTGGCTTAGCCATCGGTCTAGATGATGGCGACGTCTTCGCAAGGGTCACCAAAATCCATGATATAGAACTACATGCTGGAGATTGTCTTCTGCTGTATACAGATGGAGTTACCGAGGCTCTGAATCCTGATCTAGACGAATACGGCAGTGAACGAATGGTCGACACCTTCAAAAAGGCAGCACCAAATGGAGCTGAAAACATCGTCAAATCTATCCACAAAGATTTAGCGAAATTCGTATCTAGTCACCAGCAAACCGATGACATCACAGTCATCGCGATAGAGAAGCGATAGAGCGACCTTAACGTTTGATCGATTGAAGCCTTTGTGGGTAATTCTCTGGAAATTCCCAGAACACATTATCTTTATTTTTGACTAAGCCGCGGCTCTTAGGATCTGGCCGAGTGGCGCTCAGTAATATATCTGAACTCACCCATGGATCACGATGGAAATAGCCATGCCCAAGCCAGCTGCCATAGTATTTCTGCGAGACAGTCACATCTATTAGACGGACGCTCTTAGCTACTCTAAGTGCATTTTTTTCCCAATCAGTGAATCCACCGATAGCATTACCGAGTCTAGAGAAGCCAAACAATTTACTAGAAAACAACAATGCCTTATCCTCTGGCGACGCATACACGGTGACATTAGGAGTCATCTCATAGAAGCGATCGAACACAGCATTCATAAAGCTCATAGAGTCCATATCTGGGGCAGCCATGATCACTTGCGAAATCCTATATTTAGCATGGAGCTGATTAGCTGTTAGATTCTTGTTACTCAATCGAAGTTCCTTGAGAGCATTCACTACGATAGGATTTCCCGCACTATGAGCGATAATGCGCACTTTCTTAGCGCCTGTAGTGATAGCAATCCTGCTGATAAAACTACGGAACATCCGTGTTCCATGTTCAGCATTCCCCTTGTCCTGAGCGTAACCCAGCAGCTTCCCCGTTGAGGGCCATTCGTAGTTGATCACAGCTCCATCTCTACCAAGAAAATGAGAAACCTCCGCTAGAAGTTCCGTGTTAGAAACCAAATGCGTATTATACCCATGAACAAAAACAGTGACTTCACGTCTCGTTCCTTGATCTAGCTTCTTCCTAATTGCTTGGAGCCAGCCATTTGTTTCAAAGGCTTTTTTCTTGGCCCTATCGGAAGAAAACGGAGTCACATTTGGGCTCTTATAAATCTTGAGACTTTCTAAAGTTACCTTTGTCCTCTTTCTAGTAATGGCAGTCAATGACTCAGATCTGATCGCAGCTAAGCCTTCGATGTGTTTGAAAGACACGCTTGCTTCAGCCAGATAGGGCACTAGATGCTGGCTGCGTTTATTACCAAATGGATCAACCCTGTTAGAGTTTTCTAGCTTATTTCGACTACTACAAATGAAGACAGGCACATTAGTAGCCAGGTCCATAGTGCGTATAGGTTGCGCTTTCTGATCAGTGTTAAAAACAACCGCTATAGGAGTCGGAGCAAGGACTGTCTTTCCTGGTTCAGCATAGTCAGCGCAATTACTCAGAACACACATCAATAACGCAGAGGAGGCTAGGTTTCGCAGTTTTTTTCGCATACTTGTTTAAGCTATTAATCCCTCTAGTGTTTTCCTAAAGATCCCAGACAATCGTGTCTTATTGATTTGGTTTAGCCTGCATGAGCATTGAACTACCAGAGTCTGTATTCCTAGTAGAATCTAATGAGAATGCTGCCGCTGGAGCAGCTGATTTTTTAAGAGCTCCATTATTAGGTCCAGTAGCTGCTTGGCCATCTGTCTTTTCCTTACGTATCAGCTCTTTAAGCTCCAAATCTTGGCTGTCTTTAACCATGAGTAATCTTGCTAACTTACCCAGCCTCTGCTCAAACGGTGACATCTTAAGCTTAGCATTCGCAGTCGGTCGATTAGAGTCTAACCTTGAATCGTCCATGATCGCTATTTTAGCTTTTGCAATATCCTCTGCGAATAGCCAAACGAAAATATACTTATTAAAAATAACCAAGTAATTGTTATTATTCATAGCCTTAACATGAAATGACGTATGAGGGTCTGCTAGAATCTGCAGCGTAGACTTAGCTGAAACCACTGGATCTTGAATGGGCTCCAATACTAAAACGCAAGTTCCGTTTTCAAAGATCGCAAAACTGTTTTCAGCACTTGCCATACGAGCGCAACGACTCGCTATATTTTCAATGTTTGTAGAGTAAAGTCCCTGTTCTAGTCTCTTCTCTCCATTGTTTTCTGATTCAGCTTCTGACTTCAAGTAGTCACTTTTCATCTTACTTAGCTCAATAGGGTCTAAGTAATGTTTCTTGTGATGAAGGTAAACTGCTAGTATGCCAGCTAGAGACATAATAAACATCAGGCCCCATAGTGCAGCTCTACATGTATAGACATCCTGACCACTCGCACCTTGAGGTATTTCATAGACACACTCTTTTAGACGCTGAGGCGTTTCATCTGTTACCGGCAGTGATTCTATAGAAGTGAACTGCGGTAAATCAGAGGAATTATTATCAGACGCGATAAAATTACTATGTGTATTATCTATCAAGGGGTGTTGGGGTGCTTTTCCCTTCTTAGCAACACCTACTAATTTAGTCAATTTTAATTGTTAATATATGCTGATAAGTTAGTTAGATTAAATTAAGTCTACTAAAAGTTTGACAATATCACACAAATACTTAATATGTATTAAATTTCATCCCCAATTGAGTTTCAATGAATTTAAAACAACTCTATAAATATATCTACGTGATATAGCCCTACTATCCCCCACAAGAGGTAGACTAGATAAAGCTCCTCCCGAGATTTATAAAAATTCAAATGGAATGTTGAAATGATATTTTAACCTACAAAGTTAGAATAATCATCCCCAATCGAATTAAACCCCAATCGAATTAAACCCCATGTCAACTCAAACCCAGAGTGAACAAAACATCTACAGTAGAGTAGATAAAGAAATCGCCACGAACAATCTAGAATCTAGATGTCATGAACTAGCTTTACAAAAAAGCGCTGGTAACTATGACCTCATGATCGCTATCTATCTGATCACACGTGTCGAAGATCTTAAACAGAAGGAATTCAAAAATTTCACTAAAGGTGATGCCCTTAACAAAAGAAAGATGCATGCTGCTAAATCGCGAATTAGATATCAAGCTAATGCAAATTCTGAGCAAGACACCTTGAAAAAAGTTTACATAAAGAGGGCCATCGCCGCAGTTTCTGCAAACTTCATACTTTTACTCGGTAGCTGTGGGTTACTACTTTGCCTATGGATCGGCAATGGTAGTAATATCTATGAAGTATCTTATGTCAGCTTAGTTCTCATCGTAGCTGCGATACTAGCAGCACCTATTATCTTTTCCTGTATTAAGGTTAAGCAAAGAAAGTTACCTTACATGCAAACTCTAATAGCGTTCTGCTTGTTTGTGGGTATGGGCTCGGTAGCACTAGGTCTGAACCTAATGAAGACTGATCCTCCTAACTACGAACACCTCACTACTGCTGAAATCGAGAAAGGCTCAACAGACTCAAAAGGAACGCTAGTATTCGGCAAACCTAAGCTTGATTCATCTGTTGGAATCTCAGAATAGAGTAGCCACATTACTCGTGCGCATTTCTTGCATCAGTTGTAAATACTTAGCATGTCCACACCCGATATTAGGTAAGCTTAAATATCGACATTTCTAAAGCTATTGGCTAATCTAAGTTACTTTAAGAGATGCGCAGGGACAGAAAAAATCGTAGAAAAAGACAAAGAACATCTATTGCTAATAGCGGTAGTCGTTCTCGTCGTGGTTCTAATAAACGTCATAAATCTGGTCTATGGGATAGTATCAAGTCTGCTAACACTAGAGCTCACCAGCGTAGTAATGCTAGATCATGGAAAAGAAGAGGTCTCACATCTGTTAAAGCAGCAATTTCCAGTGATAATATCACCGACTATCAGCTCAGCACGACGAACCTGATCATACGTAGTCTCATCGGGCTTATCCTTCTATTTCCATGTTTCATTTCTACCATTGCTCTTTTTGATATTGGCAACACCTCTGGATTACAAACTAACTACTGGAGCTCACTGATTAAAATCCCTGAATTTCAGTTCTTCTGTATAGGCGTATTTTTGATGCTTGGCTGGTTCTTCTCAGGTCTAGCTAGAAGCTTCTTCCTCTATATTTATGTATTAGGTCACGAGCTTACTCATGCCTTCTTTATCTATCTCTGTGGAGGTAAGGTCTCAGAGTTTAAGGTAACGAAGGACGGCGGATTTGTAGTCACGAATAAATCTAACATCCTCATTGCACTTTCTCCTTACTTCGTTCCGTTTTGGTCACTCTTGCTATTAGGCGTCTCAATAATTCTGAGAAACTTTTGGGATGGCCCCTACCACGATCTTGCGCTCTATCTGACTATCGGAGCTAGCTGGACATTTCATCTCGCATGGACGCTGTGGATGATACCTAGGGACCAACCTGATCTAAAAGAAAATGGCTCATTCTTTTCTCTAACCATTATCTATCTGGCAAATGTGTTACTACTAGCGACAATGCTCTGCATGTCGACCAAAGAGCTAAGTATAAAAGACTACGCTTATCAGTGGGTAAATCTATGCTCAGAGAACGCTGTTGCGCTAATAGGCTGGGCGAAGAGCTTTTTCTAGGGAATCCCGACTTACTTATATTCTAACAGTATCCCTTCACCGAGCTGCTTCCCTGATTCATCATAGAGCATCGTAGTGATCGTAAATCCTGCGTATGGCATTCCATTGTCTGCCTTACACTCTATATTGAGCTGACCCATCTTTTTGTTAGCTAAACTCCAGCTCAGCTTTTTACGGCCAATTTTCTTAGCCTTTAGTTCGACTGCTGTCACCTGAGCCTTTTCTAATAACTTCACATCTACTACTTCATAGAACTTCACTCTAAGCTCTTTTTCATTTCTTGTGCTTATATTCAACTCATCACCCCGAGTCTTGGATTTCACTTTCTTCACATCTTTACTGTCCGCAGTTGAAATAGTAGATAACTTCTCAATATCGCTTTCTAAAATAATTCTATAATCAGCATCAGTCGGCTCATCTAATATCTTTCCACTAAGCAGCACGCCTGCTTTCGTGAATTTGAAATCTAACTGAAACTTAGTTCCACCTGTGACCTCCCCTATCAAGGTCAACTCCTCAATATCATCAGAGGCCTTTGGGGGTAGGACAAAGCTATCTTTCCTCACCTTCTTATTCACCCACTTAGTGATTTTCCCTTTAGCTGGCTTGGCCTTTCTCTCTATACGAACACGCATTTCAACTGGCCAGCTAATGTTGTCCTTCTTACCTCTCTTTAGGAAATAAAGATCTACTGATCCATCCACCCCAATCCCCACTGCATGATGGATCCCCTTGGAGACAGCATGATAACTAGTCCAGTTCTTAGTCTTCAGAAGCGGTAAGCGCTCAGCCATGACACAGCTCATCGCTAAACAAAGTATACTAAACACAGCAGCAGAAATTCTCATATTACTACCACGCTAGAGGGTCCGACAAAGAGAGTCAATCCATAAGCCTCTTGAGCAGTCTAAGAGAGGGCTACTGTGAACCAAACGGCAATAGTTTAGAAAGCCTCTTCATAAAACCTTTGTTGGTTTTCTTATGGCTATTTTCCTCTTCTAGGATCTGAGCAAATCGGATTAAACCGACTGCAGTAGAATATTGAGGATCTCTGAAATAGGTCTGCACACCACTCACTTCTGGCTGCTCTGGACGATACACTGGTAGACCAAACACCTCATTCGTGAGTTCGCCAATACCTCTCATCAAGCTTGTTCCCCCTGTCAAAAATACACCTGTCCCCACACTTTTCAATGCTTCTTCAGGGAGTTTTTCTTTTACAAAGTAGAGAGTTTCTTCAAGTCGCCCTCGAATCACATCATTTAGAAGTGACCTTTTAATTTCATTTTCCGTGAAACCATTTTCATCATTAACGGTCACAACTCCTACTGACTTCGCTGGGTCACCAGAAGCATCGCCTTCAGTCTTTTTCACCTGCTCAGCTTTAGATAAAGGAATATGAGTCACTAAGTGAATATCGTTAGTAATATGATCTCCCCCTACAGGAATACATCCAGACGCTTCAATAGCCCCATTAATATAAAGAACATAATCAGTGGTTCCTCCGCCGATGTCGATAACGAGTGCTCCTTCATCTTTGCGCTCACGGTTTAAAGCAATCTGCGCAGAAGCGATAGGGGCAAAAACGACCTCATCTACATCTAAAGGAATTTCTCTAACACATTTGATACTATTCTGGATACGACTACGCACACCATGAATAATATGGAAATCAGATTCTAATGATTTACCAATAAGACCAAGTGGCTTAGTAGCATGCTGCTGATCGTCTAAGATGTATTTTCTCACCACATTGTGTAAGTAAACATTATCAGTAGGGATCGCTATATCCTGAGCTATTTCTTTCACCTCATCGATATGCTCTTCCTCTACCTCATTAGCATCCTCTGGTAAACGATACGTTCCACGGTTATTGATACCCTCGATGTGTGATCCTGTCACAGCTAACACGACACTGCTGATATCCACATCACAAAAATCCTCAGCTTCTAATAATGCTTCACGAACACAGGTTCTAACCTGGTGAAAATCAGAAATTTCCCCCTTGCGCACACCCACACTCTTAGTCTCTCCTACTCCGAGAATCTTCACTGAGCCATCTGCCTTCACCTCTCCAACCACCATGCATGTCTTGCTGGTGCCTATTTCTAGCCCTACGTGTATTGTTGACTTTGCCATCTGTTACTTTCTTAATTGTCTCTACCCAAAATGCTTCTTGTAGTCGAATCTAATCCGCCTTGCGATCTCTGCTCAATCTGTCTTCTCTCATGAGGACGGTGAATCTCTACAGCTCCACCGCTCTTATAGCGACAGGGATTATTAGTCTTAGGTCGTAAATCTATCCATGCAAGCTCTTCTCCATGACTTATAGCATGATCACGAGCTAGCACATACTTATTAAGCTGAATATCATGATCATACATTGAGAATTGAGCCTGAACTCCATCAGTTGTTAGAACATTCAAGGTGTAATAATTTTCTACATAAACACGATCAATGGCCCAGCCTTGCATATTAATACTCTTGAGCTTTTTCACGAAATCTAGTGCTCTTGGAGCATCTTTATTAGCCATTTTCTGGCCTAAAACAAAATCACTAGCTCCTGTCTCACGAAGCTCGATCACTGGAAGAGTTTTAGCAATATTCCAAAATCCCATATGACTCTGAAAAGGAACTCCATGTTCATCTAACAAAACCCCCTTATAAGGATTTCTACCAGCTAAGCCTAAATTTGTGCATGAAAGCCAAGCGATAGGAACACGCTCTTCTAGTTTGATTTCTATCGTATGTGGCAGCTTACGCGTGACTTCCACCCTAATGACTTCTGGGCGATCACCTAGCTTTTTCTCTACATCATCCAGATCAGCCTGAAAAATAGTGCTATCAAAATCGATTCCAGATAATTCCCAGACTCGCTTCTTAGACAATACCTGAGTCTCTCCTCCTTCGAAATCAGTCACAGGCACATATTGCACAGCAAATTCCTCATTGTCATTAAAGTGCTTATGAATAGCCATAGACCCATACCAGATCCCCACTCCAACCACTGATAGAATAATCAACGTTTTCGTCATTCCTCGTAGAGCCTTGAGACTCTGAAAGAACACGATTCTAGGAGAGGTCACCTTTAGATGCAGAACTCTATCATTTTTAGATCTGCGGTTACCTCTTACTCTAGTTGTTTTTTTCTTACGAAACATTATTTATCCTCTCATTTCCCGATTTTTCTATTAGCACCTTGGTGTGCTCATAGAAATATCGATGATTTTCATACAAAGCTCAGCGTATGGATAGCCAGCTTCTTTTGCTGCTTTTGGTAGCAAGCTACTCTCAGTCATTCCTGGTATAGTATTCGCTTCTAGCACGTATGGCATCCCACTATCATCTAACAGAATATCTACCCTACTATAAACTTCGACACCTAAGGAAAGATGAGCAGCTAGAGCAGCATCTTGCACAGCCTTAGTCTCTTCGTAACTAAGCTCTGCTGGGCAATAATAATCAGTCCCACCGTCACCTGTCATCCACGGATACTTATTGCTCATATCATAGAAACCACTTCTAGGAGCGATATGCACTACTGGTAAAACTTCACCATTGATCACACCTACTGTTAGCTCCTTGCCTTCTACAAATTGTTCGATCAGAACGTCATCACTATACTTTATAGCATCCTCCATGGCAGCAGTAGCTTCTTCCTCAGTGCGCACAATATGCACACCGACACTAGATCCTTCACGTGGCGGTTTCACTACATAAGGAAGATCCATTACTGGCATCTTCAGACCTGCTGTGCAGTCTACTATCTCACTAGCGGGAGTTGGCACATTTGCTGCGATAAATTTTTCCTTACTAAGAACCTTATCAAATGCAATCTCGCTGCTCTGACTACCCGCTCCAGTATATGCAACGCCTAGCTTCTCTAGCTGAGCTTGCATCTCTCCATCCTCACCATAAGTTCCATGTATAGTATTGAAAACGACATCGATTCCCTCTGGAACCTTTATTTCATGGTCTACTACAATGAGTTCGACAGCATTACATCCAGCGTTGTTTAACGCATCTAACACTCCCTTACCGGAGGCCATCGAGACATCATGCTCAGATCCTGGGCCACCCATTGCTACTGCTATTTTTAAATTCTTATCCATCTTTTACTCTTAATTATACATTAAAATAATGATTCATCTTCTCCTATTATCTGCACTTCAGTATCCAGTTCTATCCCTTTCTCCTCACGTGCTTTCCTTCTAATTTGGCTAATCAATTCCAACACCTCATCAGCTGTTGCTTTGCCGTCATTAACAATGAAATTTCCATGCTCAAGTGATACTCGTGCTTTACCTACAGATTTATTTTTAAAGCCCATCACATCTACTAACTTACCAGCTGGCATCTCTTCAGGATTCTTGAATATACAACCTGCGCTGGCTGCTCTAGGTTGTGAGTTTTTGCGCTTCTCCATAGACTCAGCCATCTTCGCTTTGATTACTTCAGCATCAGCTTTACCTCCTTTAAATCGCGCTAACAGAGCAAAATTACGTCTTAACTCAGGAACATTTCTATAGTGAGAAATAATCTCTTTATTGGTTCTTGTGCGAATTTCTCCATCCTCATCTAAGAATGTAACATCAACAACTTGATCAAAGCTCTCTGAGCCCATAGCCCCTGCATTCATACGCAGACCACCGCCGACATTCCCAGGAATTCCTTCCATCCATTCAAAGCCTGTTAGACCATGTTGCTGAGCCACGCTAGCTACCTTTTTAAATCTAACTCCAGATCCAACTGTAAGAACATCTCCACTAACAGACACTTCCCCAAATACTCCACGACTAGGGTGTATAACCACACCAGGAATACCTCCCTGCTTAACTAAAAGATTAGATCCACGTCCAACGACTCTCACTGGAATACCACGATTACGACAATATTTCACAATATTAGAAAAACCTTCATAAGTGGATGGCTCAACCCAGAACTGGGCAGGGCCACCGACCAACATCGTTGAATGCTTTCTCATTGGTTCATACAGCTCACCGATAGCATCTGAATCATTCGAAAAGCGTAAAATCTCTTCTAACACTTGAGAATCTCTAGTGATTTTCGTGCCAATTTCATGCACATTCCCAGCACCTAGAGTAATCAACATATCACCAGGTTTAAGAGCATTTCCTACGGCGTAATGTGACTCAGAAACAGCACCAACAGTTTCTGCCTTAACATCACCATGTTCTTTCATTGCATCTACGATCGTCTGTGCAGTGATTCCCTCGATAGGTAGTTCGCTGGCCGGATAAATATCACAAACAAAAACTCTGTCTGCAGCTTGTAATACTGCTCCAAATTCACTCGCTAACTTCTGAGTTCTACTAAATCTATGAGGCTGAAAAACCACAACAATTCTCTCAGGATTTAAACTTCTGGCTGTCTGTAACGTAGCAGCAACCTCAGTAGGGTGATGACCATAGTCATCTATGATACGTAATTGCTCAGATAAATATTTAGTTTCGAATCGCCTCTTAGCGCCAGCAAAAGTAGCCAGAGCTCTAGCGCAATCATTGAAAGGCACACCAGACTCATGAGCTACAGCCAACGCAGCCAGAGCATTCAAAGCATTATGCTTACCTGGAATACCAAGCTCCACACGGCCTAAAACTTCTCCTCTATTACTAACTGTAAAAGCTACCGTTCCTCCAGACTCTCGTAAATCAGAAGCCACAAAGTCAGCATCACTCCAGCCATACGAAATGCTATTCTCCCTAACGCTACAAACATCAGTAGAATTTTCACATTCCTTGCAGTAAATAATTTGCCCAGAAGTCTGATTAAGTAGAGTATTAAACACCTCTTTGATATGATCTAGACCAGAGTAGAAATCTAAATGTTCCTCCTCCATATTTAGAACCACAGCATGTTCAGGGCTATACAGAGCTAGTGTCCCATCACTCTCATCCCCTTCAGCAACCATCAGTTCTCCGTCCTCTGCCCAATGCGCATTCGTCCCTAAAACTGGAATTTCCGCTCCCACATAATGACTAGGGTTCACTGCTCCTCGGCGTAACAAATGAGCACACATAGCAGACGTAGTCGTCTTTCCATGAGTTCCACTGATCACAATTCCCTTCTTAGTTCCTAAAATAGCAGCCAAACATTCCGCTCTACGAATACAATGAATGTTGCGCTTTCTAGCTCCAGCTAGAGCTACATTTTCATCTCTGATAGCCGAGCTAAACACGACAACATCAGCGTCTTCAATACTCTCTTCATTATGCGGGCTACTGAAAATTAGACCTAATCCCTGCATTCGCTCAGTCTCTCGACTAGTCACTCGATCACAGCCGCTAACACGATGCCCCATACCTAAAAGTAATAACGCCAGACCACTCATCCCGCTACCAGCAACCCCAATCAAATGCACACGCATAGGGTTCTCTCTCTCAGTTAGTCTCTTGCTTAATTCTTTTATTTTCATCTTAAAATTAAAATTCTTTTATCGTCCTGTAATCACTGCGCAGATAATCGAGGCTGCATTCTTAACCGACAAGCTCTCAGCTGCCGCTGACATATTTACTAACCTCTCTGTATCATCTAGCACTGATGTAATATCCGCAACCAAAGAGCCTGCATCTATCTCTTTCTCTTGACGTAATAACGCCGCATCAGCTTTCTCAAAAACTTCTGCATTCTTAGTCTGGTGATCGTCCGCCGCATGAGGATAAGGCACTAAAATGCTAGCTAATCCAACATAAGAAATTTCACAGAGACTAGAAGCGCCACTACGCATAATAGCCATATCACTCACTGCATACACAGCAGCCATGTCATCACAAAAAGCCAAAACTTTATGATTCTTAGAAGACGATACTTTATCAGACACACGATCGAAATCAGAACTACCTGTGATATGTAAAAATTGAACACCAGGCATTGCCTTAGCTGCTCCTACTGCTAGGTCATTTAGCTTCTTAGCCCCCTGGCTACCACCCATCACCAAGACAGTTTTCAAATCAGCATTGAGACCTAATTTCTCTGCAGCAACAACTCGCTCAGGTAGATTCTCAATCTCTTCGCGAACCGGAGTTCCTGTAATTTCCACGGCATTGTTAGGAAAAAATCCCCTTGCTGCCTCAAAACCTAACATCACACCATCGCACCATCGCGAAGTAAGTCGATTAGCTTTACCTGGCAATGCATTACTATCATGCACATAAGACTTAGCTCCCATCTTATGACCAGCTAAAACTGGTGCAAGAGAAGTAAATCCACCCATACCAATCACAGCCTCAGTAGCAAACGATTTATGCATTTTTTTACACTGTCCAATCGTCCTCCACATCTTCCACATAAATGGAATCATTTTCAAAGACAATGTTTTTGGTTTAGCCACTGCCGGAACAGTATCAAAATCCAAATTCTTATACTTCTCACTAGCACGTGCATCTACTTTCTTCTGCGAAATCAACAACTTAACCTCATGCCCACGGTTTTTCAACTCCTGAGCCACAGCCACACCAGGAAATAAATGCCCCCCAGTTCCCCCACATGCTATTATAACTTTCATACTTTTATGCTTAACTTAAAATATTAGCCCCTATTATTATACGTATTCACTTCTCATACCAACAGAATAGTAAGGAAGTATTAAATACTTGTAAATAGTAATCTACATATAACTCTAGCCTTACACCAACCACAAAAAAGCCCTTAGTTAGCGTTAGCTAACTAAGGGCATAATAACCTGGCGACGACCTAC
>CAKZNV010000045.1 GCA_937132085.1 uncultured Rubritalea sp. | reverse complement strand
TGGTTTTCACACACCCTTTGAAGCAGGATTCTTAGGGTATATCACTCTTAATCGTCATGTTTTGTGTGCGAAGAGCCTTATATTCATTCTCTAAATCCTGGTATCGCTGAGTCTCATTGCTCAGGCCTGCTATCTTAGATGAATAGGCTGTCTCTTGAGCTTGCCACTGTGTAAGACTATTTCTAAGTTCTTCGTTCTCTTTTCTGAGATTCGCAAGCTTGTTAGACTCGTCACGGTGCTGAAGCTCTAACTGTGCCTTTTCTTGTTCAGATTGAACTAATTCCTGATTCTGTTGCTGAATCATCTCCTTAGCTTGCTCTAGCTGAGCTACTAGCTGTGATTCAGTATCTCTAAGGACATCAAGACTAGCCGAAGATGCTCCAAAATCTTGCTGAATACTCTGGAGTCTATTTACTTCTCCATGAAGGCTAGCAGTAGTTTGTTGAAGAGCATTGATCTCCCTCTTTAAATTCTCTTCTTTGACACGAGCCTCTGCTATCGCATTGTCTCTGTGTCTAAGCTGATCATGAATGAGCGAGACTTGCTTAGATGAATTCTGCTCATCCTGAGCAAGAAGCCCAGCTTGATTCGTGAGGTTCTTCAGCTGGCTATCTAACTGAGCCATCTCTCTACGAGCTAACTCCAACTCTTGATCTTTTTGAACTCTAGAGTTAAGTAGGTTTCTGATTTCAGATTCAGCCTCTTGAAGAGCTCTTTGTTGCTCTATATACTCACGCTTATTCTGTTCGTTAGAATCAATTCCTTGGGTGAGTCGATTGATCTCACTTGTTAGATATCTCTCTTGATTCTCTGAGCCTCTCACTTTTTCAAGGGCACTAGCTTCACGATCTTTAGCGATCTTCGTGATTCTCTGATATTCTTCTAGTTCTCTAGCAAGAGCTCCTTTTTCGCTTTCTAGTGTAAGAATGGACTGCTTAAGCGCCTGGTATTCATTACTAGCGTTCGTGACCTTGAGTTGATCTATCTCAGCCTTAGATTTATAGAGGTCACGTTCGTTCTCAAGTGAACTAATGTTACCTAACAACACACTGATTTGAGAATTTAACTCTTCCTCTTTCTCGGCAGCGATCACCAAGTCCGTTTTTACATCACTATTTCTCTGCTCTATTTCGGACAGAGTATTTTGAAGTTCATCTCTCTCAGAGGTGACTTGCTGCAGCAGTGGTGAACTCTCACTAATATCACTAGTGCTGACTTGTTCAGCAGCAGTTAATCTCTGCAATAAGTCATTTTCGTTTTGCTCTAGGTCGCTAATACTTGCTCTAGCTGACTGTAATTCTCTCTCGAGCTGAGCTACTTTACCATCAACATCAGTATATACATCTGCTTGTTGATTATTCGATAACCTCTCCACTTCTTGAAGCAGCTTTTGCTCAACATTCTTTGCATGTTGAAGAGCTTCCTCAAGCTGCTGCATTCTCATGTGATTCGCTCTCGCTAAATCTTGATACTGTGCAAGCTTCTTATCTAATTCAGATTTTTCTGCAGCCAGCTTTTGCAGACCAGCCTGCTGCTGCTCTGCTTCGACTTGGCTTTCCTTGATCTGTTCAACAAGCTTGCTGTTAGACTCTTCAAGAATCTTCAAGGATGTCACTCCACTTTGATCTTGGCTAGCCTGCTTACGGAAAAATTCTAACTGAGTCTTGAGACTTTCCACTGTCTCCATGAGCACTTTATGGTCATTCCTAAGTGCTTTCTCTCTAGCTTCAGCTTCATGCAGCTTTGCTATTTTCTCATTGAGCATGAGCTTGAGCTGCTCCATTGCAGCTTGTGTATCATTAGCTTCACGCTTCGTCTCTAGATACTGAGACTGCATTTCACTCTGCTCAGAATGAAGCGCCTCTAGCTCATTTTGAACCTGGTTTAGCTCTGTTCTAAAATCGTTATTATTCGCTCCGTTAAGTTGTTGCTCAGCAAGCACCTTATTGAGTTCCTGCTCTGTTTCGACTAATTTTGCTTTCTCAGCATTTAGCTTACTAAGAGTCTCACGCACTACTTCGAACTCTTGCTTGAGAGCTTCCGCTGGCGCCTCTTGCGAGACAGGAGGTGCTGGTGACCAGACATCTTGCTGACTCGCTATGCTTGGCTCATGCGAAGCAGCAACATCATGAGAATGATCCTGCTCATACTTTATCTGCTCTCTCTGTGCACTCAACGCGGCAACTTCAGCTCTAAGCTTAGCTACTTCAGAGCCAATACTGTTTAAATATTCACCGCTCTTTGACTCTTCAGCCATCGTATCATGTAAGAGATCCTTCATGCTACCACGCTTAAGAGCGCTGTATCCCTTAGATGGTGCTGGAGCCTGCTTCAAGCGTGGCTGCTCACTACTACGACTTCTTTTGTCAGGTGACGGAGTCTCCCCAGACTCGGAATGAATCATTCTATTAATGGCTACACCTGCAGCAAATGCAGCTAGACCAAATACCCAAGATCCTGTAGCAGGATTAAATTGCGCTCGGTGCGCTGGGATTATTGGATCAAATGTAACACTAGCAGCTCTACTCATCATAGCAGCCATTAGTTGATTATTTTCGCGGGGTGACATAGGAGTTTTGTCACAGAATCAGTTAGTTATGTAAAGCTAAAAGATAAAGGTAACTTAACTATAAGCGCAAGCAAATCATCGCCATTTTTTTAAAAAATTCCTGCTGTTTTTAAGGACAAAAAACTGCTCATCTCTCTAATTCGTCCTCAAAAAAATAACTCGATAATTCGCCACTTCACTAGCAAGATTCACTTTTTAGGGCTTTAGATAAATTTAATAATGGCTCTACTATCTGAAAATGAGAACACTGTTCAATTTATACAATAACACTAACTAGTGATAAAATTAACCTCTATGGGTTTGTGGTGAGCACACTGTTATTGCGTAGCCATTTACTCCATGGCCCCCTGCTCACTTCATCCTCTTCTACAAATTTCCAAGAAACCTTCTCACCGCTTCTCAGCTTTAAATAATCTCTAATCGCTGGACTCAGGTCAATACCAGCACTGTCATTTCTATTCTTCTTGGGAGCCTTACCTTGGAAGACATACTCCCAGTCGTTAGTAACGAACGGCCCACAATCTTCCCATTGAGCATAGCAAACCTTACCTCCATACTCAATAGCGATCCATCGACCCTTACAAACTGATCTGTAGCGATTTACATAATCATCCTCATACCACCAAATCACCTTTGCTGCTTCCGTTTTGTGACCAACACCCTTTGGAGCAATATCATTATATGGTAGCGCTATATAGAAGGGATTCATCTTCGGTTTAAAAAATTTAGGGGCAAAACCATTGCGCTTACGTGGTGAATCAACCCCACCATAACTTAAAACCCAATTACGATCCCACGAGCTCGATTTATTATGAACTGGATTCGCTCTACACGCTTCCTCCCCTACCCAAAATATAGTAGCAGTAATATCTTTGCGCCACCCTCTAGTTCGATTCACTATAGCGACACTCCTTAAAGCAGCTTGGCTAGCGACTTCAGTTTCCATCTCTCGCTCTACCTCGTAGAGCTCATCATGAACCATCTGCCACATAGTTTGACCACTAGCAATAGCACTACCTATGATCAAAGCACCAAGCGTGATCATACCTGAGAACAGCTTAAAATGGCTCTGAAGGGGGTTCATCTACCATGCCTTCATAGTTTAAAAATTTAACCTATGCAAACAAATTTATTAAAAAATATTTAAAAAAGACTATGCCCAGCATCGAAAATTTATTTTCTCAAAATGTGAATAACCTGTGTAAAAATGAAAAAACCCGCTGTGAATTCCTCACAGCGGGTAAACTTATAATAATGCTAATCTAAACTACTCTTCAGAATCTTCATCTGCCGGAGCGTCAGTCGGAGCATCTGCAGCACCCTCTTCTGAGTCAGCTGTATCTTCAGAATTTACATCTTCAGATTCATCTTCCTCGTCATCAGGAACCACTCTAGCTGTATCTAACAACTTAACTCCATCTTTCATGGTGACAAGTTTCACACCCTGAGTATTTCGGCCACATTCTCTGATATCTGCACAGCGGATTCTGATGGACTGACCATCAGATGTCATCAGCATGAGTTCATCATCTGGGAACACTGTCGAAGCAGAAACTACCTCTCCGGTCTTCTCAGTGACCTTCATTGTGATGATACCCTTACCAGCACGAGTTTGCGCTCTGTAGTCATCAAACGGTGATCGCTTACCGATTCCATTCTCTGAAGCTACCAGCAGAGTTCCCTCTGGATTGACAATCGCCATACCGACAACGTAGTCATCACCCACTGGCTTAATTCCACCTACACCAGCTGTCGCTCTACCTTGAGCACGAGCCTGGTCTTCAGTGAATCTAAGCGATAGACCCTTACGAGTCACCAGGATCACTTCGTCATTTCCGTTAGTGATACGAACATCGATAAGCGTGTTACCCTCGTCTAACTTAATAGCGATGATACCATCCTTACGGTAGTTCTTGAAGTCAGCCAATGCAGTCTTCTTAACCTTACCACTTCGAGTCGCGAAGAGAACAAACTTATCATGCACTGCTAGCGTGATATCATTACCATCTTCATCTAGCTGACGCTCTAGTCGCTGAGTTGCTGCAATCGTTTCATCAGCCTGAAGGTTAAGCACGTTTTTAATACTACGCCCTTTAGAGGCTCTTGAGCCTTCTGGTAGACTGTAAACACGCTCTACATAGACACGTCCAGTATTCGTGAAGAACATTAGATAATCATGCGCTTGCGCAGAGAAGAGATGCTCGACGAAGTCTTGCTCCTCATCCTTGCTCTTATTCGCAGACTTAGTTTCTAGACCTTTCACACCCTTACCGCCACGTGCCTGAACACGGTAGTCAGCAGAAGGAGTTCGCTTGATGTAACCTTTGTTAGAAAGTGTCACGATCATTCCATCGTTAGCAATCAGATCCTCGATAGCAATCTCACCTTCATCCGGAAGGATTGGGCAGTGACGTGGAGTCGCATGCTTTTCTTTGATCTCTAACAACTCATCTTTAATGATAGCTAAAACACGAGCTTCTTTCGCAAGAATATCCAGGAAGTCTTTAATATCGATAAGAAGATTATCATACTCACCTTTAACCTTGTCTCTCTCCATACCAGTAAGCTGGTAGAGGCGAAGTTCAAGAATAGCGTTAACTTGACGGTCTGTGAATACGTAGCGATCGCCTTGGACTGATGCCTGTGAACGGATAAGAATTCCTAGCTGCTCAGCAGTCTCAGTTGGGAAATCATATTCCTTAAGTCTTCCACGAGCTTCATCACGATTCTTAGAGTCACGGATAATCTTAATGAAGTCATCGAGGTGACCAAGAGCGAGAAGGAATGCCTCCAAGTTCTCAGCACGAAGCTCAGCCTTCTTAAGCAGGTAGCGAGTTCTTCTGATAATGATTTCACGTCTGTGCTCAATGAATGCGTCTAGACAGTCAAGAACTGACATTTGCTTAGGTCGACGCTCATGAATAGCCAGCATGTTAACACCGAACGATGTCTCCATAGAAGTGAGCTTAAAGATCTGATTCACTACCACCTGTGGACGTGCGTCACGCTTAAGAGTAATCTCAATACGTGTCTCATCATCAGAGAGGTCACGCATCCCAGAAATATCTAATAAGATTTTCTCTCTAACAAGCTCAGCAATTCTAAGCTGAAGCGTAGCACGGTTCACACCATGTGGCACCTGAGTGATTGTAATGACTGAGACGCCAGAAGCCTTTTCAGTGATGTCCATTGTTCCACGCATCTTGATACTTCCACGTCCTGTGCGGAAGTAACTATCGATACCTTTGAAACCACGAATTTCACAAGCACCTGCAAAGTCAGGCCCCTTGATATACTGCTTCACTTCTTCAAATGTGAGCTGAGGGTTATCAATACGTGCGCATACACCATCGATCACCTCACCCATGTTATGAGAAGGAATGTTAGTTGCCATACCCACCGCAATACCTGTTCCACCATTGACTAGGAGGTTAGGAATCGCTGCTGGAAGCACGACTGGCTCTTGACGAGTTTCATCGTAAGTCGGCTGAGTATCTACTGTTTCTTTCTCCAGATCGATCATCATGGCAGAACCCATGTGAGTAAGTCTGGCCTCAGTATATCGCATCGCAGCAGCTGCGTCGCCTTCCACCGAACCGAAGTTACCTTGACCATCAATGAGAATCTCACGCATCGTCCATGGCTGAGCCATATTTACCAATGTGGTATAGATAGCGCTATCACCGTGTGGGTGATACTTACCCATCGTGTCACCCACAATACGAGCACTCTTAAGGTGCGCTTTTGCAGGTGTTAGAGAAAGGTCATTGTGCATCGCATACAAGATACGTCGCTGCGAAGGCTTGAGTCCATCACGTGCATCTGGCAGCGCTCTGGAAATAATTACTGACATCGAGTAGTCCAAAAAGGACTTAGACATCTCGTCAGCAACGTTGACTACTTTTATATTATCGTTAGACATGTTCTAAAATTATTTATTGGTTAAACGTCTAGGTTTCTCACGTTGAGAGCGTTGTCTTCGATGAATCTCTTACGAGGTTCTACGACGTCACCCATTAGGATATCGAACATTCTGTCCGCTTCTATCTCATTATCTTCGTCTAGTCTGACCTGAAGAAGCTGACGTCTCTCAGGGTCCATAGTAGTAGAGAACAGCTCTTTCGCATTCATCTCACCTAGTCCCTTGAATCGCTGGATACGCATTCCTTTTCTGCCAATCTCCAACACACGTGTCAAAATTTCGAACAGGTTAAAGACTGGCACTGGA
This sequence comes from uncultured Rubritalea sp., assembly GCA_937132085.1. Taxonomy (GTDB): domain Bacteria; phylum Verrucomicrobiota; class Verrucomicrobiia; order Verrucomicrobiales; family Akkermansiaceae; genus Rubritalea. Next base: position 21,871 of record CAKZNV010000045.1, on the reverse strand, counting down.
CCATCGTCTCCACCATCACCTTCGATAAGCTCATACACTGGCTTATCATCAGAGAAGAATGGATCTGTAGCTAAACCAAACTCATTAAGACGTCCGAGAATCTTACTGATCGCAGCAGACTCGTTAAGATCTCTCTTAACAGCACGTCGTTGCTGACCATCGTATTGCTCTTTGTAGGATTCGATTTCCTCTTCAGTAAGTTCTTCATTAGCGAGACGGAGGTCACGGTTATCAGCAGCGAATGCTGCAAGCTCTGCTTCATCATGTAGATAATGCACAGACTCTTCATTTCCGAGCCTCACTCTGACCATAAACTCTGGGAGTCTACCATCAACCTTACGCTCTAGGATCTGACGGAAGCTTCCACCATGCCCTTCGAGCGCTGAAGTGAATTTCGTTAGCTGAGCGAGTGTGTCAAGAACGCTGCGGAGTAGATCTGAGTCCACTTCTTCAGTCGTTCCAAACTTTCTGAGCCTCACGTCTTCTGATCCGAGTTGGATCAAAATTTCGTTGAGAGCATCATCGTCAGCGATATATTCTTCACGCTTCTTACGAGTAACCTTATAGAGCGGCGGCTGCGCAATGTAGAGATAACCAGCCTTAACCATATCTGGCATGTGGCGGCAGAAGAATGTCAGAAGCAGTGTCTTAATGTGCTCACCATCGATATCCGCATCCGTCATAATAATGACTTTATGATAGCGAACTTTCTCAACGTTGAATGCGCCTTCTTGGTCACCATCACCGATACCTGCACCGATAGCAGTGATCATCGCTTGGATTTCCTTATTCTGAAGCGCTCTGTGTAGACGTGCTTTCTCAACGTTGATCACCTTACCTCGGAGCGGTAGGATCGCTTGGTTGATTCTATTTCTGCCAGATTTAGCAGAACCACCAGCGGAGTCACCCTCCACAATATAGATCTCAGATTTAGCAGGGTCACGCTCTGAGCAGTCAGCCAGCTTACCCGGGAGACCACCGCCGGACATGACGGACTTTCTAACAGTCTCTCTAGCCTTACGAGCTGCCTCACGAGCACGAGCTGCATTCACAGCACGGTCGATGATCATTTTCGCTAGGTTAGGATTCTCATCAAAGTATTCTTGGAGACCTTCGTAAACGATGGAACTTACCACACCTTCGATCTCTGCATTCACTAGCTTACCTTTCGTCTGAGAACTGAATCTCGGGTTAGGCATCTTCACTGAGATTACACAAACGATACCTTCACGGACGTCATCACCTGAGAGTGATGGATCTTTATCCTTGAGGATCTTATTCGCTTTTGCGTATTGGTTGATCGCTCTTGTGAGAGCACCACGGAAACCTGTTAGGTGAGTTCCTCCATCCGCGTTTGGAATAGAGTTTGCGAAGCAAAGAATGTTATCTTTATACGAATCATTGTATTGGAAAACAACGTCAGCAAACACATCATCTTCCATGACTTTACCGTCGTAATCGATTTCAATACTGCGCTTACCGTGGATCTCCACTGGCTCAGCATGAATCAAAGTCTTGTTCTCACCAAGCTGCTCAACGAATTCTACGATACCACGAGCATAGTAGAATGTGCCTTTCTTAGCTGACTCTGGACGCTTGTCTTCTAGCTGAATCGTTAGACCTGGGTTTAGGAACGCGAGTTCACGCATACGAGTAGAGAGACGATCGAATTCAAACTGAATCGTATCTACGAAAATAGTAGCATCCGGGAAGAAGGTCACCTTAGTGCCTGTCACATCTGCTGGAGCATCACCGATTACAGAGAGTTGCTCAACGGTCGTTCCGCGCTCGAATTTGATTTGGTGCACTTTACTCTCACGAGTAACTTCTGCAACGAACCAATCTGAAAGTGCGTTCACACACTTGGCACCCACACCGTGGAGACCGCCTGAGTATTTATAAGCTCCCTGACCGAACTTACCACCAGCGTGCAAGCTAGTGAGAACGAGTTCTACGGCTGGAATACCGAATTTAGGGTGGATATCGACTGGGATACCACGACCATCATCGGAGATGGAAATTGAGCCATCTATATTTAGCGAGACATCGATCGTGTCACAGTAGCCGGCTAAGTGCTCATCGATAGAGTTATCAATAACTTCGAATACGCAGTGGTGGAGACCTCTAACATCTGGGTCACCGATATACATCCCCGGGCGCTTACGGACAGCTTCTAGACCCTCGAGTTTGTCGATCTGAGAAGCTCCATACTCCTGCTCCCCTGAGACATTAGTATCCGCTACTTCTGGCTCTTCTTTTGGTTCATTTGGATTATCTGACATGTGTCCTTAGAAGGTATGATTTCACCCAATAATGACCAGTAAAAAACCCATAAAAACAGGACTTTTTCAGCTCCTTTTTTTTATAATTTGGAGCTTATTTCAGATATGTTTTTAAACACCTGTAACGCATTGTAATTAGGCTAATTACAATGCGACAAATAATTAGAAATTAAGTAACTCATGCTGCCATTTCATCAGCACATCAGAACTCTCAACTTCTTGCGCTGCAATTGACTCTAAAATAGCTCTATTGATAAGCAATGATGAGTCGATATCGAGTTCAGCAGCGACTTTATCTCTCTTCGCTAACATTTCCTCGACCCGCTTATCGAACGCCTCATCCTTATTACGCTTACCTTTAGCCGTAGGACGCTTAGGATAGAGATCTTCAGAAAGACCTTTCACCTCTTCCACAGCCTCTACGAAACATTTTCTTCTTGTTGTGCGGAAGTGCTTAGGAAGCACAGGATCCTTGCCACTAGATAAGTCTAGCGCCCAAGTGATCAACTGCTTATTACCACAGACCATAAAAGTAGGTCTATCCCACTTCATCGCCTCTGCATCTCTCCAATACCAGAGAGCACGCAGATAAGCCAAAGCCTTAGGCTGGAGTTTACCACATCCTGAGATACGCCAAGGATCCTCCTTAGACATAGGACGAGCTAACACTTTCTCTCTAGCGTTCTCACAACTCTCGATAAACCACTCATAACGACCCTTCTCATGAAGACCTGTTAGAATTTGATCCACGATAGGCTTCAGATAAAGCACGTCATTGATCGCATACTTACGCATGATGTCAGTGAGTGGACGTTTCGCCCAGTCTGCCTTCTGTGAACTCTTGCTGATCTCTTCACCACAGTAATGCTCAACTAGATTGGCGTAACCAAATTTCTTCACCCCTAAAAGCCTCGCCCCTATCTGAGTATCATAAATCATCGGTGGAACCACATCTAGATCACGGCGCATCAGCACAATGTCATAGTCAGCTCCATGCATCCATAACTTCCCCGTAGAGAGGAAATCTTTCAGTGGCTGCATATCTTCGACCGCCAACGGATCTATCAGCTGATGATTCTCACCATCAGTGAACTGCACCAGTGACATCTTCTCATTATAACGGTGAAGACTATCTGCCTCCAAGTCCATCGCTCTGAAGTCGCCGTTAAGCGAGTTAAAATATTCTGTTAGATCCTTAGTTGTTTCTATCATTAAATCCCCTTAAGTAAAAGTTCTGTGTTATTCTGAGTCTGGTTTAACGCCTTCATCAATGTTTGAAGCGCATCACCTACTGGAAGCGCTGCTATGACACGGCGAATCTCTAACACCTTCTGCATTTCATCAGGATGGTAAAGACGGTCGTCATTTCTTGTTCCACTCTGAGGGATATGGATCGCTGGGAAAATTCTACGTTCTGCTAACTCTTGATCAAGCTTTATCTCCATGTTGCCAGTCCCCTTGAATTCCTCAAAGATAACTTCATCCATGCGACTCTCGGTCTCCACTAGCGCAGTCGCTAGAATTGTTAGACTACCGCCACCTTCAACATTACGAGCAGCTCCGAAGAACTTACGACTCTGCTGAAGCGCTTTAGGATTCAGACCACCTGAGCCGATGACTCCGCCTTTTTGAGAATTGTTATGGCCACGAGCGAGACGAGTCAATGAGTCTAACAGAAGCACCACATCCCTGCCTAGCTCAACGAGTCGCTTAGCACGCTCTAGCACTAAATCAGAAACTTGAGCATGTCTTCGTGATGGCTCATCGAATGTAGAGCTAAAGATTTCAGCATCCACAGTCTCCTCAAAGTCAGTCACCTCTTCTGGACGTTCATCTAACAGGAGAACAATAAGCTCAACTTCTTTGTGATTAGCTCGGACAGATTTAGCGATATTCTTCAGCAGAATAGTCTTACCTCCACGAGGTGGAGCTACGATCAGACCACGCTGACCTTTTCCAAGTGGCGCCACTAGATCCACTACTCTAACACCTACTCCACCCTCAGCTCCATTTTCGAGAATAATTCTCTCGTTAGGAATCAATGGAGTGAGCCTATCAAAATCAGCTGGCTTCACGTAATCAGCAACTGGGATACCCTCAACTGTGAGAACCTCCATCGCCGAAAGGTATTTATCTCTACCTCTAGGCGCACGCATCTTAACACGCACATTCTGACCTACAGCAAGACCGTGATCCTTGATTAGATTTCCGCCTACATACAGATCATCCGGAGAAGTCTTGAAAGATTTCTTAGGACAGCGAAGCATCGCGTAGTTATCTTTAGCCTGCTCTAGAATACCGTAGCCCTCGAGCTCAGTGCCATGCTTTGCGTAGAACGATAAGATATCAAAAACTAACTGGCTTTTCATCGCCATAGTGTGACTCTTGATCGGCAGAGCATCAATGATCGTATGCAGTTCAGATAATGGTCTTTCACGAAATTCATTCACGATAAGCTTGTCAGGAACATCATACTTAGGCTCCTCTTTTACTGGCTCCTTCACAGGCTCTTTGATCTCTTCTTTGATCTCTTCTTTGACTTCGCTTTCTTCAGCATTCACTTCAGCAGCTTCAGTCTGGGATTCATCATCAGAGACTACTTTCTTTGCTCTCTTAGCAGCTGGCTTTTTCTTCGCCACCTTCTTAGCTTTAGGAGCTTTTTCTTCAGCAACTTCGTTCGTTACTGACACATCAGGCTCGCTCACTACTTGTGGCTTCACCTCATTTTCTTCGTTTTCGTTCATATTGTAAATTTTGTTTGTTTTATAAATAGATTCACTTGCGCTTGTAACACAGTCAACGGACCTTCATTCCATAGAACGATGTCGGCACAGTTGACTTTATGTGCAATGGGGAGTTGGGCCGCAAGAATGGCTAGAACCGTGGCATCGTCGAATCCGCTCCTCATTTTTAGTCGCTCTATCTGCGTTTCACGCGATACAGCAACCACCAGATTTGCCTCCTGACCAAAGTCAAAGCCTCCTTCAAACAAAAGAGGCACGTCGGCAACAAACAGCGATGCGCCAGAACTATGCTCCGCATCCACCTTCATAGCAAGACATTCTTTTCTAACTAAAGGGTGAATGAATTGCTGTATCTCCTCTTTCTTATCCTCATCAGAAAAGACGACTTCCCGCATCATCGCTCGGTCTAATACTCCATCAGCACCAAGCACTCTATCTCCAAACATTTTCACCAACTCAGCAATCACATCCGCAGACTGATAGAGCTGGCTCACACAGAGATCTGCATCAAACAAAACTAGATTTGAATCCGCTGCCTGCATCATTATCGCAGCAGTAGATTTCCCAGTGGCAATGCCACCTGTTAGACCAAAAGATTTCACATCTAAAATTTCCGACAAAAAAAGCGGAACCGCAATCATAAACGGTTCCGCTTGTAAGATTTTATCTAGTATTAGATTAACGAATTTCAGGAAGTAGTCCATCTGGACCTGCAGCACCAGCTCCTGGACCTTCTGGAGTAATTACCGCTCCGCCATTCACTGGCTGACCAGTCGCATCGATGATACGAGCTGTCACGAAGATGATAAGGTTACTCTTGATACGGTTCTCAGACTTAGACTGGAAGAGACGTCCGATGAGTGGAAGATCTCCAAGTATTGGAACTTTATCTTCAACGTTCTGAACATTCTCACGCATGAGTCCACCCACTGCAACAGTGTGTCCATCATAGATAGTCAGCGCTGTTTCTACACGTCTGGTAGAGAAGACTGGCATCTCGATGCGGTTCTCAGTGATTGTTACAACGATTGGGTTACCAAGTGCATCAGTCGCTGGTGACTGAATTGGTGATCCGTAGTTGATGAATCCTTCAAACTCAACAATCTCAGGAGTGAAGTTAAGGTCGATAGTATAACCATCATCACCTAAACCTGGCTCAACGTTAAGTGTAACACCTGTGTTACGCTTATCGAATGCAGTCGGAGTAGCTGGAGTAACTGGGAAGATGTTACCACCTTGGTTACCACCGTTCTGACCACCACCGTTAAGACCGCCGCCTACCTGAACCTGGTTTGGAAGTTCTGGTGGTTCGTATTCAGTTGGGTAGATAAATTCACGAATGATCTCGATAGTCGCTTTCTCACCTGGGCGAGATACGATGCTCGGAGCAGTCATTACGTCAGAACCTTTCTTCTGTGATAGTCCACGCATAATCATCTGCACCTGACCATCTGAGAAGAGACCAGTGAGTGAGAGAATGCCAGGAGCTGTATTAGAGTTCTGAGCAGTTCTGCTAGGATTATTTAGGAATGAATCGATGCTGTCACGAGTTACTGCATAGTCACCTGAACGGAGACCACTTGAAGTCGTGTTAGATACGTTCTGAGTAGCGATAGATGGAATACCCGGGATAGTAGCTCCACCAGGACCGTTACCGAAATCGGATGCAGTTCTAGGTGTGCCGTTGCCTACTGTGCCACCACCGAGGAACATTGCGTTCCCTGTGAGACCGAATGGAGAAATGATCCAATCGAAACCGAGTTCGTCAGTGTTCTCTTGGTTGATTTCAACAAACTTAGTAAGCATTTTGATCTGCTTAGGCTTTCTGCTTCTGATGTCCTCTACGAGCGCTTCGATCATGTCGAGGTTGTTCGCAGTGTTACGCACTGTTAGAACAGCACGAGCTCTTGAGAAAATCGCTGAAGAACCTTCTGGGAATGGAATACCTGAAGCTTCTAGAAGCTCTTTAGCTGACTTTTCAGCAGTAGCACCGCCACTAGTGTCCTCAAATGGATCATCACCACCACCGTCGTCACCAGTATCACCACTACTTAGTAGAGTCTTGAAATCTGGTGGAACACGGAATGTTCTTGTGTAGAGCTCTGTATCATCAAGGTCAGTAGCTCTCATGAGAACTACTGAGTAGTTTTCAACTTTATAACGAAGTCCTGTAGCCTCACAGATCTGTCTGAGCGCTTCACCGAGAGGAACGTTACGTAGCTTAAGTCCACCTAGCTTGATGTTCTCAATTTTGCCGTTATCGAGGAAACCTGCTCCATCATCTTCTCCACCTGGAGCTGCATCTCCCACAACACCACGGTCACGGAATACGAAGTTAAGACCCTTCTTATTTGGATCTAGCTCATCGTTGTCGAGCTCACGAGCACGAAGACGAAGGATGTCAATTGCCTGCTTAACTGTAGCGTCCTCTGTGAACTCCACATTCTCAAGCTGGATTCTCTGAAGTTTACGTCTTAGGTAGAGTGCTGGATTTTCATTCACCACCGCATCACCACCTACATCACCAACGCCTGTTGGAAGGTTAGGTGGGATAGTTTGCTCCCAAGCTCTGTCTACTTCCATGAGCATTTGAGCTCTTGTCTCGTCGTATGCAGCACGGTAGTAGTCGCTCTTTGCAACGTTTACCTTCTCCATACCACGGCGAGCCGCTTTGTTGTATGGGTCAATTCTGAGCACTTCTTTATACTCTGAAATAGCATGATCAAACTGAGCCTGATTGTAGTAGCTTTCACCTCTGTAAAGTAGCTTACGCACTTTCTCTACGTTTCTCACGTGTTCATAAGTGAGTGTAGGGCTGGTGCGGATAGGGTCGTCTAGGTATTCGAGCTGCTTTTTAGCATGCACGTTACCTGGATCTTTCTGAAGAACGTTATTCAAAAGTTCTCTAGCCTCGTCATATCTGCCTGTGCGGCGATATTGCTGTGCGAGCGCTACAGAGCCATCTACTAAGTGCGCCACGTATGAGTGACGTCTATCTTCAGCGATCGGTCCCTGAGGAAGTTTCGTTGTAGCTGAACGATAAAGCTTAACAGCTTCTTCGTAATTCCCTTTTGCATATGCCTCACGGCCTGCAATGATTTCTTTGTCAGCCTCTGCAACTGCTAGCTTACGTCTAGTTATCTCGTCTTGAACAAGACTATTAGATGACTGTGCGCTAGCCATGGTGCTGAGTCCTAGCGGCATTACTGCGGCTACTGCCATTAGTATGGCAGCTTTATTACTGGATCGGTGCGTAGGTGTATTTTCCATGATTAAGATTACTCTCTTCTATTTTTTGTAGGTTTGTGAAGCTCTATTTTCACTTTTTGTAAATTAATTGCGATTGCTGCCCATTGACAGACTGTTTTACTCGGTTAAATTAAAGGTTTTTATCGTATTTGGCTGATTATAAGCCTCCGTCATTTTCTTCCTTGGCAGGAGCGAGTCCTAGTGGAACCACTTTTTTAGCATCTCCTTCTTTCATTTCAATGCTAGGATTGCCAAATTTATTACCTTTTCTTTCTTCTAGTAGGAATTTGTAGCCTTTTCCGCCTTCTTTAAATGGCAGTGAAAACTCTCCACCCTCCTCTACTTTAAATGGCTCACCACCATTCGGTGTATCTAGCTGGAACATAGCAGACCAGTCATAGTATGCTTTCCTGCTAGAATACCAGAGCTTGAATTGGCGCTTAGACTTCAATGGATGTAAATCCTCAACCATATAGAAATCTTCTTCTCTATTGGTAGTAGCATTAAGCCCTCTACCCTTTTCTATGATCTTAAAGCGGTTAGCATAAGCTTTAGCTTTATTGTGAGGCTCTTTAGGAAATGTATCGCCTACTCCTGCTACATCTAGAGATGAAGGCGCATTGCCTGCTCTAAATGTAAATGCTCCACGCTCAGCATCCATCTGTGACCACTGAATTCTGAATGGCTCAGGCTTTAGGGCTTCGACAAACTTTAGCTTTGTAATGAAACTAGGATGACTTTCAGCATTGTTAGGATCTGTTTTAGCATCGTGTTCCTCTTTGTTTGAGAATCCTTCGCCATCAGCATCTCTAGATCCACCATCTTCATACTGGTAATCTTCGAGATTGTTTTCTCTCCACCAAGAAAGCTCTATCCCATCGAACAAAGTCTCAGGCCCAAGCTCGTGAATCCCAGGGTTACCTTTAATCCCATATAGCGGGTAGCCCACAAATGAGTTAAGGTCGGTCTTCTTGTGCTGACTAAACACCCAGCTCTGAGGAGACTGTATCACCTCTTTAAGCTTGGTAAGCGACGCCTCTTGAGCCACTGGATAATCAGTCACCTTTTTAGGGTTACGGATTTCATCACCAGCTTCATCACCACCAGTGATAATGGACGCACCTATTGCTAGAGCCACTACCGCTGATACTCCTAGAGCAGCTTTTTCATAATTTTCAGATATCCAAGACATTACTTTTTAATTTGTGTAGTTTCAGGTTTTGCTGGCTTATACCCAGGAATTTTCACCTCTTTCGCTTCTTTGAACAGAAGCAAATCGAGCTTTAGATAAACGACAAGCTTTTCATCACCCACCACCTTCTTAAGAATTTTTTCATCAACAGTTGGAGCAGAATCGCCTTCTCCCTCTGAATCTAAGCCACCGAAAAAGTCATCTCCCCCTGCAGCTACCTGCTCAGCGAATTTCGCTAAACTAAGATCAGGAGACTCAGCACTTTCATTCTGCAAGCGCATCACACGCACTGCGAAGAAATACTCCTTAGCCTCACCGATAGTAGTAAGAAACGTCTTCAAACTAGCTTCTGACCCAGTAAACGTCAGCTCCACAGGCATCGCCTGATAAACTGAGTCCACTTTATTAGAACGTGTGGATCTTTTATTGCTTGATTTAGAGCCTGCATTTTTCTCTGCGGCGATCTGCTGGCGATGGACATTCACTAAAGAAGTCGGGTTCGCATCAGCTAATGATTTAAAGAGCCAGTCTAGAGCCTTGCGCTCATATTCTAGCTCACGAGTTGCATCCTTATCAGCTAGTGGACCAACGTAGGCTTCTAAACCGAATGCAGTCGACTCCGGAAGAGCGATTTTTTTCTCAGTATAGTAAGCTTTGAGAAGTCTCACATAGTCACCTACCTTTTTGTTGAAGTCACCAGGTGAGACACGTGGCATCCCCTCAGGTCTAAACTTTAGCAATTCCTGCTGGAAGGCATAAGTATCAGCAGCGAAACCCGCCACCTTATCTTTCACCATCTTTTTATTATCAGCATCAGGGAATGGTTTACCAGCCTTTAGACTGTTGACCTTCCTTATCGCATTTGAATTATCTTCATTTGCTTGCGTCGCTTCTGATCTAGCGCTCATTCCGAGATAGAATAAGGCACCAGATGCCACTACTGATACTCCTAGCAGCGTTGCTGCAAATTTGTTTTCTTGTATCCAGCTCATAGTATTATTTGAAAGGAATTGGGTTAGCAAGAGGCACAATCACAGTAAATGGCGCTGCCAACTTACCTTCTGGGATGCTTGTCTTGTTTTCTAAAATTAGTTGCTTGGCAGGAATTTCGACTTCTTTTCTGCCTTTTTTGATCTTATCAGTAAACAGATCAGACTCCTCTAACAAGTTAGCATGCCTGATGATCACGTCATTGGTAGAATCACCACGACGATAACCCTTAAGCCTAATAGCTGTAATCATAGGAGCCTTATAATTCCTGTTTCGCTTTCCGCTAGGAAGAAACTCAGGTTCGCTACCGATTTGAACGATTGACGTCCTATTGTAGTCACCTCTTGCAAAGTCACCTGCAACGATAGAAACATTATCTTCAGATTCTGGATCGTAATTTACAATTGGCTCAAAGCTAGTTACCCAGAGATTAGGATGCGAGAAGTGAGCATTTAGCTCGCTGTGCAATTTATTCCAATTCACCTTAGCGCCTATTGCCTCACCGTATAGATCTACAATATCACCGATTTTCTCAGCCTTTTTCTGCTCAGCCTTAATAGGGTTCGCGTAGACAGATAGACCGTTTGCGATGTCTTCGCTAACTCCAGCTTGCTTGATCGCCTTTGATTTAGCCATGTAACCAGTAGCTGCATACGCAGCGCATGATGCCACTAATATAGCAGCAGCAGCGATAAGTATTGGCTTACGCTTAGCGTCAGCACGTTCTACTTTCACCACATCTGGCACCAGATCGATGTTCAGCTTCGCCTTATCAACAGCACGCAGACCTAGACCAACAATTTCACCGAGAAGGTGAGCTTCGAGTGACACTTGATCAACATCGACCCCCTGCCCTACGGAAACTTTCTTGAGTGGGTTAAAATACTCTACTGGTAATCTGAGCTTCTCTTGGAAGAAATCTGAGATCTTAGGTAGGTTAGATCCAGCACCAGCAAGAATGACTCGCTTAGGAGCCGCTCCACCATGCTGACTGCGGAAGAAGTTAGTCGTTCTAGCGATTTCAGCTGGCATTCTATTGAGCGCCGTTCTGATACAGCTACCTAGTGCAGCTGTTAGCTCATCTAGACCTGAGGTATGCCTTGTATCTAGAGCTACTAGACCGTTAGAGCACTTCTGTGATTCAGCTTCAATGAATGGAACATTGTATTCCTTAGAGATAGCTGAAGTCACCGTAGAACCACCAATAGCGATCGTTCTTGTGAAAATCTTTCCTCCATCTTTATAGACGAGGTTACTAGTGCGAGCTCCGATATCGATAAGCAATGCTGATTCTTCTAGATCATCATAGTTATAGCGGAATGCATTTGCGATCGCCATAGGTGATGCATCTACTTCCATTGTTTGGAGTCCTGCATCTACAACGCAATCGTTAATATCATCCAACGCATCTGACTTAATCGCTACGAGAACAACTTCTTGTTCTGCTCCAGCGGCACTAAGCAGTTGCCAATCCCAAACCACCTCATTGATAGGAAACGGAACGTGTTGCTGCGCTTCAAAAGTTACTAGTTGCTCCAAGTTGTCACTATCGAGCACTGGAAGCTTCACGAATCTCGTGAAGACTGACTGACCAGAGATCGCATAGCTGACCTTTTCTTTTTGCACTCCTAGTTTATCTGCCAGCTCACCGATCGCCACTCGTATCTGAGGGAGTCGGGTCATTTCTGCTGCTGGATCTGCTAGGATTGTTGATGACGCATACTTTTTCAGTATGAGTCCACCGCTACTCGTTGGAGTCAGGATTCCCATTGTTACTCGTTGGGAACCTATATTTAGAGCTATTATAGACTGTGCTTCAGCCATAGAATTATATATAGTTAGTTGTGATTAAGGTAGAAATGATGACTTTAAAAATACAGATAGAGCCCAGCTAAATAGCGGCTCTATCGTATTTGAATGATGATTAGCAAATTAACGCTCTACTTCGATCTCAGCAAATCTGTCCCACCAGAGGAACTTAAATGGAGTCTCAGCTTTATTAAGAAGTGGTATCTTATCGTAACGTGAAAGTTGACCGCTATTCCACCAAACTTTAGATCCCTCTAGAGAGAAGAAACCCTTCTTCTTGTCAACTGGCTTCTGCCCATCCACGAGGAATACTCCACCTACGTTTTTGATGTCAGACTTAGAAACATTGTCACTACCTGTTAGACGCATCACAGAGTTTGGTGATAGATAGATAGAAGTGTAAACATCTTCTCCGATTGGAACATTCACGTGAGTCACTTCTTTTTCTAACAGGATGTATCCCTTAGCATTCTTATCTGGATTCTTTGCTGCGACATACCACTTCACTGTCACTTTATCTGCAAATTTCTTGTCTTTATCTTTAGATTCGATCTTGAATTTCACTTCGATCTCCATCCAGTCCTTTGGCTTGAACGACTTCTTAGCCACATTCCCAGCGTTATTAGGAGACTGAATATCTTCCACCTTAGGCTTATCGATATCTACAGTATATTGCGCTAGAGCTGCGCAAGGAGCGAGCACAGCGGCTACGAAAGCGGCTGTGATGATGTTGCGAATGTTAGTGTGTTTCATAGTTAAAAAATTATATTTCATTAGAAAATAGAGGGTGAAACCGAGGTTTGGCGAGAATAAACGTGATAAAAATTTACAGACTCTACGTAGGGGGCATCTTTTACCCTCTCAAACATTCTCTATGCTATTGAAGAACAGCTACCTTAGAGCCTCAAACCTAGTCTAGCTACTGCTCTCTGTCTGATTTCAAATAAACTCGTTTAATTTCACTAGCTTAATAATTACGTCATTATATCTGCATTTTACTCTTTTCACCGCCTCCATTTCTCTCTTCACTCAGCGCATGGCAAAGCAACCAAAAAATGCAATCTCTCCAACTCGTTCAGAAGATTTCCCAGAGTGGTATCAACAAGTGATCAAGGCAGCTGATATGGCTGAGAACTCAGAGACTCGAGGATGCATGGTGATCAAGCCTTGGGGCTATGCTCTATGGGAGAACATCCAGCAACAACTTGATAAATATTTCAAAAGAACCGGCCACCAAAATGCCTACTTCCCACTCCTCATTCCACTTTCCTATCTAGAAAAAGAAGCTGAGCACGCTGAAGGCTTTGCTACCGAGTGTGCAGTCGTCACTCACCACAGACTAGAAGCTGAGAAGCAAGCAGACGGAACTACTAAGATGATCCCATCTGGTAAACTAACAGAACCATACGTTATCCGCCCTACTTCTGAGACCATTATCGGCGCAGCCTTCTCTAGATGGACCACTTCTTACCGTGACCTCCCACTACTCATTAACCAGTGGGCAAACGTCATGCGCTGGGAAATGCGCACACGTCTATTCCTGCGCACAGCAGAATTCCTCTGGCAAGAAGGACACACCGCTCACGAAACCTCTGAAGAAGCCATCGCGGAAACACGTCAAATGCACCAGATCTACACAGACTTCATCACTAATCACCTAGCCATCCCAGTCGTGCCAGGTGAAAAGTCAGCAGTAGAACGTTTCCCAGGTGCTGACATGACTCTAACAGTAGAAGCCATGGTGCAGGACAAAAAGGCAATCCAAGCAGGAACCTCACACTTCCTCGGACAGAACTTCTCTAAAGCTCAGGACATCTCATTCACAGGAAGAGACAACACTCAGCAGCTAGCATGGACCACCTCATGGGGCGTCTCTACTAGACTCATCGGCACACTCATCATGGCACACTCTGATGACGATGGACTCATCTGCCCACCCCGTATCGCGTCTCAGCAGATCATCATCATCCCAGTCACTCCTAAGCCAGACTCACGTGATGCGATCATCGATGCCTGTGAAGCTCTCGCTACCACTCTACGTCACAAAGATTTCCACGGCGAACCTCTCCGTGTCCACGTCGATAAGCGTGACCTCGCTGGTGGAGCTAAGAAGTGGGAATGGGTCAAAAAAGGTGCGCCAATCCGTATCGAAATCGGACCTCGTGACCTCGAAAGCAGAAAAGTCTGCCTCCAACGCAGAGACCGTGATGCCTTCGATAAGCAATTCCTCGAAAAAGAAGAATTCATCCGTGACTGCACAGACACACTTCAGGAAATCCAGAACGAAATCCTGCGCCGTGCTACTGAACTCCGTGACTCTAACATCTCTGATTGTAGCGATCTAGCAGAGTTCGAAAAACACTGGTCAAGCAGCGATCAGCCAGGCTGGCTCACCACACCATGGGCAGGTAGCGATGAGCAAGAAGAAGAGCTCAGCAAGAAGCACAAAATCGCAATCCGCTGCTTCCCTAACGGCCAGCAAGATGGCCCTGAAGCTGCATGCATCGTCACCGGAGCCCCGACCAAAGCAAGAGCCATCTGGGGCCGTAGCTACTAAGTCTCAAATTTTTAATCTCAAATCTCAAATTTTCACCTATGTTCCTAGATCTCCAAGACGTAAAAACTCACTTCCCGATCACCAAGGGAATATTGACGAAAAAAGTAGTCGACTGTGTAAAAGCAGTCGATGGCATTAGCCTATCAATCGAAAAAGGCGAGATCCTGGGACTAGTAGGTGAATCAGGTTGTGGAAAATCCACCCTCTCTCGCACCATCATGCAGCTCATCCCCGCTACTGGTGGTGACATCATCCTAGAAGGCGAAAACCTCACAAGACTATCGCGAAACGAAGTCCGCAAGCGCAGACTAGACTTCCAGATGATCTTCCAAGACCCCTACGCATCGCTGAACCCGAGAATGACTATTTTCTCCACTCTATCCGAAGCGCTGCAGCAACGTCACCCACAGCTCAAAGGGAATAAGACAGCCCTCATGGAGGCAGTTGTCGCACTCATGGAGAGAGTTGGCCTCAATCCATCATTCATGAAGAAATACCCGCATGAATTCTCAGGTGGTCAACGTCAGCGTATCGCCATCGCCAGAGCGCTAGCACCGGAGCCGAAACTCATCATCGCAGACGAACCCGTCTCAGCACTCGATGTATCCATCCAGTCACAGATTCTCAATCTCCTGCTCCAGCTCAGAGACGAGCTAGGACTAACCATGATCTTCATCTCTCACGACCTCTCAGTAGTCCGCTACCTAGCAGACAACATCGCCGTCATGTATAAAGGCAAGATCGTAGAATACGGTGACTCCGAAAAAGTTTTCAACGAACCAGAGCACGAATACACCAAGAGACTGTTAGACGCTATTCCGACGATGATTTAACCACCCTTGGGTTGTGAACTCGGGAGCATTGTGCTACGCACGGAAGCACGGAGCAGCCTTTGGCTTTGGGGAGCTCTGTGGAGAAATATTCAAGGTAGAACTACGCTTGCGGCTCCCCGCTTCCTGCCCCCAAGGGCAAAGCCCCGCTCCAAGAGCAACACTCTTCTAAAGCAAAAAAATAGCAGGTAACGTCTCAACGACATCACCTGCTAAATGCTAAATCTTAAATGCTAAATTGTAAGCTAAGGCTTACAGATCTCTGTCCTTGTAGACTGGGAATGACTTGCCTCTGAGCTGACATCCTTTGAGTGTCTTACAGATGCTATCACAGTCCTTCTCCTGCACCTGCACTAGGCAATGCTTAGGGAATAGACGGATCTTACCGAGTGTGCCGTTGCCGATCTGACACTCAGAATAAATCATACCTGCGATTTCACCTGGGTTAACCCCTAGAGCACTACCGAGACCTACGAAGATCTGAGTCATGCCTGCTTTAAGCTCAGGATCTCTGCGGCGTTCACGTTCTTTATCAAAACTTCTCTCGCTACGCTCACCACGTGATCTCTCACCACGCTCTGGTCTGTCACGGCGTTCGCCACGGTCACGATCTCTGCCTCTTTCACGGCGATCTCCACGTCCACGGTCGTCACGCTCTCCACGCTCTGGTCTTTCACGGCGCTCATGAGTTTTAGCTCTGTCACCACCCGGTCTGTCTTCCTGGATCACTTCACCTTCACGGCCTAGTGTGTCACGAAGCTGTGAGAATAGTGCTGAAGCGATGTCAGTAGCTGTGTGCCCATGCTCAAGAAGGCGATCAATGTAGTGCTTATAATCTGCTGCACCACCTGCTTCGATCTTCTCCTTCACGCTTTCGAACAGAATATCTGCACGCTTGCCTTCTACATCTTCCTTAGTAGGGATGCGCTCACGGCGGATCTTCTGACGAGTGAATCTCTCGATTCCCTGTAGACGATACACATCTTTACCGTAGACGAAACTGATCGCTTTACCTTCACGGCCAGCTCTTCCAGTTCTTCCAACACGGTGAATGTAATCTTCAAAATCTTGTGGTAAGTCGAAGTTGAACACTGCGTCCACATCATCGATATCCAGTCCACGAGCAGCAACATCAGTCGCTACCAGCACCTCTACAGTTCCGTCACGGAAACGCTTGAGCACACGCTCACGCATCTGCTGAGTAACGTCACCATGCAGTCTGTCCGCAGCGTAGCCACGTGCTAAAAGAGCTTCAGTAGTCTCGTCAACATTACGCTTCGTGTTACAGAACACTACTGCAAGTCTAAGAGTCATTGTATCTAACAGACGTGAGAGAACCTCTACCTTAGAGCGGTTACGCACTTCATAATACATCTGATCAATCGCTGCCACGGTGCGTGTCTTACGCTCCACTTCAACAGTTGCTGGGCTATTGCCGAATCTCTTAATGAGGTTCTCAACTTTACGGTTCATCGTAGCTGAGAAGAAAAGTGTTTGGCGCTTGCCCTTGATCTGACCGAGGATTTCTTCCATGTCTTCACGGAATCCCATGTCGAGCATGCGGTCCGCTTCATCGAGGATGACGAGCTTAAGCTCACCTGTCTTCAGTGTGCCACGGCGAAGGTGATCCATAAGACGACCTGGTGTTCCGACTACCATCTGTGAGCCTTTGAGCCCTTTGATCTGTCTGTCGATAGGAGCTCCACCATAGACTGGCACAGCTCTCATGTTTGGTAAAAATTTACCCAGTCTCTGAACTTCCTCACAGACCTGAACACAGAGTTCACGAGTAGGAGAAAGGATGAGCACCTGTGGGCTAAATACCTCCGGGTCGACCATTTCTAGTGCTGGAAGTGTGAACGCAGCAGTCTTGCCAGAACCAGTCTCAGAGAGTCCGACGATGTCGTCTCCTGCTAGAATTCTTGGAATTGCTTGCGCTTGAATTTGTGAAGGCTGCTCGAATCCGAGTGCATTCACAGCGTCGAGTAACGGCTTAGAGAGACCTAAGCTCTCGAAGGTAATATCAGTCATAATGTAATGTGTGGTTAAATCCCGTGATTGGGAAAGCCGCACATGATCTACTGAAACTCTTTACAGAGAAAAAAACCTATCAATAAGCGGCTATTAGGAGTCCCTCTTGGACTCCAGCGCCGCCTCCATGCATGCAATCCATTGAAATAGCAAGATTTATCTGAAAAACAGTTATTTAGCTCATCATTGCTTAGTTAGTAATAACACTTCCCATTTGGCTGAAATCCACATGGATTTAATTCTATCAGACACAGCAACAATCTTAGTCACTACACCCCATCAAACAAACTAAATAGCACATCGCCTATCCCCCCTATTACTCCATCTCCTATACCATCTAGAATTCCATATTCAGAAGAGGTTTTCTTATTCTTCCCTTTGGTGACGAATTTCTCAACAAGACTATGGAGCTCTCCACTATCCATCCAGACGGAATTTGACGCTGCACAATAATCTAAACTTATCCCCTCATAGACAAAGTGCTTCATCGGCTGGTCAGTCGATGGCGACATCAACGCTGCTTCACCTTTTGGAAGTGCACACGGAGACGATTTAGGATTCAGATCCGATAGTTTGATTCCATGTAATTTAGCTCCAGTAAGCCCAATATAATGCCCACTACAAGTGGGACATTTCATATAGCTTTTCTTCTCCAGCTTTACTTGGACTAACTCAGTATTATCTCTAGGGCATTTCATTGGGAAAATATTAGTAAATTTAAATTACATAGGAAGCGCTGAGAATCACTAAAGATCCTCCATAGAAAACTATTCTTCTTTCTTTAAAGAGGAAACCATATGACTCCAAACTTCCTTACCTATCTTCTGATCATTATTCGGCGGAGTATAGCCAAAGAACAACACATTCGAGTCAATATTCATCGCCACATAAACCATGCCTATTGTCTTCCCACCCTTAGTCTTTACCAGGTAAGCAAGAACCGGATAGCCATTCACTACCGTGCGCTTTGAATCTAGCAGCGTCATTCCTGCTTCCTTCATTTCCTCCTTAAAGGTATCTTCTGAAGAAAACTTACCCTTCTCTATAGAATACTCTTCATTCATGGTAATCTTCCCGCGAATAGATCCCGTTTTTTTAGGCAGATCCCCCGTCTTTATCACCTCGTCGACTTCATCAGGTCGCATCCAAAATACATTCGTTATATCAGCTTCGATCTTTTTAGCATGTGCGTATTCCTTCGGAATCTCAAAGCTCAGAGCGACCGGCTCAATCTCCCCAGCAAAGAACGTCTTAAAGGACACCTTTTGATATTCAACCCCATAGGCAAACGAGCAAATTAGAGTGAATAGAGTAACGAAGAGAGCTTTCATGTAATTATTTTTTGGCGTTTTCATAGGTTTAATAGCGACGACTAATCAAGGGGTTTATAGTATATTAAGACCTACACTCACAGGCATTAATGCTCTGCTTGCTCAGTAAAATCAAAACTCCTTAATGTCATAAAATGGCTGACCCTTGACCGGAGGCAAGCCTACTATTTCATTTACTGTATTTTGTTTCTTACGACTACTGTAGCCAGAGCTTAGCTCTCTTAAGTTTTTGTGATTCACAAATGCTTGGTAGTTCTCGATCGGAATGTGGTTCATCTCGGAAATTTGAATCTGTTTAACTCTAGGAGCTTTAGCTAGTTCAGAAATTGACGAAAGCCCCTTCATTTGCTCCAACATGATATACTCTAGGAATTCAAAATGACTCATGACTGGAAGTGATGTCATTTGTGGTTGAGCACCCAATATTAGGCTTCTTAACTCTGGAGATCCAGCTAACCAATCCACACTATCTAGATTTCGACACCTCCATGTCTGAAAATTCTTTAATACAGGAAACGAATCGATATTCGGAGCACTAGATAGAGAGCCATGCTGAAGCCTTAAGCTCCGAAGCTGTGAGAATACACTAGAGGACGCTAACTCTAATTTCTTCGAGTAAGAAACAAATAAGCTTTCTAACATTGGGAAGCCTTCAAAAACAGAAATTGAGCTGAAATCTCCTGCTACATTTAACTTCTTGAGAGCTTTAAATTTTCCCAGATCATCAATTAGAGCATCACCAAGTTTACCTAATGAGATGCATAGCTCAGTGACAGACGAGGGAATTAAATCGACTTCAGTAGCAGTCAACTCTCCAACTTGTATCCCAACGAGAGACTCGAAATCAGCTAAACCTTCCCAAGCCTCTTTATGATGACTCTTAAAAACCAACCTAACACGATCGAATGCCGCAGCCATTTCTGAAAGAGTCTTTAAATCACTCTTAGTCAGACTATCGTCGATAACGATTCTGAGAGCCTCGGTTTGGCTTTCACTAGCCTCTTCAGATTTATCAAATCCAGTAGATGTATTCCAAAGCGTTGTGAATTTATAGACTTCTCTTTTCATCATTCTTTAGCAGGTTCTTCCATCAGCCACCAAGGTGTATTGATGAACTTGGCTCCCTCTTCCTCTGTGTAGAATGTATGCATCGCATCATTCGTGAAATAGCGCCAGAAGCCGGCTTCATATTTCTTGTCTATAATCTTAAACGCTCCCGCCCTCTCCTGAGCCTTCAGCAACTCCAGATAAGCATCTAGTGGCTCAACTCCTGCTTGCTGAAAGATCACTCTTCCTCCGTATTTCTTATACAGAGCTTTATTGACCTTCCAGGGCTGGACAAACCCTTGTGCAATCTGAAGCATATCTGCATTGATCATTTTTGCCTCTTCTGGCGCTTCAAGCATTGATTTCAGATCGCTTTCAACCTCCTCTAACATAGACTCTTTTTTCTTCCGCTCCTCGTCAGAAAGAGACTTAGACTTGAGTTGTTTCTTAAGCTCGTCCCTATCACTTTCATACTCTGCTAGCTCCTCCTTTTTACTCTCTTCCATCTTCTTAACAAATGCCCCAATCTCCTCCTCAGTCGCCTCAATCTTGTTATCCTTAGCAAACTTCTCCAAAATCGCTCCAAATATTAGCCCATTCAGCCTATCCTTCTCTGCAACGGTAATTTTCTTGCCAAGAACTACAGCAATAATCTCTGGATCTGCTTTGACTTCTTGCCCCTGTCCGTAGCTAGGCAACAGGAAAACCAAGGCCGTTACTGCGATAATGATGTGTTTCATATTTTTAAAGATCTAATCTATACCTTGAGCTCAGACTGGAGTTAACTCTGATATTGGTTACTGAATTCTGAATTCCCGATCACTTAACAACTCGCGTATGTCAGGCAATACTGCAACTTATAAACTAGGGCGCTGTTGCTAGAATCACATTATCCATTGCAAAAACCCCTGTGGGAACCTCAAGCAGCTTGAGTGAATTAAAGGTGGCAGGAAAACCGAATCGTTCAAAATCATTGTCAGCACCAGGGCCAGTGATCACTCCGTCTGTTGTAAACGTAATTGAAACTTGGCTGCCGTCTCCCTTAGTTCCTATAAATGTGATATCTTTAGGGACTGGAAAAACGTGGCTATACTCCGCGAGATCCACAGAAATAGCACTAAATTCATCTCCCTGAATGTTAGTGATCCGAGTAGCTCCAGTGCCGAAAGCGCCGCTGGTGAAACTCAGATGATCAGTCCCGTTTGATGCTCTGAATCCGGGAGGCGTGGCTACACTTGTAGAACTATAAGAGCCCATATGTCCTGACTCGATACGGAAACCTACTTCATTCCACACCGATTCGACACGGCTTCCCCCCGGCGAAGTAGCAGGCGAAAAGTTCATCTCCACAACTGTAAGTTGCACCGCTGGGGCACTTGACGAACTATCGCCGTCACAACTAGTGAAAAGTGGAAATAGCGCTAGAAATACAGAAGCGCTAAATAATGTTTTAATTTTATGAGTAGGATTTTTCATTTTTAGAAGGACGCCATAGCATCGCCACCCCAGATGGGACATAGAGCTTGGACTTTTATTTTTGTGGTTAACGACGATTCAAATGAATGAACCTATAATATCTAGCAGATCATCACGAAGACTCATTACTATCTGCTTAATATCACCGTGAATTTTAAAACCTCATTTAACAAGCATATAGTTGTATTCGTATTTGATTTGCTCTCGATCATTGGTGAAGTCGTGAAAGCTATTCTTGAGATTCAACAAAAGAAGACTTTACTCGAACTTAAACCCATTCCAGTTGCCACCGTTAAAGTCACCGGAAAAGATCTTCAGATCACCCTTATCTAC
>CAKZNV010000044.1 GCA_937132085.1 uncultured Rubritalea sp. | reverse complement strand
TTAGCGCCTACTAGTTCAGAAAGTCTGTTGAGGTAAGCTTTAGCATTCACTGGAAGTTCTTCCCAAGATCTTGCTTTTGTGGTGTCAGAGTTCCAGCCAGGGAGTTCTTCGTAAACTGGCTTAGCCTTGTCCCATGACTTACGGCATGCAGGTGGGAAATCGTGAAGTTCTCCATCGATGTCATACGCTGTGCAGATTTTAAGAGTCTCACGCTCGTCTAGTCCGTCGAGGATAGTGACAGCGAGATCAGTAACGCCATTTACCATGACAGCTAGTCTGAGAAGCACTGTGTCTAACCAACCACAGCTACGTGGGCGACCAGTAGTAGCTCCGAATTCCATACCACGCTCGTGGAAGAAATCTGAAAGTTCTTCATCTATAGTAGGCATAGGTCCAGCTCCCACACGAGTGGTGTAAGCCTTACAAACACCAACGACTCTCTCAACCGCATGTGGAGGAAGTCCGCAACCTGTGCAGGCTCCACCAGCAGTGGTGTTAGATGATGTGACGAATGGGTAAGTGCCGAAGTCGATGTCTAACAGTGACCCTTGAGCTCCTTCAAAAAGGATTGTTTTGCCGTCTTTCCAAGCCTTGTGCAGGATAGGGATGACGTTAGTGACGTGTGGACGAAGTCTAGCGATAGCTGGTCTAACAGCATCGAGGATTTCATCTGTAGTGAATGTAGGTAGTCCGTATCTAGCGAGCTTCTCGTTGGCATCCTTGAGACGGATGTCAATGAGTTCACGTGCTGTTTCTTCATCGTTAAAGTCTGCTAGGCGGATTCCGTTACGGTTGGCTTTGTCTGCATAGGTAGGACCGATTCCACGCTTAGTAGTTCCGATCTTGTTTTTACCTAGAGCTGCTTCACGAGCTGCATCGAGCTCACGGTGATAGGGAAGAACGATGTGTGCACGGTCTGAGATGAGAAGCTTATCAGCAGTGACGCTGACGCCTTTCTCTTCTAGGTAGGAAATTTCTGTGCAGAGTCCGATAGGATCCATGACGACACCATTACCGATGACGTTGATCTTATTATCCCAGAGGATACCAGAAGGGATGAGGTGAAGGACATACTTTTTGCCATCAGCGATGACTGTGTGTCCTGCATTGTTACCGCCTTGTCCACGTGCTACTACATCAGCAGTTTCCATGAGGTAATCGACCGTTTTTCCTTTTCCTTCATCTCCCCACTGGAGACCGCAAATGATTGTATTAGACATGTTTGAGATTGTTTATTTTAAAAGTGATAATCGACTATTTATTAGCTTCGATAAGTGCAGCGAATTCTTCGAAGAAGTATTTCGCATCGTTAGGTCCTGGTGCAGCCTCTGGGTGATATTGCACTGAGAATGCAGGGAAAGTTTTGTGTCTGAATCCTTCTACAGTCTGGTCGTTGAGGTTGACGTGAGTGATCTCAACATCGTCTGGAAGTGAATCAGGATCAGTAGCGAAGCCGTGGTTCTGAGCGGTGATAGATACTTTGCCGTCACGTAGATCCTTGACTGGTTGGTTTCCACCACGGTGACCGAACTTTAGCTTATAAGTAGTGCCGCCGAAAGCGTGTGTAAGAATCTGGTGACCGAGACAGATGCCGAAGATTGGCTTCTTGCCGAGGAGTTTCTTTACCTCTGCGTGGATGTAATCAAGAGCTGCAGGGTCTCCTGGTCCGTTGGATAGGAAGATGCCGTCTGGATTTAGAGCTAGCACTTCTTCAGCAGTGGTGCGTGAGTTGACCACTGTGATATCGAACCCTTGTTGACGCATGGAGCGGAGAATGTTGTATTTTACACCAAAGTCGAATGCGACGATGCTGTATTTTACTGGTGGAAGCTCATCGTAGTGACCTTCACGACCTTGTGAGACACTTGGGATGTTCCAGAGTCTTGATTCTTTATCCCATTGGAAATTTTCTTCAGTAGAAACTTCTTTTACAAAGTCAGATCCAGCCATAGGTGCTGAGTCTTTCGCAGCTTGGATAGCTTCTTCAGCGGTGAGTTCAGTAGTGATGCATGAGCGCATGGCTCCAGCAGTTCTGAGGTGCTTAGTGAGCGCACGGGTGTCGATTTCTTCGATGCCGATGATTTTATGCTGAGAGAAGTATTCAGCGAGTGAAAGTTCTGAGCGGAAGTTAGATGCTACTGGTGAAAGTTCACCGATGACTAGTCCTCGGACGTGCGGCTGTGCTGACTCAGCGTCTTCGGTATTGATGCCGTAGTTTCCGATGAGAGGATAGGTGAGAGTAACGATTTGACCACGGTAAGAAGGATCAGTGATGATCTCTTGGTAGCCTGTCATGGAGGTGTTAAAGCAGATTTCTCCAGTAGTAGTTCCTGTATATCCAAAGGATTGGCCGATAAATGTGCGGCCGTCTTCTAGTGCCAAAATGGCTGTTTTAGCTGATGTGGCAGTGTTTGAGTCACTCATGATAAGATAGTAAGCTTGGGTTGCAATTAGTTTTTTGCGTTGCGGGCGAAGCCTAGAGAGAGGCTTAGTAGAGTGCAAGTATTTAGAGTCTGAAAGGTGACATTTTTCTCATTTAGAGAGAGTGATGACTAAAAGTGGGCTTTGAGAAGGATATTGAGGACCTTTCGGAATGGGCTAGGCATCGGTAAATCTGCTAATTCAGAGAGAGGGTGCCAGCTTTCTATAGTATTCTCATTATTGTCATGCTGAGGAATTGTTGCTGTTTGGCTCTGGTAGACTCTGAGGGTGACTTTGTGATGAGTGATGGCGTAGCTCGACTTGTTTAGAAGTGGAAGTTTCTCGGTCTGTAGATGGTCTCGGAGTGGTAGCTTCCACATTCCGGCTCGGCGTTCAGCACTGGCTTCTTGCTGGAGTAGAATGCCGCGGTCTGGGCAGACACAGAATAGGGCGAACTCGTCAACTAAGACTGTTTTCTTAGCAGCCTTCTTAATAGGCAGGTTCTCAGGGGACTTAGTTTTACAGAATTTCTGGATCACGCATTGTTCACATTTAGGAGCCTTATTAGTGCAGACTTGTTGGCCTAGCTCCATTAGAGCGGAGTTGTATGAACGTGGATTTTTCTTATCCAATAAGGTTTCAGCCCAGCTCCAGAGTTGTTTGATGCCAGCGCTGCTATCTACGCGTTCTTGGAAATCGTATATTCTGGAGAAAATGCGAGCGACGTTTGCGTCGACGATTGGCTGAGCATCATCGTAGGCAAAGGAAGCGATGGCACCAGCTGTGTAGCGGCCGATACCAGGGAGATCGAGGATTTCAGCATGATCAGTAGGGAACTTGCCAGCATGGTTTTCACAGATAGCGATGGCTGCTTTCTGGAGGTTGCGGACTCTGCGATAGTATCCGAGCCCTTCCCAAGCGCTGAGGATCTCTTGCTCAGAAGCCACAGCGATGACTTGCGGAGTAGGGAACTTTGCTAAGAAATTAGTGAAAAAATTCTTATTAAGGACAGTGGCGACCTGAGTCTGCTGAAGCATGATTTCAGAGACTAGAATAGCCCATGGATCAGTGGTCTGTCGCCACGGATAGTCTTTAGCGACTTCATCATACCATTGAGTGAGCGCTTTCTGGAATGCTGATGCTTTCAGCTGAGGGTCTAGCTTAGTCTTGCTCATACCGCAGTGATCGTGGTGCCTAGAATATGGCTAAATCCTGGGGCTACTCTGTAAACATCCTCAAGAGCATTAGTAGCTTCGATACAGACGAATTTTTTATATTCATCGTCACCTAGGTCTTTCAGCTCAGCTGCTTTGTCGATCCATGGATTCCAAATGACTGTGGATAAGCTTCCGGTTTTCTCCACAATGAGACTGCGGTTCCAAGCTTTGTCATAGAGGCTAACGGTGTGGTCAGTGTCAGTGTAGACACGGTCTACTTCTTCATCGATCGTGATATCTGCATTTTGAGTTTCACTGGTGTCAGTGAGGCTGTCTATGTAGGAAGCTTGATCTAGCCCAGAGATTGAAATGTTTTCAATGTCTGAGATATTAAGATAAGTATGCAGAGCTCCTCCAATGACTACGGATTCGCTGCCTGTATTAGTCGTTTTGAGCTCTAAATCTAGGCTTTCTCCTACTTTGATCGTGAGTTCGGCATGAAGTTCATTCTCAGAGAACGTGAAGATCAGTGTTGTGCCTTCTTTGTTATCAAAGGTGCGGAATAGCTTCCAGAATGCTTTACGAGCATAGCCATGTGAGGGCAGAGATTTATCAGTAGGGTGAGCACTAAACCAAGGCCAGCAAACTGGAATTCCGCCGCGGATAGCAGTGCCTTCTTCGTAGATGGCACTCTCGCTTGTGAAGATCACAGGTCTCTGACTAGTCGGTGTGTATTCCAGGACGTGAGCACCATGCAGAGCAATACTGGCTTTAGCATGGGAGTTAGTGATATGGACTACTGGATAGTCTGGAGTGAGTTCTTGAAAGATGATTGTCTCATCGATCGCAAAGTTTTCGAGCGTTTCTAAGCTCTCTAGTGTGTTCATTTACTTAGTTATTTTGACAGTTTTCTTCTCGATCTTACTGTAATAGGTGATCGTGATTTTAGACTTTTCATTTAGATCTGCGTAGTAATGAGTGAAGTCATCATTATTGGAGCTGCTTGATCCATTACTACGGAGTTCTTTTCCATCGTTCTCTACTTTAATAGACTTCAGCATGCTGATTTCACCTTGAAGCCTGACACCATTACGTTTTTCTGAGGATTCTACAGTAAAATCTGGAAACTTTAATGGATCATCACCTTTTTTCAAAGTGAATGTCTTAGATATTGGCTTGGCTCCTACGTTAATGACGATAGATCCGTCTAGCTCGAGTGCACTGATGTCACCTTGGTAGAATTTATTATATATTTTAAAAGTAGTAAATTTGCTCTCAGATCTGAATCTGTGACGGTCTGAAATCTCCCAACCAGTAAGTTTAAAGCTTTCTTTATCAACTGAGATTACCTGAGGAGTTTGAATCAAATAAGTCAGTGTTGTTCCCTCATTCTCGTGTAGATTAAGCTCCCATCTGTTGATGCCCTTTTCAAGAGGAGCGATCACTGTAGAAGCGATGAGCTGAGCCTCGATAGGTTCTGCCGCTAGGAGAGAAGAACTAAGTAGCCCTATAGATAAAAGTGATAAGCAGATCGTTTTCATTTACTTGGTGATTTTGATAGTTTGTTTTTTGATGTCACTGAAATAAGTGATGGCTATCTTAGATTTTTCATTGAGTGCAGGGTAGTAATAAGTGCGGTAATCTGAAGAGCTGCTAGATCCATTACTATCAATTTCTTTTCCATCATTTTCTACTTTGATCGATTTTAGCATACTGACAGTTCCGTCGAATCTGATACCTAGCCCCATATGGGCGTCTTCTTCTATTGAGACCTTGAAGTCTGGTAGTTTTATCGGCTTATCGTCTTTTTTCAAAGTGATGGTCTTATTCTGTAATTTAGATCCTACATTGACTACGATGGAGCCGTCTAAGCTAAGCTGGCTGATGTCACCTTGGTAGAATTTATGATTTATCTTAAAGCTAGCCAATTCATCTGTAAATCTAGAGCGATGTTGTTCCGCTATCGTCCAGCCGTTAAGGTTCAAACTGCCTTTATCAATAGAGACGACCTGAGCTAGTCTTATCATAAATGTCAGCGTAGTTCCTTCATTATCAGATAGTCCAAGTTGCCATTTTTGGATGCCTTCCTCTAAGGGGACGCTGACTGTTGAGGAAACAAGTTGAGCTTCGATAGCTTTCCCAGCGTGTAGCGAAGACGTGAGTAGCCCGACTGAGAGCAGTGTTAGATAGACCGTTTTCATTTACTTGGTGAGTTTAACGATTTTCTTTTTGAGCTTACTATAATAGGTAATTGTGATCTTTGAATTGTCATTTAGCTCAGGAAAGAAATAAATGTGAGAGTTATGATTACCACTACTTGATCCACTAGATTTGATTTCTTTGCCATCGTTTTCTACTTTGATGGACTTGAGCATATTGATTGTGCCTTTAAATTGAATACCATCATGCAATTTAGCATTAATTTTCTCGAAGTGAGATATGTTGAAATCTGGGAACTCTAGTGGCTGATCAGCCTTTTTTATGGTGATCGTTTTAGTCAGTGGTTCTGATCCGACATTGATGGTGATTGAGCCGTCTAGCTTTAGTTCACTGATGTTACCTTGGTAGAATTTATTATATAGTTTAAAAACTGCTACCTCAGAGCTGAATCGGGATTGTCGTTTTAATAGTGACCAACCGGCTAGATTCAGGCTCTCTTCATCTATTGATACAATATTAGGTAAATTTATCAGGTAGGTGAGAGTGCTTCCTTCTTGTCCCTCGATCCCAAGTTGTGGCCTGTTAAGTTTTTTATCAATTGGAGCGCTCACCGTAGAAACAATGAGTTGAGCATCGACAGGGGTTTCAGCTAGTAGAGTAGAACTCAGTAAACCGACAGACAGAAGTGATAGACAGATTTTTTTCATTTATTTATTTAGTGATTTTAACAGTTTTCTTTTTGATTTTACTCCAATAGGTAATGGTGATTTTGGAGTTTTTGTTGAGATCTTTATAGTAGTAGCTGATGTCATCACCTGAGCTGCTGTAGCCATTGCTGCGTAGTTCTTTACCGTCATTTTCGACTTTGATTGACTTCATCATAGCTAGCTTGCCTTTTATTCGAATACCTTCTCTCTTCTCAGGTAGCTGCACGGTGAAATCAGGTAGTTTAACTGGATCATCACCTTTTTTGAGAGTGATCTCTTTATTGATTGGTTCTGCGCCTAGCTCTACGACGAGAGATCCATCGAGTTTGATTTCATCGAGATTTCCTTGGTAGAACTTGTTATAAATTGAGAAGTAAGCAGTGCTGCCATCTTTGCTGATTTTTGGTCGGTCATTTAGTTCCCAGCCATTCAGATTTAGGCTCTCTTTGTCTATGGATACAAGACCTGTATCCGTTATCTGATAGGTGAGAGTGACTCCCTCTTTATAGCCATGTGGTTGATTCATGAAGTCCACTTTTTCTCCTAAGTTTGCGCAAATCTTGGAGATGACAAGACGTGACTCTAGAGGTTCCTCTGCGCTTAGAGATGTGCTGAATAGACCAATTGATAATAGCGACAGACAAATAGTTTTCATGCGCAAATTATGTATAGATGGGATGAGAAGATCAAGAACTAGTTATCCTATCACAGGCTAAGCTGTGTTTATTATCGATTGTTTCTAAACTCACCAGGCGTGAGCCCTACTGTAGCTTTGAATTTCCTAGTGAAGGCGGATTGATCTGCGTAGCCACATTCATGGGCAATGGCACTAATACTCAGATTTTTGTTTTTGAGCATTTGAGTAGCTGCTTGAATTTTTACTTTGCGGATAAACTGGATCGTAGAGAGCTTGAAAATCTTCTTCATGCGTCGGTCCAGCTGAGTAGGTGAGAGCTCTATCTTTGCAGCTAGTTCGCTGGTTTTTAGATCCTCACCATAGTTAGCTTGGATGTATTCTACAGTTTTTGCGAGTCCGGCGAATTTCTGGTCTTCGTTGTTGGGGGTGAGTAGATCTCTAGAGATAGAAGCTAGTCCTACGATTTCGCCATTGTGAGATTTAAGCGGGAGCTTACTGGCTAGATGCCAATCCACTCCGCCATGCTTGTTGCTGACTAGCTCTAGCTGATCGATGATTTCTAGCCCAGAGTTCAGCACAGCTTCATCTTGCTTTTGGTAAATGTCAGCCAAGTAAGCGGGGAATAGCTCGGTGACATTCTTGCCGATGATATCATTGGTGGAGCGCAATCCGAGACGCTCTGCGAAGGCTTGGTTCGCTGTGATATAGCTGCCTACCAGATTCTTGATGCAGAACACGATGTCAGGAACTTGAGCAAAGAGCTTTTCGCAAATGAGTGGTGTTGCCAAGTTGGCTAAAAATTCTTCTCTGATATCTTGTGGCATTTTAAGAATGGTGACTGGACAGTGGGTTGTTTTATGAATTAAATGCGCCCATGCATCAAGTAGAACCTTTCGGAGAGTATAGAAGTCAATGGGGAGAAGGCCCAATCTGGGTCGGAGATAGCCTCGTTTATGTGGATATTGAAAATGGTAAAGTCATTCGTCTTAACCCGCAAACTGGTTCAGAAAAGATCTGGGATGTGAAAGATTCAGTAGGTAGAGTCGGCACAGTAGTTCCTAGAGAATCTGGTGGTTACGTAGTGGCTGGAGATCATGGCTTTCTATCCCTCTCAGAAGCTGGTGAGGTTGTGAAAATAGGTGACCCTGAGCCAAATAAGGCTGATAACAGATTCAACGATGGCAAGTGCTCGCCAGATGGACATTTCTTCGCAGGGACGATCAGTCTGGTGAAAAAAGAAGGTGATGCTCGTCTCTACAAGCTTAGTTCAGAAGGTGAAATCTCAGAAGTTTACGGACCTGTGACGAATAGTAACGGAATCGTCTGGAATGCAGCTGGAGACACTATGTTCTACATCGATACTCCTACTAAGAAGGTGTTGGCATTTCCATACGCTGACGGTCAGCTAGGTGAGCCTAAAGCGGTGATCGATACCTCAGCGCTAGAGTCATCACCAGATGGAATGGCGATCGATGAGAACGACAATGTATGGGTAGCATTCTGTCACGGAGCCTGTGTCGTCAACTACTGCACCAAGACTGGAGCAGAGCTAAAGAAGATCGATATTCCATGCCTGGAAACAACTGCTTGTGCCTTTGGTGGTGAGAACTTGGATGTGCTTTATGTTACGACAGGAATTCATAAATCAGAAGTCGAAGAACATGCAGGACTAGTATTTAAAGTGACAGGACTCGGAGTCCGTGGTCAACAATCTCATTCTTACAAAGGATAATATCATGCTGAATAATCAAAAATTAACCATCGCTGGACGTGAATTTGGTTCACGACTTATGGCTGGAACAGGGAAGTTTGCTTCCAACGAAATGATGCGTGATGCGCTAGCTGCTAGCGGCACAGAGATAGTGACTGTAGCACTACGTAGGGCTGATCTCAGTGGTGGCAAAGATCCGTATGCGAACATTCTAGAATTTATCGATCCTGAGAAATACCTGCTACTACCTAACACCAGTGGTGCTATGGATGCAGAGGAGGCTGTCAGACTAGCGAGACTCGCTGAGGCAGCAGGACTACCAAAGTGGATCAAACTTGAGATTCACCCAGATCCGACTTATCTATTACCAGACCCGATAGAGACGCTCAAAGCAGCAGAAATTTTAGTCAAAGAAGGCTTTACAGTTCTTCCATACATCAATGCAGATCCAGTGCTCGCAAAGCGACTTCAAGAAGTAGGCACAGCGGCTGTGATGCCACTAGGCGCACCGATTGGCTCTAACAAGGGTGTGGTGACTCGTGACATGATCCGCATCATCGTGGATCAAGCAATCGTCCCAGTAGTAGTAGATGCAGGACTCGGCGCACCAAGCCACGCTGCAGAAGCGATGGAGCTAGGAGCAGATGCCGTGCTAGTCAACACAGCGATGGCGATAGCGAGCGACCCAGTCAGAATGGGTAAAGCGTTCCAACTAGCAGTAGAGTCTGGCAGAGCTGCCTACGAAATGGGTCTCCCAGAGCAACAAGATAACGCCAGCGCTACTAGCCCACTCACAGGATTCTTGAACGGGTAGCGGGTGTAGAACTAGACCATCGGTCTAAAGATTCCTACTTCCTTTTGTAAGCGCTCAGTGATTTGCCCTAGCGAGCATGTTTCTACAGTCTCGATGAGTTCAGTGAAGACATTGCCGCCGCTATGGATGACTTGGCTGAGCTTATCTAGCGCAGCTGGAGCTTTATCTTGGTTGCGTAGCTTAAATGCCTTTAGTTTATCCACTTGAGCTTGTTTGCGGTCGTTAGGAATGCGAACTAACTCAGGAGTGGGTGCCTTGGTTTCTTCGGCGTATCGATTGAGTGCAATAATTCGGCGTTCGCCATTGAAAATTTGTTTTTCATAGCGATAGGATGCCGCCTGTATTTGGCTACGTTGATATCGATGTTCCATCGCACCTAACACTCCACCGAGCCTGTGGATTTCTTCAAATTCTTCTAAAATAGCTTTCTCTACAGCCTTTTCGACTGCCTTCATTCCAGGCGATCCACTGAGTCCATTCATCATGTGGCGGAACAGTCCGGACTCTTCAAGAATGATGGACTGACCGTGTGACGCTAGTTTAACGTATTCTTCGCTCGGAGTAGTGAATGGTTCGTCGGCGCTATTAGAGTGGCAGGAGTTGGTGCCGTTCATGTATGCCATGATGAGTTCTACCGCAGTGCGTGTGAGGTTGTTCTTAAACTCAGCGGCAACTAGTGATCTCCCACTTGTTTGAGTATGAGTCTTGAGAATTTGACCTCGGCTATTTGCATTGAAAATATTCTTCATGCCGATAGCCCAGATCTTTCTACAAATCCTTGTGAGAGCGATGAATTCAGCATCTACTCCACAGTCGAAGAAAAAGGAAAAGCGAGGAGCAAAGACATTCACTGGAACACCACGATCACGCATCATTTCCGCATAGGCAAATCCGTTAGAGAGGGTATAGGCCGCTTGTTGGATCGGCGTCGCACCAGCTTGAGAAATGTGGTATCCACTGATAGAAACTGGATACCAACGCGGGATATGTTCATTACAGTGCTGCATCATATCTAACAAAAATCGCAATGAGGCATCGACTGGAAACAAGATTTCGTTCTGCCCCTGCACTTCTTTGAGGATGTCCGCTTGGACAGTTCCACGGAGTTTAGCAACTATTTCTGGTCCAAATCTACGTTTCGCCGCAGCGATAAACATCGCCATAATCGTCGGGGCTGGGCCATTGATTGTCATGGATGTCGAGGTTGTCGGCTGACCGAAATCAAATCCTTGGAATAAGGTTTCCATGTCTTCGACTGTATCGATAGCGACTCCACCTTCACCGATTTTCCCGAATACTCCTGGAGCGTCACTATCCATACCATAAAGCGTAGGGCCATCGAATGCTGTGCTGAGACGGTGTGATTGTTGGTTCTTAGTAAGGAAATGAAAGCGCTCGTTAGTGTCTTCCGCCGTGCCCAAGCCTGCAAAAAGACGAGTCGGTTCTTCAGGTGGAATATCGTCACCCATTGGGTCGAGATACATTTCTTTATAAGCCGAAGACAGGTAAGGGTATTCACCTGGGAGGCCTTCGCTATGGAGGTATCTAGCTATGGCGCCAGGCTCGTCTAGTTCAGGTAATGGCAAGCGGGGAATTTTGATGCCAGTGGGAGTGATGGAGTGGGGGATCTTATCGTGAATCTCTTTCCACTTCGTCATGATTTCAGTGCCTTTAGCGGGATTAGTGCGTGCTTGATCGACGAGTTGTTCAGTCTCGTCATTGAAGCTGTGGACGGCGTTTACGATGTTGTTGAGTTCGGACATTATTGAGTGAAAGTAGAGGTTGTGTTAGAGAGAGAAATGCTTACGGAGTTCGACTACACCAGCATCCTTATGTTTACTAGCGTTGGTGCTATAGACAGGTGCTTGACTGCTGCCGGGAAGGTTTACTTGGCGCTTTATTTCTTCGATAGCTCTGGCTGCTCCTGCCCAGTCGGTCTTGTTAAGAACTACGACATCGGCAATTTCTAACATAAGGATTTTTTGTAACTGAAGTTGTGCTCCGTATTCTGGATGGAGAACGAGTATTTTAGAATCGATCAGCTCGCTATTAAATGGCAATGCCTCCTGCCCAGTTCCTACTGTTTCCACTAAAACAAGATCGAAACCAGTTTGCGCAGATGCCATCCATTGCAAGCACTCCTCAGTGGCAGGTGACAGTCCTCCTTGCTCACCACGTGTTGCCATACTGCGCAGGAAAATGTTATCATGCTGGCTATAAATCATAGTAGCGCGGTCTCCCAGTAGTCCTCCACGGCTCATACTGCTCGGATCATGAGATAAGACTCCTATTTTTATATCTGGATTGTCAGCCAGAGCACCGCGTATCCATTCATCAATGAGGGTCGTTTTTCCTGCTCCGCCTGGTCCAGTGATACCGATGATTTTTGCTTTGCCTCGTGCTGGAGGTTTCGGACGATCAGAGAGTTCAGCTTCCACCGCAGTCAACCTCTGGCCTAACGGAATATCGCCAGGTAAAGTCTGTGTTAGATCAATAGATTTGGCTGTAAAAAGTTCACGTAAGCGATCGCAAGTCCAATCAAAGGGTGTGCCTGCTAGGAATATTTCATCCGTTCCGTCTTCTTTCATGATGACCACATCCTCAGGAGTGATCGTTCCACCACCGCCGCCAAAGACACGGATATCAGTGCGGTTTTTCTCCTGCAGTAGCTCATGAATATGCCGGAAAAACTCAATATGTCCGCCATTATAACTAGAAATCCCAATACCATTCACATCCTCCTGAATAGCGGCTCTCACTATATCTTCCGCACTGCGGTGATACCCCATATAGACAATTTCAAATCCCTGACGAATCAACTCTTGGTTAACCGTAGTAATGGCGCTGTCATGGCCATCACAGAGTGGGACTGCTGTAAGCAATCGAAT
This sequence comes from uncultured Rubritalea sp., assembly GCA_937132085.1. Taxonomy (GTDB): domain Bacteria; phylum Verrucomicrobiota; class Verrucomicrobiia; order Verrucomicrobiales; family Akkermansiaceae; genus Rubritalea. The sequence goes on along the minus strand of CAKZNV010000044.1, from coordinate 2,843 downwards.
AGGAGAGCTTTGAATAATTCTTTTCACACACTAAATCCTAAGTGATTTTGATAGGATTTACGAGCATAAAAAGCTTAAGCAAACCACTTATAGGATTATTCAAAGGGGGAGCTATGGGAGAAGGAAATATTACTTAGATTGAGTTCTATTCATTTAATTAAGCCCATTATAATGAGGCGCCTGCTTCTTCTTTTTCTCGGACAATTAGAGACTTCGCTTGAGGAGACTCAATCTTGGAGCTTTTTCCAGAAGGCCACCTGACGATGATATGTTTCAGGGTTTCGTTTGCGTTGAGGCCAACGTGGATCCAGTCGCTATTCTGAGCAGACAAGCCTTCACTTGCTTGATGAGTGTAAAGACTCGCTCTCTCAGTCGTGTGCACTTCAATCTCTGCGCCATAGCCGTCACGATTACTAAACTCAACACTGGGTGAGGAGGAGTGATTACCTCCCTCCAGCTTGATACGTAGTGATTTGTTTGGTTTGCCAGACCATTGAGAAAATTCATTTTTGAATACCTGTAGTCTAGGTTCACCAGGGTTTACTAGAGCGATATCCAACCATCCGTCTTGATTGTAATCAAACAAAGCAAAACTTCTGCCATCTCCCATCATATCTAGACCTGATAGTTGATGGATATCTGCAAAGTTTCCTTTTTCACGAACAAACAACCGGTTTCTTTCTCCGCCGCTCAGGGAATGACTTTTAAACTTAGGTCCATCTCCGGTAGCATTCTCAAAGACCGTCTCTGCGGAATGGTGGCTTCTACTCCATGCCTCATTGTTCATAAACCCTTTGGATTGCTTCTCATCTTTCTGCACGACCGTGCGCCAGAGACAACTTCATAAATCCACCTGAGTGGCGATTCTGGATGGTGCTGAATAATATCCACTAGGCACGTATAGGTCTAGATTTCCATCGTTATTGAAATCTGCGAACTGTCCACCAAAGGACCAGCCTACTTTATGCACTGCGTATTGCTTCTTGCCCTTCCCAGCCAATTGCTTGAATTTTCCATTCTTGTTCTCATAGAGAAAGTTACCATTTGCGGCCACTTTGATTAGCGGATCCACCTCATCTAGTTGAGCCGTGATTCTTTTACCTGCCTTCGAATACATATTTGAAACATAGAGATCGAGATCTAGGTCATTATCGAAATCTCCCCAACTAGCGCCCATGCCAAAACTCATCAGGCTTTCACCGAATAAACTCTTTCCTTGATCCGTAAATACTGGAGAGAGTGAGCCGGTTGGTGTATCGTTCCTGAAAAAATTATCTGGTGAAAAGTCATTACAAATATAGAGGTCTTGATCACCGTCTCTGTCTACATCTGCCCAAGTTGCCTGATAGCTATTTTTCCAAATATCCACACTGGAGCTTAGTTTAGTTCTCTCTAGCACTCCATTACCACGATTCATCAATAGAATGTTTCTCGGTCCAGGCATGTCTAGATAACGGTTACTCTTATCGAGTCTCTGTCGCAGGGGAGATCGGTCTTCATCAGGTAAATACCGATCTAGCCAAACTCGGTTGACGTTTCCAGCTGGTCCAAAGGTGCAAAGATAGAGGTCAAGTAGGCCATCACTATTGACATCGGCAACAGAGGCGGAAACGACTAGGTGAAGGTCATTCGATAACAATTTATCCTTAGCTGGCTTATATTTACCATTGTCATTGATGAAGTAGAGGCTTGGCTCCTGAGTGCGGCCGACAAAGAGATCCTTGTCGCCATCATTGTCAAAATCTACAAAGAGAGCGCAGTTCACTAAGCCCCTGATCAGCAAACCTTTCTCTGATGTGACATCTTTGAAAGTTCCGTTTTGTTGGTTTTCTAGGAGCTGTGCAGCTCCCCATCTGGAAGAGACAAAGAGGTCGTCCCAACCATCACCATTGATATCTACCGTGCTTACTGAGGGATATTGGAAGCTACTTTCCACATCCAGCAGATCAACATACTTAGGTTTGTAGGTATTTATTTTTCCTGTAACTAGGCCTTCGGAAAGCATCTCTTGGTGAAGGGATCTTCTTAGTCTTTTACGAGATTCTACATCAGGCACAATTTCATCCAGCACTTCTACAAAGGCTTCAGTCTTGGCTCGAATTAAAGAGAATGCTTGTTGCTCCCAGCCAGAGATTACCCAACCAGCTTTTCCTTTGGTCCACTCAAGGACTTGTGTAGCCTTGATTCCTATGACTTGATCGTTAGCGTCCCTGGCCTTTCCTTCAAAAAGAGTGTGCATCAGGAACTTATCATCTTCGCTGAACTCACCCTTAGTGACGCCGAATTTTGCGTATTCCCAATTTAAACCTAATGGAGACAATGCAGTCCAAACTGAAGTTAGATCTGAGGACTGCTTAGTGGAGACTGGCCAATGACACGACTCCACGTTCTCTGGGTAGCCCTGAACTCCAGGTTGGAATAATTGGTCAGCATCAGCCTTCTTTAGACCTATAACCAAAAGAGAGGGAGAGAGGGGAAGATTTTCATTACCGCCTTTCACTGTATTGGCTAGCAAGTTTAGACTTGGTGCCAGTTCTTGAATTAACTCTTCAGAATCTATCATTCGTTCCAAGCTCAGTTCGACCTTCTGTTCAGATACCTCTTTACTGCAGGATAGTAAGGCTCCTAGTATAGTGCAGATCAGTGAGCTTGATATCCATGTTTTCATAGAGTTTACTCTAAGGAATAGCCGCTCATGATCAAGCTTCATTCAATGGCGCTTGTTAAATTTCATAGAAATGAGGTAGCAAAGAAATACCCCAGAGCATTTCAGCCACTGGGGTATTGGGAGATCATTTCTGTATTAAATACAGAGTATGTTGAATTACTTATTACTTACGTCG
>CAKZNV010000043.1 GCA_937132085.1 uncultured Rubritalea sp. | reverse complement strand
ATTGACTTTGCAGCAGTATTTGCCGCCCTTAAGCAAATCGAGTTTTCAGGCACCATTGCTATCGAAGCATTTAATCGTCAGAACGAAGTCTTTGCTGATGCTGTAAACGTCTGGCGAAATTACTCACCTACAGATGAGATCCTTACAGAAGGATACCAGCTGGTGAAAAATGGGATTCAGGGGATGGCATAACTTCTTCAAGAATTTTCTAAAACCTACTTAATATCAACTAATTAACGAACCAACAGTCCTAATGAAAAAATCATTCTCACCCATCTTTATACTTTTGATGCTGCTTAGCTCTCTATCAGATGCTAAGCACATCAAGTTATACGTTCTAACAGGACAATCAAATGCTCTAGGACCCACTACTGACAAGTCTGATAAAGACACTGCCAATCCAACTGCTTTTGCCTTTGATAAAGAAATATCATTTTATTGGAGCAACCGATCAAACCGTATGGGCAATGCTCTAGCAGCTGTCATTGGTGATTCGGGTGGGAAAATAAGCACACTTCAGAAACAACAAGGAGAAGGTGACAACCCTTCATTCTGGGGGCCTGAAATCAGCTTCGGACGCACACTTTATTCAGCAGGGAGACGAGACTTCATGATCATCAAAGCCTGCCGTGGTGGCGGAGGAAATGGTCACTGGGCTAAAGGTGGCCAGATGAACAAACATATACTAGATACTGTAAAATTAGCCACAGCCGAACTCGACAAACAAGGTCACACCTACGAGTTTTCTAGCCTACTCTACGTTCAAGGCGAAAGTAACGCCGTGAGTGAAGCCAAGATTGCAGCTCAGAGATTTTCTGAACTCTTATCACAGCTCCGTGAGCAGCTGCCGAACGCTAAAAAGATGAACGCAGTGATCGGTGGCATTGCAGCTAAAAGCAAATGGATGGACCACACGAGATTGGAGCACAAAGAGCTTGGTGCTAAACGTAACGACATCGAATACTTCTCAACAGTCGACCTCCGAAGCGAACTCTACGATAACCTTCACTTCAGTAAAAAAGCTAAGATTGAAGTAGGTCAACGCTTTGCTAAGGCTGTCGAAAAGCTAGAGAAATCTGCCCAGCAAGCAAGCCCTCAGCCTGCTAATTTACACGAAGCCACCACTCCACAAAATATCCTAGTTAGAAATTGGTGGAAAGTTCGTCATGAGCAAAAACTCGAAGCAGTGAAGACCGCTAAGTGCGATATTCTCTTCATTGGAGACTCTATCACTCACGGCTGGGAGAGAAAAGGCAAGCCAGTCTGGGATAAACATTATGGCGAAAATGCTTTCAATATAGGCTACAGTGGTGACCAAACTCAAAACGTCCTATGGCGCATAGATAATGGTGAGATGGGTAATTTAAAACCTAAGGTCGCTGTGCTGATGATCGGAACTAACAATACTCACTTCCAAAAGAACTGGACTGCTCAAAAAGTAGCAGATGGCATCCAAGCGATCATTCAACGAGTCCACAATAAGAGCCCAGACACCAAAGTTCTTCTGTTAGCGATCTTCCCCAGAGGAGCTAATTCTGACGATCCTAAACGCCAACGTAACGACAAAACCAACGCCTTAATTAGTAAACTCGACGACGGAGACATGACTCACTACCTAGATATTTCCACTTCCTTCCTCGATAAAAATGGAACTCTCAGCAAAGAAATTATGCCAGACCTTCTTCACCCTGACGTAAAAGGATACAATCTGTGGGCAAAGGCAATGCAGCCCCACCTCGAAAAGCTTCTTAAAAGCTCAAAAGCACCTGGAGCAAGTCAGAAGCTAGAAGCTAAGTGATAAACCAATTACGCCTATAAGCTTCATCCTAGCACCATTCACCAACGCTGATTCAAACAATAGCCCAAGGTTTACGAACCTTGGGTTTTCTTGTGCTCAGACATCAGTCTAAAGGTGACACGTGAGCATCATTTATTAAAGACTACAAGTCTAGCGGGGTTTCGTGTTTTTCTCTACTATTAATTCATAGTTATCATTTTCCATCCAGCGAAAGAGAGTCTTACCAATAACAAATTACCCTATGATTATTAAAAAATTTATACCTCGAATTGCAGTATCAGCACTACTCGGACTATTTAGTTCCTCTCTCCTTCATGCTGACGTCTTCACCAATGTTCCGGAAGCATCGGCAGAGGGCTACCAAGTTCTCTACGAACTCAATGCTCCGACCGACGCTGGCTACAGGGACGCCGTCCCAGTGCCCTACACTGTCGACAACAGCTCTACTGCGGCGGCCTTCGATCGAGTTGCTTACTACATAGAGCTCGTAGATAGCAGTAACAACACAACATGGGTTTACGCCTCCATGGATGCATTCACGACCGTAGCCAAGGAATTGGGGCTTCCCCACAATGTTGACAACCCAGTTCTACATCAACAAGTCGTCGAGAATTTAAATCTCGTAACCAATGTCACTGGACTAGCTACAGGGACGTCTCTTGACGGAGCCGTTGTTGAGATGTGGCCTAGTAATTACAGCCCCGCACGTGGGCCACATTTTTACGCAGGTAGTGGAGTGACCTTCGACTGGGATGACTCAGGAGCATCGGCTAACACAGCAGGATACGGCTCTTTCCAGTTGCACAATCCAATTTCAAATCAGGTAGTGTTCGCCTATAACCGCTGGGGTGTCTCAGGAGGCGCTAATGATGACATCGGTATCGGAAGCCAGAGCAGTGGAAACCCAGATTACACTTCATCTGCTACTGCTGGAAATTACACCACACGTAAAATCGTTATTCTCACTCGTCCAGGCTCTCATGTTACTTTTACAGATATGCCGAAAAATCGCTCGCTCCATCCGCGTAATCTCACCACCAACAAAGCTACTATCGTTGTAGCAGGCTCCGAGACTGAAGGTGGCTACGACAATGCTGTTCTTCGTCTTTATAGAAATGACGTTTTCGTGTCTGAGACTGTGCAAGCTCTTACCTACGTTACCGGTAGTGCTCCATTCTCCTTTTCCACAGAGATCACTGCCGAACTGGCTGATTACGACTTCGAAGTCCTCCTTGATAATGGGGGAGTCCGTCACATCGTGCGTCGCTCCACTGATGTTGTGGCGGGTGACGCCTATTTAGTCTACGGACAGTCAAACTCCGAAGCAGCACGTGGCCTCGCAGTCATAGCCACCACCACCGCCAACGGTTATGCTAGTCCTTGGGTTCGCACCTTTGGCCAGAACGCTGATTCTGGTGATGCCACCCGCAACAACCTTTCCTGGGTTCAAGCCGAAGGAGACGGCTGGGGGCAAGGCATAGCTGACCCTGGCGCTATTGGCCAGTGGCCTATCGTCCTCGGTCGTAAGATCGTCGATGACCACAGTATCCCAGTTGCCATCCTCAACGGTGGACGTGGTGGTTACAATATTACTCAGCTCCAGAAGGATGATGCTCAACCTAACAACTTGGACGATAATGGTGTAACCAAGCGCACATACAACAGACTCCGCTTTCGTGCGCAGCAAAGTGATGTAGCTGATTCAGCACGTGCTATCTTTTACTATCAAGGTGAGTCCGATAACGGTGATGCTCCAGTCCACTCTAATGGTTTTGCTGCACTCCACGCAGATTGGGCAGTCGACTACCCAGGCCTTGAACACATTTACGCCGTGCAAGTCCATGTCGGCTGTGGTGTCACCCAGAATGATGTAGCCCTCCGTGAAGTTCAGCGCAATTTCGGCGATCTCTACCCCAACACCTCGGTCATGTCCACCAACGGCATCCAAGCTCACGACGGATGTCACTACGCCTTCACTAATGGTTACGAAGACATCGGGCTCTACCACTTTGCCCAAGTCTCCCGCGACCTCTACAATGGACCTTCTGGGCCAGATATTGATGCGCTGAATCCGAGTAAAGTTGAGTTTTCTAATGCAGCGCACACTCAGATCCTTCTCACCATGCGCAATACTGGAGCGACCATTAACTTCCCGGCTGGAGCTCTTTCTGACTTTGCTCTGACTGGAACTTCCGCCACCATTACTAGCTACAGTGTCAGTGGTGCCACTATTACATTTAACCTCAGCGCTCCCGTAACTAACGAAGCCTCACTCGAATACCGAGGCCATACTGGTGGCGGCGATTTCGTCACTAATGCCAATGGAGTTGGTCTCTTGAGTTTCACTGAAAATATCGGGGGGGAGGCACCCACAGTCATCTTGGTAACTCCAACTATGACTCGGACAGCCAATGTGAATGAGACTATCACCATTCAAGCTACTGCCACTGACGGAGAAGCTGGCCCAGCCACTCGTATGGTTCTCCTCGTTCATGGTGTGGAGAAATACGAGGAGATGGGTAACAGCCTCAGCACCACCTGGACCGTTCCTTCCGCAGGGGCACACCTCATAGAGATCCGAGCCTATGATTCTGAAGGGAACTTTGGACAGGCCAATTTTACCGTCCTCACAGACTCCCTGACTAGCCCTGGAGGCGTATCCTCAGATCTGAGCGTTTGGCTTAAAGCCGAAATTGGAGTCACCAAGGATGCCAATGGATTTGTCTCTTCGTGGCTCGACCAGAGTGGTAATAATAACAACGCAACCCAAGCTCTTGCTGGCCAACAGCCACACTATAGCGAATTTCTTCTAGGAAACAGCCCTGGTCTCACATTCGATGGCAATGATTTTATCACTGGCTTAACTGGTATGCCAACTGGTAGCTATACCAAGATTGTGCGCTTCACCCTCAACTCCCACACAGCTAGTAATAACTTGCTGTCAGCAGCTGGGGCAGGGACGCACGCATTGTGGTATAACTCCACCAACACAGCCCGTATCTTTCACTCGGGGAACTTTGTCACCTCCAGCATTGTCACACCTGTCCAAACTCCCTCCGTGCTAGCGGCTACTTATGATACTACTTCTAATCAAGGCTCAATCTATGTCGACAATGTGATAGGAGGAACTGCCACTACAGTTAACGACCAATCAGGTAATTCGTATCAGGTAGGAGGCTTCGCAAATGCAAACTACCTAGATGGCACAGTGTCCGAAGTCATTATTTATAATCGAGTTCTAACACCAGCTGAACTTACGGCGGTATACAACTACCTCGACAATAAATATCTCACTCCATACAGCCTCTGGCTTAAAGATCACACCCTCACTACTGGACAAGAAGATCCAGCTAAAGATGGTCTCAGCGCTGACGTTGAATACGCTCTGGGGCTAGATCCTTCTCAGGACAACGCTGGCACTTCTCATTTACCTGTTGTTTCACAAAATGGAGCTAATATTGAAGTGAAATACACGATTGCTAACGATCACCCTGAGGCCATCGTCGAGCTTCAGTCCAGCCCCAACTTCGAAGACTGGACGACTGTGACCGATGCTCTAGACAGCACCAATGGCGTCCACGACTCCCGTATCTACTCGTATACTCCCGTCTCGGAAACCAAGCTATTCTTCCGCCTCCGTATCACTGTTGTAAAATAGGGTTACACCAATTGGGTCACTAATTAACGACAAACGAATGAATAATACACTAAGTCTGTTTACGATTTAGTGGAGTTTTCTTTCGAGTCATTTCACCAGCGGTGATTCAGACAATAGCCCAAGGCTCTCGACCCCTGACTTTTATACATAAGTTTGTTTTGTTTTATTGGCTGAATGCCAATGTCATACCAGCATAGGGAAAGGAGTGAAGCGACGCATCCCTATGTAAGATTAGAATGAATGAAGTTGGCTGAAGGCTAACCTTAGTGCTGATTAGAATAATGATACAAATTAAGGCTATTATAGAATTACGTTTATATAGCGCTAAGGTTCACTTTCAGCGAACGTGTTATATCCCATATCAACATAGGGATGCGGCGATGCCTTTCCCTATGCTTGTGTATTGATCGCTATGTTAAGCTTTGCTTGGAAAGTGAGAGGGTAGATAGTCCCTGGGCTAGAACCTGTCCCTCCAAAGTTCAGAGTTCGTATATCAGCAATAATCACCCTTTCACCTTCCTCGCTTATTTCGAATAGTTGCAAGTTGCAGTCTAAATTTTGACGAGCCCGAACACAAGCCTGAATGATCAAGCGAGGATTTTTCCACTAACACAAAAACTAATTATATGGAAAAAATTAAAACAAAATACGATATCGAAATTGGTTCCGATGTGTCCAAAAAGACCATCGATGTTTCTAGTCAAGAGGGGAAGACCTCTAGTTATCCAAATACAATCAGAGGCATCTCTACAATGCTTAAGAAGCACGGGTCAAGTAAGCTAACTGTTAGAGTCACCTGCGAATCTACAGGAACTTATTCTGAGCTGTTAATTAAACAGTGTTTGCTCAAAGAAATACCAGTAAGCCAAATCAATCCTCTTTGGATTAAAAGCTACATCAATTCTTTTGGCTCTTCAGCGAAAACAGACCCAATAGATGCCAATTATATTAGGCAGTATGCAGCAGATAGAAATCCTGTGACCCTAGATTTCACATGGTTAAAGCAGAATGTTTTAAAACAATACAAACGTAAACTTTCTGCAATAATTAAAGAGCGTGCGATACTCAAAATTTCATTAGATAAGTATGATGAACCCTTCATCTTGAAGGATATTAAAAAGCAAATTACCAACCTAAGTAAAAGAGTTGATAAGTTTGAAGATAAAATTGAAACATTAATCGCTTTTGACCCAGATTTAAGTGCTAAAAAAGAGTTCTTAGAACGAACAGTAGGAGTAGGTCCAAGAACTAGCCAGGCACTGATTATTCACTTGCCAGAACTGGGAGAAGTTAGCAGAAGGAAGATAGCAGCCTTAGCCGGAGTGGCTCCTTATGTTAATGATAGTGGGACTAAAAAAGGCAAGCGTTCAATACGAGCCGGAAGAGGAGAAGTAAGAAGTGCTTTATACATGGCAGCAATCTCTGCCATAAAATATAATCCTCATTTAAAAGCATTTTACACACAATTAAAGGAGAGGGGTAAAGCCAGCCGATTAGCCATTATAGCAGTTTGCAGAAAGTTACTAATATTCCTTAATTCAGAGTTAAAAAATAGTTTTTCGGACGGCAAAATAAAAAGCAGTTCAATCCCCCAAGAATAATGGGATCAAACTGGTATCAGTTTGGCCGGGTTTGGGCTGGCAAGCCCATGTTTCAAGGCTTCGATCAAATATATTAAAATTATTTAACGTGAAAATTTACATCCATCAACGCTTTGCAAAATAAATTTTAACTTTATAGTTGCTGATATAAATTTAGCCTTCAGCTAAACCGCTCATGACGAGCGGAATGGTGAGAGCACAGATATGTATAAATGTCAGGGCGTTGCCCTAGGCTGGCATAGGTTGCACCTTTGGTGCGGAAAGAATCACTAGCTAACATATTTTACGATAGAA
>CAKZNV010000042.1 GCA_937132085.1 uncultured Rubritalea sp. | reverse complement strand
AAAATTCATTCATTTCTACCATTTCTTTACAAATCAATTTTCTGTGCTCACATTCCCCCCGATCATGAAGACCATAAAACGCATTTTCTCCTACTACGGACGCTACCCAAAACTCGCTACTGCACAGATACTTTGCGCCATACTCATGACCGTCATGCTCCCTGTGTTTTCGGAAATGTCAGGCCAGATTTTTAAAAATGTAATCAGTGAACATCAGGTAGCAGAAAAAGCTACTAAGGTCGTTAATCAGGTCGAAAACATAGAGATGAGCAATGCTGATGACAAAACTCGTGTCATCGAAATGCTCTCAAAAGATCTTCCCGATCTAAATTCAGAAGAGTATAAAGAAGAGAATAGCTCAGACATACTCTTTTACACACTGATTGCACTTGCCGCATTCTTCGGAAGAGACCTCTTTAACTGCTTACGTATCCTCATCAACAACACCTTTGAGCAAAAAGCTATTTATGACCTACGCTCTGAACTCTATACTAAGCTCCAACGACTACCTCTCAGATGGTTCGACACCAAGCGCACTGGAGATATCATGACCCGTGTCGCTGAAGATGTCCCCGCTATGGAGCGCCTTTTGATCGATGGCGTAGAACAAGGGTTAATTGCAGTTCTGCAAATCATCGGTGTTGCCGCATTCCTCATCTGGAAAGATCCTATCCTAGGTCTCACCGCCCTCACACCTATCCCTTTCCTAGCAATAGGCGCTGTCATCTATACTAAGAACGCCAGAGACAGGCATAAAGATGTCAAACGCTACACTGGCGACATGAACTCCATCCTCAGTGACAATATCTCAGGCATCCGTCAAATCAAATCCTACGCAGCTGAAGGCGAAGAAAAGAAACGCTTTAATTCACTCTCTAACAAAGTCCGCGAAGCCACACTCAAGGTCATGAAATACTGGGCACTCTATTCCCCTTCTATGAGCTTTGTAAACTCCCTTGGTTACATACTTGTTCTTGGCGTTGGCGGATACCGTATTATCACAGACCCAGCGGTAGGCTCTGAGATCTACATAGTCTTCTTCACTATTATATGGGCTCTCTATGAACCTATCGGCAGACTCCACGGACTCAATCAAATGGCTCTTTCCTCAAAAGCCGCTGCCGAGCGTGTGTTTGAAATCCTAGACACACCAGATGAAATCAACGCCAACGACGGAGTAGATATGCCTAACCCAACAAAAGGCGAAGTCACATTCTCTAACATGTCATTCAGCCATGAGCCTGACACCCCGACTCTCTCAGACATCAGCTTCACCGCCAAACCTGGCGAAACCATCGCCCTAGTAGGAACCACCGGCGCTGGTAAAAGCACACTGGTCAACCTTCTAACAAGATTCTACGAATACAATAGCGGCTCCATCACCATCGATGGCATAGAGCTCAACACCATCAACAAAACATCACTCCGCTCCAGCATCGCCTACGTCACCCAAGACGCATTCCTCTTTAATGGCACCGTCCGTGAAAACCTCGTGCTAGGAAAACGAGATGCCACAGACGAAGAACTCTGGACAGCACTCGAAGCCGCCAACGCCACACCATTCATCAAAAGACTCGATGAAGGGCTAGACACCAACGTCGGCGAACGCGGAGTCAAACTCTCCGGAGGAGAAAAGCAGCGCCTCTCCATTGCCAGAGCTCTTCTTAAGAACCAGCCGATCCTCATCCTAGATGAAGCCACCGCCAGCGTAGACTCTAAGACAGAGAAACTCATCCAAGACGCACTCGACAACCTCATGTCGCACCGCACCTCGTTCGTCATCGCCCACCGCCTTTCCACCATCCAGAACGCAGCCTGCATCTATGTATTAGACCACGGCAAAGTCATCGAGCACGGCACCCACAACGAACTCCTCCAGAAAAATGGCAAATACGCCCAGCTTTCTAAGCAATCATTTTTAGAACAGGATTAAGTGATGCACTACGACCAAATTCAAAATTACCTACCACAACTAATCAGTTTCATAGTAAGTCTTCATTTAGTTGTAGGAACATACATACTATTCAAAAGCCATAGAAGCGGCTCTATTCTGGGGATATTAATCACAAGCCTCATTGCTCTAACAGGAAGCTCAGGAGCTCTATTTTGCCTCTATAAACTACACACTAACATCCAACGAATGACTAGCACACTTGGCAGTGAACAACTTCAGGCCGATATAGTTAGAGTCGCTGAAAAGTATACAGTCCTGTCACTAGACTTCAGTCTGATCTATTTTTTAGGGCTATTTTTCTTCGGTCTATTTTTCGCAGTCTTTTGTTGCCGCAACTCCAATCTAAACAAACGCATCCAACAACTCGAAGAACTCAACCAAACCCTGCAAGAAAAACTCACCCACCAATAACCCACTAACATGAACACCACAGACATCCAAACCTACGCCATTTACCTTTCCTTTTTTGGGATATTCTTACTCTTCATCATTGGTGCTGTGACAGCATTTAAGAACTACCGCAGTGGCTCCACGCTCAGCATGCTCATCTTCAGCATTCTATCCACCATCGGTATCTGTGGATTTTTATTCTCTGTCTATCAGCTACAAAACCTTGCATTTACCACATACAGCTCTAGCTCCACCTCAGGTGCAATGCCTAGCCCAACCGCTATGAGCGAATACCAGAAGTTGTCAAAACTCTATGTCGAGTTCATGCAATACTCCTCTATCACCCTCATTGCCTGCCTCTTCCTATTCGCAATCTCTCTAGCAGTATTCTGCTGCCGCATTGGTAATCTCCGCAAACGCAACCAGCAACTCGAAGACCTCAACGAAATGCTACAACTAAGACTCACTAACTAACCGATACTATGGCACCCAACTTTATAATAATCTCTCTCATCTACCTACTGGTCCCTGCGATCTTCCTATTTGCTACCGTGCTCGCCTTCAGAGCACAGCGGAACTGGGCTACTATCACAATGCTCGCCTCCATTTGCATCATATTTCTCATCATCGCCTATACTATGTTTTCACTCTACACAATGTTCAGCAGTAGAGGCCCAGGTTTCACCGAGCCAAGCGCCCTAGACTCGATTATAGAGACATTATTTCACATATCACCGATCACATTTATCATCGGACTCGTCGGCTTCATGTGCACCAGCAAAAAAATCTACCGACAACAAGATGAGCTAGGATACGAGAAGATCCAACTCACCAAGAAACTCAACGCACTCAACCAATCTCAACCTTAAATACCTCCATGGAAAAACTCACCATCATCGCTATTTGCATTGGCTTTCTCTACTCAGCGCTCATTGCTCACAGAAACACCCAAACTTGGCCATCCAAGTTATTACTTTGGGGCTCCATCACCTCATCAATCCCCATCATACTAATCACCATCACAGAAGGAGCCTTCATGAGGGGTAGTGGAGGGCTAGGCATCTTCATATTCGCGGGAATCATCCTACTAGGCCTACTCCTCTTCCTCATCGGGCTCCTAGGCTACTGCGCCAAAACCCTCAACACTACAAAATCCAATAAAGAACTAGACTACCTAAACTTCCAGATCCGAGATAGAATGGAAGCTGAAAATGAAAAGGGATAGGGTGAAAGCAAAATCCCATCATGCTAGTTCCATGCTTTTCCGTCACTCCCGCTAGCAACGCTAGTCCCGCCACCACGGTGATGGTTCAAAAATCCATCAACCCAAGCTCCATAGTCCAGCATTCACGCTAATCCGTAAAGATTCGTGGTAAGCGCCGCAAGCGACAACCAAGCAACCTACACCACCCAAAAAACTGTGATCAAAAAATCCATCTTGCACAAAAATTCTGCACCATTCTGAGAAATTTTGTTAATTCTGTATAAAAAAGCCACCAGAGACTAGCTCTCACTAAAAAAATCCAAACTGCACACTTGACATCCCCTCCATTCCTTGCATCTTTCCCGTCCACCGCGTTGGAAACGTGGTTAACTTAACAATCATCAACATGAAATCAGAAATTCACCCAGACTACCACCCAGTCATCTTCCAGGATATGACTACAGGTAAGCGCTACTTTACACGCTCTACTGCGAAGTCTGACAAAACAGAAAACGTCGATGGCGTTGACTACTTTGTCATCTCAGCAGGTGTAACAGCAGATTCACACCCATTCTTCACAGGTAAATCTACCTTCGTGGATACAGAGGGTCGTATCGACAAGTTCCAAAAGCGTTTCGGTGGCCAAGTCCGCCGTGCGAAGAAGCCATCACTCGGTTAATCCCGACGATCAGGCAGCTTCGCCATATTGCTTAATTTCAACATTAAGCAACTTTTCAAAAACCATCTTGTTCTGCAAGATGGTTTTTTTATGCCCACTAGACTCACTTTCTGAGCTGGAATCTTACAAAAGTCGTGAAAATATCGCCATTTGAGCAACTAGCGATTGACGTAGGCTGAAATCACGTTATGAACATCCAGTTCATTGCAATAGATCCCTTATTGCCGTGAAGGGATGTGTCACCCGCATCCCACTGGAACGATATAAAAATAACAATTCATGACAACACTTTCACTCATCCTCGCAGCTAGCACAGAAGCAGCCGCTAAAACTTCTGGATCTGGCCCACTCGTCCTAGCGATCGGCGTATCTATCCTGCTACTACTTTTCTGGTATATGGCTACTGAGAAGCTTAAGCGTAAGCGTAACATCGGCACAGTCATCATCGTTGCCATCGCTATCTGCTCATTCCTAGCAATCATCCCACCATCTGGCATCAGCGCAGTATTATCTGGAGATAAATACAAGGATGGTAAAAAGGACGAAACTGGTGAGAAAATGACCTTCATCGGAGCTTCTAACCTAAGTGGCGGCATCGACCTCGTAGGAGGAACAGCTGTCACCATGCAGGTGCAAGAAAACGAAGACGAAAATGGAAATAAAATCCCACTAGATGCACGAGCTCTAGCTGTTGCTCGTGATCGCCTGCAAGAACGTATCGATGTCTATGGTAACCTCAATGCTGAGATCAACATCGTTGGTAAAAATCGTATCGAAATTCAGATCCCAAAGATCGACCCTACTAGAGCCAAAGAAATCATCGATAAGCTAACTACCGCTGCTAAACTCACATTCCACTCATGCCACCCGAACGGAGCTAACTCAGCTCTTGCTAAGCAAGTTTTCGACGGTGATGAGATTGAACCAGGCTACAAAGCAGTTGCTGAATATGAATTCAACAAAGAAACAAAGAAAGAAGAAGCAATAGCTTACTACCTCATCAGACGTAAAGCAGCCCTAACTGGTGCATACGTTGAAACTGCGTTTGCAGACACAGTAAACCCAGGTCAAGTAAACATCAGACTCACAAGCGAAGGTGGCAGCAAGATGATCGACTTCACTGGTTCTATGAAACAGGGCGATTATATTATCTCTGTTCTAGATGGAAAAGTTGTAAGCGCAGCTACATTGAGAGCAAACACTCTAGGTAGAGATTTCCAAATTTCAGGACAAGAAAACGCTAAAGAATCACAAGTTCTCGCTGAAGCTCTACTCAACCCTCTTGAAAACGACATCGAAGTCATCAAGAAACAATCAGTTTCAGCAACACTCGGTGAAGCGACAGTAAACCAAGGTATCAGTGCTGGTATCGCTGGTCTTGCTCTCACACTGATCTTCGTTCTACTTTACTACCGTTTCGCTGGTATCATCGCCCTCATCGGCCTTGTTCTTAACATCCTCATCCTCTTCGGAGCTATGGCAGCATTCGGCGCAGCATTCACTCTACCGGGTATCGCTGGTATCATCCTCACCATCGGTGTAGCGGTCGATGCTAACGTGCTCATCTACGAGCGCATGAGAGAAGAACTAGCTCTCGGCAAGTCTGTCAAAGCAGCTATCGCAGCAGCTTATGATAAAGCATTCGCAGCGATCTTCGATGCCAACATCACCACACTCATCACAGCGATGATCCTATTCTGGCAAGCTGCTGGTTCTATCCGCGGATTCGCAGTTACCTTGACCATAGGTATCCTAGGCACACTTCTTGCCGCACTCCTCTGCACTAGAGTTCTCTTCTGGTGGAGCGCAGATACAGGTCTCCTTAAGAACATCAAGTTCATGAACCTCATCCCACAACGTTCATTTGACTTCCTCAGCAAGCGTAAGATCGCTGGTTTACTCTCCACTATCCTCATCATCAGCGGACTCGCTATGATAGGCATCAAAGGAAAGCAAAACCTCGGAGTAGACTTCACTGGTGGTAACATCCTCCGTTACAGCATCGCTCAAGACAGCCCTATCACTCAGCCAGATGTAGAAGCAGCCCTTAAGAACCTAGATCTTAAGCAATCTCACTCTAGCCAGATCGAAGGAACTTCTGACCTAGGCCTCTCAGGTGGACGCTTTATTAAGATCAAGTGTGGTGACAAAGAGCATGACGGAACATCTGACAAAGACCTCATCGTTAAAACAATGAAGGAAACATTCAACTTCACAGAGCAACCTGCTGAAGAAAAAGTCAGCGCCGCTCTCGGTGATGAATTCCTCAAGAAAGCAATCTGGGCACTCGCCCTCGGCCTATTCTGTGTCCTCATCTACATCACGATCCGATTTGAGTTCTCATTCGCAGTAGGAGCATTCTTCGCCCTACTTCACGATATTCTCATCGTTCTCGGTATGCTCATGTTCTTCGACCAAGAGCTATCCTTGATCCACATCTCGGCATTCTTGACCATCATCGGCTACTCTATTAACGATACCATCGTAGTATTCGACCGTATCCGTGAGAGCCTCAAGACTCAGCGAGGAGAAATCAAGGACGTCATGAACGCAGCGATCAGCGCCACGCTTTCAAGAACGATCCTTACATCCGTGACCACCTTCGTAGCAGTCCTCGTGCTCTACATCTACGGTGGATCATCTCTGAAGGAATTCTCACTCACTATCATGATCGGAGTTGTGGTCGGAACTTACTCATCTATCTTCGTAGCGTCACCTATCGTCTACATGTTCAGTAAGATCCGTAAGACTGACCTTCGTCGTGAACTACTAGACGCAAACTTAGAAGCTGAGATCAATCCAACAGTTAAATAAGTAATTCGACTTCATTAAGCATCTAGATAGTGCTTGATCTCACTATCTAGTTTCTATAATGTAGAGTCAGACAAAATCTGGCATAAATTAATTCTAACCCAAAATAAAACAATGGCTGAAAAACTTTCTATACCACAACCAAAGGCAATCACACCTTCAACACCTATCAGCACATTGCCTGAGAATCAGGAGAAGCTCCACGCTACTCTAGAAGAACGTATCTACGGAATCGTAGGCACTGAGCTACTAGAAAAGAACTACAAGCCTAACGCCTACGCTGAAGCTGTGATGCAGTCAGCTGGCGATGAGCACCAGATCATCTACAACTACGC
Organism: uncultured Rubritalea sp.; assembly: GCA_937132085.1. Taxonomy (GTDB): domain Bacteria; phylum Verrucomicrobiota; class Verrucomicrobiia; order Verrucomicrobiales; family Akkermansiaceae; genus Rubritalea. The sequence continues at coordinate 9,631 of CAKZNV010000042.1, read as the reverse complement.
AAGACTACGTTATAAAGATCTCTACGCTACAGCTTCTAGAAGACTCAAGCACAGCAGCGAGCTAAAAGGATAAATCATCATCTTATTCTAAAACTTTCAACGCTCTGGACAGTTCATGTTCAGAGCGTTTTCATTTCCACACCTCTAGGGGTCAATATCTACAATACTGCAAAGAACTGAACTAGGATCACCTAATGCGGCCAACTCCAGAAACAACCTTCACAAGTAATTTTGTTCATTCTGAAACATTCTATTCATTCTGTTCATTCTGTATTAAAAATTCACAGTTCGACTACATGTAAAGGATTGTAAAGGATTGTAAAGAATCCGAGAAGTTTATGCTTCACTCTTAGTAATTTATAGAATATTCAATATCTCCGATGAGAAACTTACATCTTCTAGCTCTTTTCACATTCAGCACCACATTCAGCAGTCTTACAGGATTTGGCCTTGCTCAGGTGGCTGCTCAAGACGCCCCTGCTCAGAAGAAAAAGGTTATCCGCCCTGGATCCATCTTTCTCTCAGGCTACTATGCGATCAATGAAGCTGAGAAACTAGAGAAAGCCAAGCTATTCAAAAACGCCTGGAACAAGTATCATCAAGCTAAGAGATACTATGAGACACTCGCTAACAACTTCCCTACATGGAAGCCTAAGCTAGTCAAAATGCGCATCAGAACGACGCAAGAAAACATAGAACGTCTCCAACCCCTCGCTGAAAAGCAACACGGAGACAAACAAAAGAAGCTCAAAGCCTACATCGCCGAGAACACCTCAGAAAACGGCATCAAGAGCCCAACTCTAACTGAAACTAATGGCGTAACTTCAGCGGAAAGAAAGCGCATCAGTGAGCTCAGTAGCACTGCCAGCCAATACAAAACACTTCTCTATAAGGAACGTAACAAACACAAAGTCGAATCCGAAGCCATGCGCCGCCGTATCGCCAAGCTGGAAGAAAATCTCAGAAAATCTCAGCAAGGACTACTAGGAAATGACAGCTCACAAACCAAGCTGCTCAACGGTCAGATCAATAAACTAACTAGCGAACTCTCCAACTACGAGAAACGTAGCAAGGCTGACCAAACCAAGCTCCTCAAACTTTTAAACGAACTCAATGAGAAGCGCGCTAAACTAGCAGCAGCACCTCTGCAAAAAGATGTGGAGAGACTAGCTAGAGAAAGAAAACAATTTGAAGCCGAACTCAAAAACATCGTTGGTATTCATCACACCCACCTCAAACAATATAAAGAGCTGCAAATTGATAGAGACAAGGTTCTCAACGATCTCAACTTAGCCAATGCATCTCTTAAAGCTAAATCTCACCAGCTAGAAATTTCTACCAATGCTAGCCACAAGGTCGTCAAATCTCTGCGTAACCAAATCAAAGCGCAGCAAGCTCAGATCACCGCTCTCAACAACCAAGTCGCCCAGCTAAACACAGATAATCTAGCGATGAAAACTAGACTAGCTGACTCTGAGGCCATCAACAAAGAACTCACTGAAAACCTTGCATCCGTTACTCTAGAACGAGACAAACTCTCTGAGCTGCTCAACCTCAGCGATGCTGATAGAGCCAAACGCACCATCAAAGAAGCCCTACGCCTCGGACAAGAACTACGTGAAGCTCAGCAGATGATCAAACAACTCAGAACTGATAAAAATGCTGCACAAGATCAGATCCTCGTCGCTCAGAACAAGCTAGCAGTTGCCAAAAGCAAGATCATTAAGCTCCAGAATCAAAATACTGACTACAGTAAACGAATCGGCTCACTCGAAGACAATATTAAAACCACCAAGGCGCAGCTAGAGCTAGCTATCAAGTCACCTTCCTCAAACCCACTCGTTACCGAAGAAGCCAAGGCTTTGAAAAAGATACTCCAAGATTTCGCCACTCAGCTTGAGCGTAAAAAGCAGGCAGAAAAATTACTCCTAGAAGAGTATAAGAAGTCTGGCATCCAAGGCTCCCCTATCGGAAATGCCATCGCTAACCTCGTAGATAAAAAGATCACTCTCACTGATAAAGAGTCTAGCTACCTCAAGACAAAGGCAGACACTGACAAGTTCCGCTTACCTAACTCTGGACCTCGCACAGAATCTGAGCGCCAACTCGCTCTCTCAAAAGCTCAGTTCCAAGTCGACGCCATTGAGTCACTTGCTCACCTCTGTATCGACAAAGGCAGCCTCGTCACCGCCATGGAAATCTATGACAACGCCTATGATACTCACGGCTACCACTTCCCATTCTTTATCAACAGAGGAGTCGTCCGCCTCAAGCTGAACCGCTACGATGAAGCTGAAGAAATCTTCGAGAGCGCCTCACAGCTCAAGGAAAACAGCCCATACACTCACTTCATGCTCGGTGTCTGTAGATTCAAAAACGGCAAACCTGAACTCGCTAGAAAATCACTAGAAACAGCAGTCCACCTACGCCCAGACTACGCAAAAGCTTACATCTACCTAGGAAACGTAACCAGCAGCCAAGGCAACAACGAAAAGGCCAAAGACTATCTCGAAAAAGCAGTTCGTATCAATCCAGAAGACGCAACTGCTCAGTTCAACCTTTCCTACGTTCACTATCTTCTAGGAGATAAAAAAGCAGCCAAGACTGTCTATAACGAAGCTCTCCGCCAAGGCCTTGCTCCAAATCTAGATTTTGAGAAGAAACTAGGAATCAAGAAGGCGCAGCAGTCGACATCTTCAGCTGAATAAAAAGCGCAGAATTAAACCCATTTTTAGTTGAAGAATTCCAGCTAGGGTTCATTCTCCCGTTGTGAGCTATCAAGTATTCGCTAGAAAATATCGCCCCAAGACATTCAATGATGTTCTTGGTCAAGACCACGTCATCACGACACTGAGAAATGCGATCGATCAAGACCGCCTAGCGCATGCCTACCTTTTCGTAGGCCCTCGTGGCACCGGTAAGACATCCACCGCTCGTATCATGGCTAAGGCACTCAACTGCCCCAATGGCCCAAGCATAGATTTCGATCCTGAAGACAGCATCTGCCAAGAAATCGCAGAAGGCCGATCACTCGATGTATTAGAAATCGATGGAGCTTCTAACAACGGCGTAGAACAAGTCCGTGACCTCCGTGAAAACGTCCGCTTTGCCCCATCAGTTTGTAGATTTAAAATCATCTACATTGATGAGGTGCACATGCTTTCCAATGCGGCATTCAACGCCCTGCTCAAGACTCTCGAAGAACCACCAGCACACGTAAAGTTCATCTTTGCCACTACTGAACCGCACAAGATTCTACCTACGATCATCTCTCGTTGTCAGAGATTTGACCTCCGCCCTATCGATACTAAAACTATCGCAGACCACCTCACCTACATCGCAGAAAACGAAGGTGTAAAACTAGACGAAGCAGCAGCCTGGTCTATCGCTAAAGGTGCGGATGGTGGTATGCGTGATGCCCAGTCCATGCTCGATCAGCTCGTCGCATTCTGTGGCGACCATATCACTGAGCACAACGTCCTCGACGTATTCGGCTTCACTTCACGTGAAACTATCGCATTCCTCACTAAGAGCATTTTAACCAAAGACACCACCGCTGCCCTAGAGCTACTGCATGAGCAAGCAGACTCAGGCAAAGACCTAGGCCAGCTACTTAACGACGTCATTGGTTGCTTCAGAGCGCTACTCGTCGCCAAAGTAAATAACAAGGCAGACAGCGACGGAATTCCTGAGAAACTCTGGAACGAGCTCATGGAGGCCAACAAGACACTCCAGACGGATCGCTTGCTCAACCTCGTAGAAATTTTCGCCCAGACGGAAGCCAACATGAAGTGGGCATCTAACAAACGCCTCCACATGGAAATCGGCGTCATCAAGTCTGTCCAATCACTCAACGACATCCGCATCAGCGACGTCATCACCGCTCTCGCTGGAGCAGGCCAGTTAGAAACTATTCCTCAGCCAGAGGCAAAAACCACTACGCCGACTCCGACCCAACAGGAAGAGGCCGCCGTGACTAAAGAGGCTGCGCAACCAGAAGCAATCTCAACACCTGAGCCAGTAAAAGAACCAGAGCCTGAGCTTATCAAAACACCAGAGCCTCCTCAACCTGAGCCAGTCGTAGAAGTAACTTCTGAACCTGAGCCTACTCCGACCCCAGAAACTATTCCTGAGCCGGTAATCACACTTGATGCCGACGACATCCTAGCCTCAGAGCCAGTTGTCACCAGCAAGGCAGACGACATCACAGCCGGATTTGATAAATTTATCGAGTCCGCACCTGAAGAATCAGAAGCACCTACTCCGCCGACAGCAATGAACGCAGCTCCAGCACAAGCGAAGAAAGTTGCACCAAAAGCTGAAGAACCTAAAGTAGAAGAGCCAGTTGTCATCAAGCCAGAAGACGACTTCAACAACGACCCATTGATCAAACAAGCAATGGAAACATTTCAAGCTAGCAGAATACAATAACACTCTAACAAAACAACATTATGGATATCAACAAACTCATGAAACAGGCTCAGCAAATGCAAGCTGGGATGGCAAAAGCACAAGAAGAACTCGCTGATCAAACAGTCGAAGCTTCTGTCGGTGGCGGCAAGGTCACAGTAGTCGCTACAGGCTCTGGCGAAGTCCAGTCTATCAAGATAGACCCAGCAGTGATCGATCCAGAAGACGCAGAATTCCTACAAGACCTCGTGCTCAGCGGCGTCCAAGAAGCAATCGCTAAAGGTAAGCAAATGGCTGAATCTGAAATGTCTAAGCTTACTGGCGGAATGAAGATCCCAGGAATGTAATTTCACCAATATATTCCGCATATTTTATCCTAAGTGTCACATGATGCTTAGGATTTTTTTATGTTCCAGCATTGTAACATTTCTTTTATTGTTTTCTCAAAAATCTGGCCAATAATATAGGTGTAATGGATCTTCAAATAACACCTCTTAATCTCAAAGCTTCTATTCACATCGGAGCCTGCTCCATTTCATTTCTCATCACTACTGCCGATGGTGAAATAGTCGATTATTTAGAGAAATCTGTCTCTATCGGTCACGATATATTCAACGACGGCCAAATCACCCGCTCAACGATAGAAAGCTGTGTGAGTATCATCTCTGGCTATGGCGCCGTCCTCACCGAGGTAGGAATGTCTCTCAGTCACACCAGTGTCCGCATCGTTGCTACTAATATTGTCGCCGAAGCATCGAATAAAGACATCTTCGTCAACCGTCTACAGATCGGCTGTGACATCAACCTAGAAGTCCTCGATGATGGAGAAATGACCCGTCTCATCTACATGAAGACCAGACGACGTCTCAAGGACTCTGCGAACATGCAAAAGCAGAACACTCTCGTCGTCCATGCAGGACCTGGCTACACTCGTGTGATTCTCTTCAAAGAAGGTAAAATTGATTCCTACAATAGCTACAGAATCGGCTCATACAGAGTCGCCGCTTCCGTCCGTAAAAGCATCGATGACCCGATCGAATCCTACAAGCTCATGAACGAGCAAATCCATGGCCAGCTTGATGCTATCGTGGAAGACTACGGCGCAGCAAATGTAGAAGCAGCTATCTTCATCGGCTTCGAAATCCAGCGAATCAGCCAATATATCGAGCACACATCAGAAGGAAAATACAGTTTAGAGTCACTAGAATCCTTCACTCAAGACCTCGCTAAAATGTCACTAGATGAGATCGTCTCTAAATACGATCTCACCTACCACCTAGCAGAAGTTTTACTACCAACTCTGGTGCTCAACCAAAGCCTCGCAAAGGCTCTCGAAATCGAACAGACATACATTCCAAAGAGTAACTACGAGAAAGGACTGCTCCAAGACCTCTCAATTTCACAACTAACATCAGCGGCATTCCAGAAAGAAGTCATCGCTTCAGCTTGGTCGCTTGCTAAGAAATTCCGAGTCAATAAGAAGCACGCTAAACAAGTCACTCGTATCAGCTTAGAACTATTCGATACTCTAACAGAAATCCATTCTCTCGATACCCAAAGCAGACTTCTGTTAGAATGCGCAGGCTTACTTCATGAGTCCGGGAATTTCATCTCAGCAGTAGCGCATCACAAGCACTCTAAATACCTCGTGCTACATAGCGACATCTTCGGACTATCACAGACAGACATCAAGATAGTAGCGCTGATCACCCGCTACCACAGAAACTCCCCACCTAAGGCTAGTCATTCTACTTATTGTGAACTCGATAACCAACAGCAGATGAGCGTAGCAAAGCTATCTAGCCTACTCCGCATTGCTGACGCACTAGACAGAACACACAGTAATCGGATCCAGGAATTCACAGCCAAAGTCTCTGACAAGCGCCTTCACCTCTACTTCAAAGGTGTCAACGACGTCTCAGTCGAGCGCATCGCCATGAAAAATAAAGGCAACATGTTCCAAAATATTTTCGGCCTAGACATCACCCTTCACGAAGACAGATAGACACAACATCATGAAATACATCAACAGAGAACTATCCTGGTTAGAATTCAATCAACGTGTGCTCCACCAAGCACTACGTGATGATCTGCCATTGTTAGAACGTCTCAAATTTCTCGCTATCACCACTTCAAATTTAGATGAATTTTTCCAAGTCAGGGTCGGCGGCCTAACCGACTTAAACAACTCTGGCTCTACCAAACAAGATGTCTCAGGACTCACCGCTCAGCAGCAGCTAGACGCAATTCGCTCTAGGGTGGAAGTTATGTATGCAGACAGTTATCAGCTCTTCAATGACAGCTTAAAACCTGCCTTAGCTAAGAAAGATATCCATTTCTCAAACTATGCAGACCTCTCTAACAGCCAAAAGTCTGAACTCTCCAAGCGCTTCCAAGACTCCATCCTTCCCCTGCTCACTCCATTAGGATTCATCACAGATGAGCCAGTTCCCGCACTACCGTCACTCAACCTCATCATCGCTGCCTCACTCCGTGATGGAGATGAGAACAACCGCACCATTTTCATACCTATCCCAGATGTCTTAGATCGCTTCTATCATCTCCACGAAAAGAAAACTCAGACAATTGTTAGAATCGAAGACATCATCGCTGAAAACATCCAATCCATTTTCCCAGAAGAAACTCTCAGCGATATCAGCCACTTCCGTATTACCAGAAATGGTGACATCACTCTACATGACGAAGATGCTCATGATCTAGCTGGTGAGATGGAAGAGATACTCATCGAGAGAAGATATAGTAACACCATCAGACTAGAAATCCCTAGTAGTATGCCTGACGAGTTACTGGAAACTGTCAGCTCCATACTAGAAACCTCTCCTAACTCTATCTATAAGATCAACGGCCCACTCAATCTAACAGACTACATGCAACTCGCCTTCATGCAGGGCTACGATGATCTCCGTGATCCAGAGTGGAAGCCGCAACCGAGCACTTCATTCCCAGCGGATCAGTCCATGTTCGAGACGCTAAGCGAGAAAGACGTCCTCCTCTATCACCCCTACGAAAGCTTCAAGCCAGTCATCCGTCTCATCGAGGAAGCCGCTTCAGATCCACACACTCTAGCGATCAAGCAAGTGCTCTACCGCACTGCTAAAAACTCACGAGTCATCGACGCACTCATCAAGGCCGCAGAGAATGGCAAGCAAGTCACCGTCCTCGTAGAGCTCAAAGCTAGATTCGACGAAGCCAGAAACCTGCGCCGAGCTGATGAACTGCAGCGAGCTGGTGTCCAGATCGTCTATGGAGTGAAAAATCTCAAGACTCACGCTAAAATCCTCCTCATTATCAGAAATGAAAATGGCAATCTAAAGCGCTACATGCACCTCGGCACTGGTAACTACAACGAATCCACTGCCAAGCTCTACACCGACGCCTCCTACCTCACCTCCAGATCTAGCTACGGCAGTGACGCCTCAGCATTCTTTAATGCCGTCACAGGTAGATCCAAGCTCCCACAGATGAAAACGCTCATCCCTGCCCCACTACAGATGAAAAAGTATCTGTTAGATAAGATCCGCAGTGAAACCAAGCGTGCTAAACAAGGTGAAACATCCCAGATCATCGCCAAGGTAAACTCTATTCAAGACAAAGACATTATCGACGCTCTCTACAAAGCCTCACAGGCTGGAGTGGAAGTAAAACTCAACATCCGTGGCATCTGCTGTCTGAAAACAAATGACTCTAAGCTCTCGGAAAACATAGAAGTAGTCTCTGTCATCGATCGCTACCTTGAGCACGCTCGCATCATCTACTTCTACCAAGGCGGCGACCAAGATGTTTACATTTCTTCAGCCGATTGGATGACGCGAAACCTAGAGAAACGCGTAGAGCTACTCATCCCTGTCAAAGATGTCTCAGCCAAAAAGCGTTTGTTAGAAATCCTCAACCTAGCATTCACAGACAACTCCAATGCCTACACCATCAATGCAGATGGATCCTCCACTCACAAAAAAACAGGTAAAAAGAAGGACAAAAAGATGCAGGAAACTCTGCAAAAATCGGCCGAAAAAGCCACCAAAGCTCAAGCCTTCCTGCAAACCACCACCTTTGAGCCACATAAACCAACTAGCTAGAAGTTTATTCGTATAAGTGATGCTAGATTGAACTACTTCAATCTAGGTATATTTTTTAGCGATTTTCTATAGATAAAGGGAGACATTCTCATATTTCGCTTAAAGAATCGGCTAAATACCACGGGATCAGGATAGCCAATTTTTTCACCAACATTGGCGACTGACAAAGTGTAATCAGCGAGTAACTTACAAGCCGTAGATATCTTAATTTGAGTGATTAGAGCCCCGATACTGCACTGGAAAAATTTACGACTATGGCGCTGTAGACTACTCACTGAAATACCACAGAGAGAACTTAGCTGCTCCACTGAAAGTAATTGATCAGTATGGTCATAGATGTGTTGAACTACCATACTCACTGAGCCCATTGAACTATTGGTTAGATGTGTATGAGTGGTTGATAAGCGAGAAACTCCAGCTATTCCAACCACCTTCCCAGTTACGTTATATAGAGGAATTTTATTGGTGATATACCACCTTACTACTCCTGGGCGATACGTCACCAATTCAGCTTTTTCCATGATAGGCTTGTTAAAGTCACAAACAGATTTGTCATCGCTTATGTATACTGAAGCGTATTCAGGAGTATAAATGTCTCTATCTGTTTTGCCAACAATATCAACATAGTCACGTTGTAATGTTTCGGTGAACGCTCTGTTCACATGCTGGTAAACCCCTGACCTATTTTTAACAAACATGATGATATCTGGTAGAGTATCCATGAGAAAACAAGATACTTGACCTGGAACTAAATCATCAAAAAATGAACTTAATCTCATACATCAACTTACCCAAAACTCTATATTAATAAAGAGATTTATTCATCAATACCATCAAACAGTTAAAACACTTCACCACACAATGTGACCGTATTAGTCAAGTTTTTAAGATAAATTCCCGCTTCAAAATTGACCAAATAAGGGTATTCTAAGTTCAACTAGACTAATTCAAATGAAAAAAAATACATTCATACTAGCACTGCACATGCTTCTAGCATTCACACTCTTCGTGTCAGGAGCTGAAAAACGAAAGATCATCCTCATAGCAGGGAATGACAGTCATGGCAACGGGGCTCATGAATTCTTAGCAGGTTGCACACTGTTAAAGAACAAACTTGAAGAGGC
>CAKZNV010000041.1 GCA_937132085.1 uncultured Rubritalea sp. | reverse complement strand
AAAGCAACTCAGGGCGGCACAGAGCATAGAATATAGAGAACAATGTTTAGCTCTTCTCCCTAGTGTATAGTCCCTAACTACAAATTGGTAACTTTTTTAAATCTCATTTAGATGTTGAACCAAGCTTAAAGCAATAACAGTATCAGTGATATGAACAGAGTATCTGCACGCCACACATCATTAAGCAAATGAGAAAAAATAGAATCTTCTCAAGACTATAGTCATAATGGAGGAAGTGCTCTGCTTTACATCAGTTCTCACTTTCGTTCTTGTCTGGCTGATGCTCATCGGGCACTATCCAGTTATGTCGATCATTCTTTCGCCCGCAGAAGGTATATCTTTAGCAGGCCCTCTGGTATCTGTGATCACTATAGTTTATAATGATGTCAATAATCTGGAGGCGACTATTTTGAGTGTATTAAAACAAAACTACCATAACATTGAATATGTTATCATAGATGGTGGTAGTGACGATGGAACAGTCGATTTGTTGGAAAAATATGAGGATCGAATAGCATATTGGATCAGCGCAAAAGATAACGGAATTAGTGATGCCTTCAATAAAGGTCTAGCAGCAAGTAATGGTGAAATCATAAATTTTCTTAACTCAGCAGATATGTTCGCTCAGAAAGACTCCGTTGCTACCTGTGCGAGGCATTTTATGGATGACAGCGTCAACATAGTAACCGCATATGCTAAACATCAAAATAGCACGATTCCTAAAAGACCGATTGAAAACTCTGCCCCACTTTATAGAAAGGCAAAAATCTCTCACCAAGCATCATTTGTTAGGAGAAAAGTCTTTAAAAAAGTAGGAGGATTTTCAGAGCAACGTAAGATCAGAATGGACTATGATTTTTGGTTGAGAGCACTGCGTCAGTATGAATTTGTATTTGAACCAGAAGTCCTCGTGACCTACGCAGAAGGTGGCATTAGCGGACAGAAAGTTTCTCTATTTTATCTTGAAGAAGCTCTATCAAATTTGAAGTGGCTACCCTTCAGCACATTTCTGTATCGTTTACCGCTACAAATAAAAAGGCTATTGGCGAACTGGATACGATTGAGATTTTAAAAATAGGTAACTTTCTTTTTCGAGAGAAGTAAGTCATTTGAATAGTTGTGAAAATGGTATTAAATCTAAAATCTAAAAAACGGTTACTGAGGGCGGTTATGCTGTTCTAGCAGCGAGCAGGGCTTACCTCATTCTCTGCGCTACTAACAAGGTCCACTTAGCAAGCTCTCTGTCAGATACACATAATGCAAAAAATTGATTTATCAACGGTTGGGAGGGGTTACCAATCACTCCGAGTGAGTGAGTCCTACTTTTGAGCTGTCCTTTATCTCCTCCTAGCCCCAGAGGCTATCTTCTAAGCAATATATTTGTGATCCAGTATTTGTTTTAGAGATTAGAGTAAGAAACAGTTTGCACAAACGCAGCATGAAATTAGAATCATGATCATGAAACATTTTAAAAGACTTAGTATGCTGCTATTAGCTCTCTCTTTTCAGCAAGGATATGGTCAGGAGAAGCTAGGTTTAATAGAGAAACTAGTCCGTGCTGAACCAAAGCCTTTTGTAGTGGTAGAGGCTAGTGGCAAGAATACTCAGAGTAGAGGACAAGGGGTGCTTATTTCAGAAGCTGGGCATGTGCTCTCCGTGGGACATGTGGCTTGGATTGGTGACGATAAGGCATTCACTAATGCGTTTCGAGTAAGCTTCCGAGGGACTGGTAAGAACTTGCCTAGTGGTGCAGTCCACAAGCACAAAGTGGTATTTAACGACAGGGAAAATCAAGAATTTCTGGAGCACTATTACAAAGCGGAGTTGCTGATGCAGGAAAAGAAGGATAAGCAGAATAAGCAAAGTAGCTCTAGATTTATAGCAGGTGGGGATCTCGCGGTGTTTAAGATAGAGGCTGTCGATGATAAACCATTTCCCAAGATGGAGTTCTTTTCCAAGAAAAAACCATCGCTAAAAATTGGAGATACTCTGCATCTGTGCCACTACAGTTTCCCGCATGAGGCAGGCAACCCATTGTTCCTCATCAACCCGATGGAAGTAGTAGGCGTAGCGAAAACATCGAGTGGCGTTCAGTATCTTGCTAAAGGATACTATCGTGTAGGCTCAAGCGGTGGAGCTATTCTAAAAGATGGAAAACTAATCGGCATACAGAGCGCGGCATATACCGTAAACGCAAAGGGAATAGGCGAAGTCCCAGCAGGCTTGATTTCCTTTGAGCTCGTGTGGGAAGATATGTTTGAGGGAGTCATCTCTACCGACAAACCTAAGAGCGGCACTGGTGCTAAGAAGTAAACAATAGCGGTGAACATAGAGCTAAACATGATCATTGTGACCTACCAAGCCCAACATACTTCAGAAAAGAAACCAGTTTCATTGTCAAGAGAGACAAGTTCTAACATATTAGGCTGACGCCGTTGCTCTGAGATTGTAATTGACTAGTCTTTGTAAAATTTTTCATATTATACACCTATGAAAGTATCACATCTATGTCTAGCGTTCACTCTACCTCTCATAATTTCATCTTGCACCTTGGATAAGGCTGAAATGAATCGTCGTGGACTTGCTAACATGCAAAAAGCGAAGCAGCGTCACCTTGACAGAATTGCTAAAGAACAAGGTCGCCCGGCAAGTAATTACAATACCTCCTCAACAACCTATGCCCAGAGAGCCGAGCAAGCTCGCTTAGAGGGTATCAGGGAAAGAAACAGAGTACGCGTAATTAACAAAAATTCATATCGAGAAAAAACCTACCGTTAAGTCTAGTTACTGGAGCGAACCCAAAAGCCGTTGCCATTTCATTTTTAGAAAAGCCTATCCTTTAGAGGGCTTAGCATTACTTTGCCAGTTGACACTTTGCTGACATGTGAAAAGTTAGGCTTACATGAATTCGAGTCACCTGCTATCGCCTAACCGATTATTTACTCTGTATGATGCAGGGGAGATTACGCGTGAGCAGTGGTTAGAAGGAATGAGGCAGCATTTTTTACTATGTTTTGCGGAGATAGAGCAAGATCTCTCTGACCCTAAAATGGCTTTCTTAGAGCGATGGCGGTGCCGTGCTGCGGCTAAGCACCTTCTGAAAAATCATACAGAAGCCGAATTACGCGAAGTGTTCATGGCATTGTCATTCATGGATGATTTCCCTCCCGCTACCTACCTCTGGAATGCCGATCAGCTAGAGACTCCAATGTATTGCTTCTTGCGTGAGAAACGCGAGCCAGTGATCCGTTTCACAGACATCCAAATCAGCCGCATGACCGCTAAAGTCACGATAGAATACGGTAATTTAAAGAAAAACGAACGCGTCCAAGAACGCATCGGCCTACGACGAGACTGGCAAGGAATTATGGTCGTCGAATCTAGAGATTAGAATAGTTTCTGTGCTGTCAGCCTACTTAATCATTTATTTCTCTATCTACGGTGTTCTAAATTGGATCATTCCTAAATGAGCCAATTAAATGAATTAATCGGCTCATAAAAGCACTTGTTTTTGATCCGATTAAGTGATTTAATCGGCTTATGCCTTACAATTGGGAGCAAAATGATTGGCCTAACTTCAGCTATAATTTAGCTGAAGTGGAAGACGTGTTGCCTAAGATTGAGCGTCTAGTAGGCAAAATTTCTGGTATTGTTGAGGGCCTATCTAGCAAGCAGGAGTCGGATGCTTTGGTCGATTTACTCATTGCTGAAGCGATTGAAACTTCTGATATTGAAGGTGAGTCGCTATTGCGTAGTGATGTCATGTCATCGATCAAAAATAATTTAGGTCTTCATGAAAAGCATGTCCAAGTAGCAGACAAACGTGCTGAAGGAGTGGCGGAAATGATGATTTTAGCTAGAGCAGAATTTGAAAATGACCTCAGTGCAGCGATGTTATTTGAATGGCACAAGCTTTTGTTTAAGGACATGAAGCCCAATAAACTGTTAGGGCAAACTGATCTATACACAGGAGAATGGCGAAGTGGATCTACACAGATGCAAGTGGTTTCAGGAAGAATAGGTAATCCGACCATCCATTTTGAGGCTCCACCATCAGCACAAGTTCCCACTGATATGGAGCGGTTTATCAAGTGGTTTAATCAGAGTAGAAACGATCTGCCTGGAGCCGTGCGTGCGTCTATAGCACATCTCTATTTTGAGTCGATCCATCCCTTCGAGGACGGCAACGGCAGAATCGGCAGAGCGATTGCTGAAAAGGCACTATCACAATCTTTCGGAGCACCCGTGCTGATGAGTCTCTCTCGCTCTATTAATGGCAAAAAGAAAGATTACTACAGCGCACTACAAGCTGCCCAGCGAGGCAACGAAATTACTCCATGGATCAACTATTTCACCAACGTGATCTACCATGCACAGGACGCCTCCGAGAAAGAAATCCGCTTCATTCTAAAGAAAAGCAAGTTCTATCAGCAACACGCTAGCCAACTCAACACAAGGCAGAATAAAGTCATCGAGCGCATGTTCGAAGAAGGAGCCGATGGCTTCAAAGGCGGCATGACCGCCAAGAAATATATCAACCTCACCAAAACCTCAAAGGCAACTGCCACGAGGGATTTGCAAGATTTGTTAGAAAAAGGAGCGCTGCTTGTGATCGGGGCGGGTAGGAATACACATTACGAGTTGAGTTTATAATTCCATATTCTTAAATCACATATTGGCTCCTTTGCTTTTCTTTCTTAGCGGCTATTATTACTTATATTTCACTTCCATAAACATCCTTTTGTAGATCTCGGTAGCTGAAAATCTTGCCATCTGCTACTTTACCATTCCATTTGATCCGCCGCATTGGCTTTGCAGCCATCTTGCGGTCAGGGTTTGAGCCTGACTTTAAATTTTTGAGGAAGCCATCTACAAAAACTTTTGATCCGATCACTGCTCCATTACTGAAATATCTCGTCTTACAGCGTAGCAATTGGGATTTACTGAGTTTTCCATTCTGCTCTATGATGGCATCAATTTCCTCACGGCTATAGCCTCTACGTCGTTTAAATGTCTTGCTAGCACGTTGCCCCTGCGTCATCGGTAGGGCGTCAGGGTCGGATTCCTGACCTTCTTCAGCCATGAGTATTCTGTATTCCTGCATCACCTCTTCATCACTTACTTTAGAAACAGCAACACCTTTGCGCTCAACCATCTCGTGCAGATGGGAGTAGGCTGAGATTGCTAATGGATCGCCACCAACAGCCTCGGCATAACCACACCAACGGTAGTCCATAGGGTCTTTGACTATCCCAGCACGCATTGGGTTAAGGTCAATATAGGCAGCAACCATTCTAGCGGTTCTACCAGCACTTACAGCTGTGGCACTAAAGCGTTCTTCCCAGAGTGTGCCACGACGACCGTGCTTCTTATTATACCACTGAGTGAATCGTTGTTTCAGAGACTTCATAAACTGCGACATGTCACCCATGCGATAAGTATATTTTTCCTTAAGCTCACGCATTGCCTTAGGAGCCTGATTTTTATTCAGCTTCTTCATCAGCATTCTGATCTCCTGTACATATCTATCAGAGTAAATGGCAGCCAGCTTAGCTAGAAACTCCTCATCACCGAGCTCCACCGCCTCGATACGAGGAGGGATTTCCAGCAAGATATGAAAATGATTAGACATCACACAATACGATAAGATCCTAATACCACAAAACTTCTCATACATCCGCATCATCTGGATAAAAGTGTCTCGCTCCTCATCTCCCAGCAGAAACTGCCTATCCACAACCCTGGAAACACAGTGCATCACAAGAGGAGATTCCTCATCAAAACCCGCTAGAAACAACTTCCGATTCTTATTCATAATGCATTGGTAACACAAAGGAAGGGGAAGTGTCGAATAGATTCTTCTTTTAAAGGTCTGACCTTTAGAATATATTCATAATGCATTGGTAACACAAAGTAAGGGGAAGTGTCGAATAGTTTCTTCTTTTAAAGGTCTGACCTTTAGAATATCTATTGGTAACACAAAGTAAGGGGAAGTGTCGAATAGTTTCTTCTTTTAAAGGTCTGACCTTTAGAATATCTACTAAAGGAATGAGTTGTTCAAAGGTTATCTCAAATTCAGATATCGCTTGCCTAACATGTTTATCCTTCTGGAAACTAAGCAGGAGTTTGATCTCGTCCTTTAGGTGTTTCGGATCGTCTGATTCTCCTGAATTTAGAGCGGTCAGGTAGGCTTTGAGATATGTTGGAATGATGAGGCTAAGCATGAGAATATGCTTAGCGTCGTTTCTGCCGGATTGAGGGAGATTAACTAGGTTGTGGCACTTGCCTTTGAATAAATAAATTGGATCGATGACTTTAATGCCTTCGACCTCTAGTCTACGACTAATGGCTTGTTTGAGTTCGTTATTATTTAAGCCAAAGACATCTTGGAGGAGGTCTAAAACTAGTTCGTTATCATAGGAAGTGACAATACCAAGTTGGCCGTCGAGAGGTGAGGAGCTCTTTTTTAGATGAGCTTTAAGGATGTCATTGATCCTTTTGAATCCATCGGCATCAATCCAAATATCACAATCTTTAGATGTGAAGGGCAGGTAGCTGAATAGCTCAGGTTCTTCTGAGGTGAATCGATAAGCCCATAAGTTGACAGCTTGCCCACCTTCTAGGAAGTAGTTGATGTTGTGAGCACTGAGTTGACGTAGCCAGTCGAGGAATACTGATGGTTCCTTACTCATTAGATGGCAACAACTCGGCCGTTCCTTTTGATGGGAGCATTAGCGAAGATGTTTTCTTTGATGATGGAGTTTTTTTGCTGAATGATAGCGGGATCGACACCTTGCTGGAGGGCTATAGCATCTGCCTTACGTTGGGCGATTTTTTCTGCCTGACGTATTTCTCTGAAGCTAGGTTGTTGGTTGTAGCTCATTCTGTGGATGTAACTTAACCTTAATGGTAAGCTAGATCAAGTGAAATTGTTGACTTGGAGGTTTAGGGACTATACACTAGGGAGAAGAGCTAAACATTGTTCTCTATATTCTATGCTCTGTGCCGCCCTGAGTTGCTTT
>CAKZNV010000040.1 GCA_937132085.1 uncultured Rubritalea sp. | reverse complement strand
TTGCCGATGTTGATGTGTGCGATGGTGGTGCAGTTGGTTCGCAGGATGGTCTGCGAGGCTAGAGCTGGGAAATTTAAACCGCATTATGAGATAGCGATGACGGTGGGTTTAGTGGCGTTGGCGTTTGTTTATGGTGTGGTGAAAATCGGCCAATACAAGAATGCTGAGTCGATCGATGTAAAGGTGGTGTTGCTGCAAGAGAATATCCCGCAGACTCTGAAGTGGGGCGATGAGGCGCAGCAGATGTTGAATTATCAAGGCTATGCAGAATCGCTCAATACGAAGCTAGAGGAGCTGACTGAGCAGGGTCATAAAGAAGCGCTTGAGCGTGCTTTGGAAAGTGGAGGATCGGCTGAGTCGGAAGATCTGACACCAGATCTGGTGCTGATGCCTGAGAGTTCGTTTACGCAGGGGATGGTTTTTGTGGAGGATTTTGGAAATGTGTATTTGACTGATTCTGATAATCATTTCCTTGGGCATGATCTGCTACGTGATCGAGGTTTCTCAGTGATTTATGGTTCTAATTTATACCAAGGCCAAGTGGTGAATAATGAAGTTTTGGGGCTGCTTCCTGGTAGAGGATCTGACTATAATGTGATCGCTGTGGCTGGGCCAAATGCTCAGCGTAGGAATGAACTGGGCTACTATTCTGATCTTTCGATTTACGGGAAAGTCCATCTGGTTCCGTTCGGTGAGTTTGTTCCTGATATTCCATTCCGTGAGACTATCTATGGGGCGATCTATGGAGCGGATCCACAGTCGGCTTTTGCTGCTGGGACGAGTTTTGATCCGCTGGTGCTGGATGTGAATGGTCAGAAGGTGGGGGTAATTCCTGCGGTTTGTTTTGAAGACACGGTGGGGAGAGTGACACGTAGGTTTGTCCGTGATCAGCCGCAGATGATTGTGAATATTACGAACGATGGATGGTTCGGGACTAGTCTGGGAGCGGAGCAACACATGGCGAATGCGAAGTTCCGAGCGATCGAGCTGAGGCGACCGATGCTGCGCTCTGCGAATACTGGCGTCAGCGCAATTATTGATATGACTGGGAGCGTGGTGGATGTGAAGACTCAGAAGCGCCAGGTGGTGGAAGATAAGAATGGCAGCGTGTTTGTGAAAGGTGCGTTATTCGGTTATGCGAGAGTGCCGGTAGATCCACAGTGGACGCTGTATGCAATGCTGGGGGATTGGTTTGTTTGGTTCTGTCTTGGATTGTTTGGATTGACTGTTTTTCTTACTAAATTTAGAAATAAGGCATGAAGAAATCTCGATGGAAGATCCCGTTTTTCGGCTTAGCGTTAATGTTAGGAGTCGTGTTAGGAGCTACGCTGTTAGTCTCCTATCCTACAGTCTGGAATCCTATGCATCGCTATGTGATGGAGGATAAGATAGCTGAACAAAATGTGACTAGTGAGCAGCTTGAGGCTGTATTTTCAGATGCTGAGAATATTAGTGGAGGGCTATGGAATGAGACTCCATATCAGGAGATCACGGATGATTTAAAGTTTCGCCGACTCAATGCTAAGGAGGTGAGTCACTATGAAGATGTGCGTGAGCTGATGAATCTAGCTAAGATCGTGACCGCATCGTGTCTGGGGCTGGCATTGTTTGGGTTTATCATCGTAGGCTGGCGTAATGTGCTGAGGGCAGGTTTCGCTAGCTTTGTGCTGTTAGGTGTGATTTTTGGAACATGGATGCTGATTAATTGGCACAGTTTATTTAAGTCTCTGCATTGGATCGTATTCCAAGATGCGTCGTGGAAGCTACCGAATGGGAGTTATAGTCTGGGGCTATTTCCGCATGAGATGTGGCAGTTTACCGGTGGAATGATAGGTGGGATTGTAGGTATCGTTCTTGTAGCTGGATTTATCTTGAGCAGGCGTAAGTGAGAGTGGTCTACTAAAAAGACCTGTTAGTCTTTGATTGATGTGTGGGAAGTGTGGCGTAATATAATCTATATGATCAGACATTACATCGGACTTATTTTATTCCTGTTGGCCTTGAACACGGCTCAAGCTACTTTAACCTTGGGATTGCCGTTCGGTGATCATGCTGTTCTGCAGCATGGGAAAGTGCTTCCTGTATGGGGGACGGCTGATGCGGGGGCTGATGTGACAGTGAAGCTGGGGGATAAGACGCAGAAAACTAAGGCTGATGCTAATGGAAAGTGGAAAGTAGAATTTGCTGAAAGTAAGCCATCGAAGACAGCTACTACTCTGGAAGTAAGCTCTGGTAAGGATAAACTAGTGCGTAGTGATTTACTATTCGGTGATGTCTGGATCGCAACAGGTCAATCAAATATGGACTGGATGCTAAAGCAATGCACTAAAGGGAAAGAGGCGATAGCAGAGTCGGCTGACACGAATTTACGCTTGTTCCGTATGGATGGGACATTGCATCCTGGGAGCAAGAGATACTCGGTTGAATTTCTAACAAAGATGACACCTGAGAACTATTATGCGACTGATGGTTGGCAGCATTCAAGCCCAGCGACTAGTGCTCCATTTACTGGGGTTGGTTACTTTTTCGCTAAGAAGCTACGCAAGGAGCTGGATATTCCGATTGGTGTGATTCAGCTAGCAGTGGGAGGGACTCCAATGGAGGCGCACATGCCACGTTCTGCTTTTGAGGGGGATAAAGATTTAGAGCCTCTGCTTGAGAAGTGGTGGTCGAACCCTAGCTATCCGAAATGGTGCAGAGGTCGTGCTGCTCATAATTTAACAAACTGGACTAAGAATCCACCGGCTGGACTTGATCCACCGCATCCGTTTGCTCCTACTTATTTATGGCAGGCTGGGATTGATCGTTTTGCTCCATTCCCAGTGAAGGGAGTGATCTGGTATCAAGGTGAATCCAATGCAGGTAAGGACGGATCTCCTGAGGCTAGAACGGATGGATCTCTGAATAAGAAGAAATTTAAGTTGCTCATTGAGGGCTGGCGCAAGGTGTGGGGTGATGAGAAATTACCAGTTTATTATGCTCAGCTACCTGGTCTGAATAGGCAGTGGCCAGTGTTCCGTGAAATGCAGCTAGAGGTGAGTAAGGAAGTAGCCAATGTGGGGATGGCCGTGACGATAGATGTGGGACACGCTACTAATGTGCACCCAGCTGATAAACTACCAGTGGGCAATCGTTTAGCACGCTTAGCACTAGCAGGTGTTTACGAAAAAGACGTCGTTCCGAATGGGCCTATCTATGAAAAGCATAAACAAAACAAGGGCGTTATATTTGTATCATTTGAAAATGGATCAGGTCTGAAAACATCAGATGGTAAATCTGTTAGAGCGTTTGAAATCGCAGGTGATGATAAGAAGTTTCATCCAGCTGTGGTGAAAGTATTTCCTAAATACATAGCGGTGAGCAGCCCAGAGGTGACGAAGCCTGTTGCGGTGCGCTATGCTTGGGCAAATAATCCGAGCTGTAATTTAATCAATGCTGAAGGTCTTCCAGCTAGTCCATTTAGAACGGACAAGTGGAGTGACATAAGCCCAACTAAACATATGAATAAGAAAAAGGGTGAAGCTGTGAAGCCTAAGAAGGAGAACGGTAAAATCAGGGTGGCTTGTATTGGTGATTCGATCACTTTTGGAGCAGGGATTAAGGATCGGAAAATGACCTATCCTGCACAACTTCAACTGCTGTTAGGAGATAAATATGAAGTGCGTAACTTTGGTAACTCTGGTCGAGGAATCGTCAAGAAGTCAATGCGAGGTAGAACTAAGCGAGCTTTCATCTTCATGAAGGAACACAAAGCTGCTATGGAGTTTAATCCACACATCGTGATTTGTAATCTAGGGATTAACGATTTGGGAGATTGGGACAAGTTCGGTAAAGATACTTTTGAGGCTGATTACAGTGATCTCATTCAAAACTACAAAACACTGGGAGCGTATCCGAGAGTGATCGTGTGGCACAAGCTGGCACCTTTGTTTAAAGGTCAGACATTCTTTGGCGACAAGCGAGTGGACGCGATCAATAAAGCGATCAGTAAAGTGGCGAAGAAAGAAAAAGTGGAAACTATCGATATGGAGAAGCCACTCGTGAAGAACCCAGAATGGTTTCCAGATTTCATCCACCCAAATGCTGAAGGTGCGAAGAGAATAGCAGAAACTACTGCTGAGTTTATTAAGAAGAAGTAAGATCTTTTCAATTTATATAGATAAAAAAACGGAGGCTACTGATAGCCTCCGTTTTTTGTGAATGTGATTTGTTAGAAACGCTCTAAGCCTTGCCGAACATCTTGGCTAGGTCTAGGAGAGCAGAAGGATCTGCTGTCTCAGCGTCTGCGATGGCAGCTTTCTGTAGTGCTGTGATTTCTGTGATGCCGGCTTCTGTTAGGTCGAGCATAGCGTTCATTTCATCACGTGAGAATGTGGCTTCTTCGCCAGCACCTTGGACTTCTACGAACTCTAGATCCTCTGTCATGACAACGTTGAAATCTACTGAAGCGTCTTTGTCTTCAGGGTAGTTGAGGTCGAGCACTGGTGTCTTTTCATAGACTCCTGCGCTGACAGCTGCGATGAGTTTCTTCATCGGTGATTGCTGAATTTTGCCTGCTGCTACGAGCTTGTTGAGTGCGATGGCTACTGCGACTGCTCCACCTGTGATGGAGGCTGTGCGGGTTCCGCCGTCTGCTTGGAGCACGTCACAGTCGATCCAGAGTGTGCGGTGGCCGAGCATTTTAAGATCTACTACAGCACGGAGAGAACGGCCGATGAGGCGCTGGATTTCTGATGAACGTCCATCGAGCTTGCCTTGTGAAATGTCACGGCGTTTGCGGTCGAGAGTAGAGTATGGGAGCATGGAATACTCAGCAGTGAGCCAGCCACCTTTGATTTTCTGATACTTCATCCAGCCGGGGATGTTGTCCTCGATAGTGCATGCGCAGATGACTCTGGTATCGCCGAATGAGACGAGGACTGAGCCTGAGGCATGTGGCGCTACGCCTGGTGTGAAGGTGATAGGGCGGAGTTGGTTGATTTCTCTTTGGTCTGGTCTGGTCATCTGTTTAATGATTTTTTTACTGCGTTTCATTTGATTTTTTCTAGTAGGACACCGGCTTCTGTATGGTGGGTGAATGGGAATTGGTCGAAGAGTGCGAAGCGGGTGATACGGTGAGTCTCAGTGAGGATTTCTAAGTTGTCACGGAGTGTGGAAGGATTGCACGAAATGTAAAGGATGCGATCGTAGGCTTGCACCATGCGCACTGATGGTTCGTCCATTCCTACACGTGGTGGGTCAACGAAGATGGTTTTGAAATTGTAGTCAGCGAGGTCGATATTCTGTTGCTGTAGTCTGAAGAACTCTCGCTCTCCTTTGATAGCCTGAGTGATTTCTACAGCAGAAAGTCGTGCTATCTTGAGGTTGGGAGTTTTGTTCGCAGCGATGTTATACTGAGCGGAGTCGACGGATGGCTTTGCTAGCTCGGTAGCGAGGACTTGGCGGAAATTTGGAGCGAGGGCGATGGAGAAGTTTCCATTGCCACAATAGAGTTCTAGAAGGTCTGAGTCTTGTGAACCCTTGGTGCAGTCGATTGCCCATTCGAGCATTTTGGTAGCGACGGTGGCGTTAGGCTGAGTGAAGGAGTTTTCGACTTGTTGGTAGATTAGTTCGTTGCCATTCGGGTAGAGCTTTTCGATGACTTGTTCTTCATCAATAACGATCTTTTGTCTTCTGGCTCTGCCGATGATGTTGAGTTTGAAGCCTTGTGATTCTAGATCTTGCTTGAGCTGTCTGGCTGCTATTTCCCACTCATCGTCTAGCTGACGGTGGTAGAGGAGTGAGACGAGCATATCTCCGCTAAGGGTGGAGAGGAAGTCGATCTGGAAAATCTTGGTGCGTAGAATAGTCGAATTTTTTACGATATCGATAAGGATGGGCATGAGGCGATTGATATCCTCGGTGGCGACGGGAAACTGATCTACACGAAATTTCTGCTTGGTAGCCTGATCGAACATGATGTAGTAGAGGTCTGAGCCATCATGCCAGACGCGGAACTCTGCTCTCATGCGGTAGTGCTGTGGTGGTGATGGGTGAATCTCTAGCTCTGGAAGTGGAGATTCCGGTGATGAGAACTCGCTCATTAGCTGATGTAGATCATCAGCTTTCTGGTCGAGTTGAGTTTGGTAGTCAGAATTCATTGGCGTCATTGTCTTGCCATAAATAGACGAGATTTACAGAATTTTTTCTCATCTTTAGAGTTTTGGCTGAAGGTGATGGCTGTTAGGTTAGTAAATATGAAAGATTTACTATTGGCATTATTAGCGGGAGTTATTGTGGGAGTGGTTTTTAAGGCGATGAAACTACCTCTACCTGCACCTCCTGTGTTGGCTGGGATATTAGGGATTCTGGGGATTTATCTTGGTGGAATGGGCTATGATTGGATGATTGCGAATGTGTTTAATAAGTAAGAGGTTAAGAGCGATTTAAAACTTTTTAATTGCTCTATGCAGTTGAGTATTTATTAATGATATAGAATATTAACCACACTGGTATAAATAGAGCTAACCGAGAGGAGAGAATATTGAATAATTTTACACCAAGAGCACAGCAGGTATTAGCTTTAGCTAGAAAAGAGGCTGAACGCTTTGATCATAATTATGTGGGAACAGAACACCTGTTACTAGGATTGATCAAGTTGGGTCAGGGCGTAGCTGTAAATGTATTGGAGCGGATGGGGGTTGAGATTAGTGAGACAAGAATTGAAGTAGAAAAGCAGATTGGGAGAGGGCCAGATTTGGCAGGGAAAAGTCAAATTCCATTTACACCTAGAGTAAAAAAAGTTTTAATGCTTTCAGAAAAAGAAGCTCATATATTAAACCATACCTATGTCGGAACAGAGCATCTGCTTTTGGGGTTATTGAAGGAAGGGGGGGGCACTGCAGCTCGTGTCCTCCAAAATCTTAATGTGGATATAGAGCATACTAGACATGAGATACTATCTGAGATAGACCCCAACTTTGATGCAGATGCAGATGATGAGGAAGATATATTTGAAATGTTTGAAGACACTGGAGAAGATGAAAAGCCTGCTAGAGCCAGTCCAATAGAAATAGCTGCTAAATCTAAAAATCCCTTATTGAAACGAAAAGCTGCTCTTATACAATCGCTTATTAAAATGAAAGTAGCATCAATTAACGAACAAGATTTCGATTTGGCCGCTGCATATAGAGATAAAGAAAAAACGGAGAAGAGGAGGTTAGATAGACTCATAGAGACAGTTGCTAAGAACCCTACATTTGGGCTAAGACAAAATGAAGTGATAGAAAGATATTCTTTTGAGTCAATAGGTAGTAAAAAAATCTATTTTCGTGATAAGCTTGCCACAGAAGTAGCAGAATTGTTAGCCAATGGAGATTCGGTGTTTATTCTGGGGAAAAAGGGATCTGGTCTATCTTGTTTTTCTGATTTAGTAGCAGATAAGTTAATTTTAAATGAAAGTAATTCCTCGATTCAGTCTTTTAAACCGAATCATATAGCCTTGAGGGGCAAAGAAGAAAATAAAACGTATGAAGAATGTTTAGAGCAGTTTGTAGAAGCATTGATTTTCGAACGAAATTGTGTGTTACAAATGCCTAGTATACACAAATCATTATTAAACGGTGCATATGAAAAACAATATTCATGGGTTAAGGCTATAAGTGATCTAAGCAAACATGGAGTCTCAACAATGGCTTGGGCTGATGTCTCTGGATTTAATGAATTAAGTAAAAAATTCACTCAGCTGACAAATTTGTTTAAGGTGGTTGAGTTGCCAGAGTTAGAGGAAGAAGAAGGCCGAGTTTTACTGAAACATGAAATCGCATTATTGAGTAAAGAGACAGCTATACAGGTAGATGAAGTTATTATAGCTAGAATTATTAATGAAAAAAAATCTAGCTATAATGATTATGCAAACCCAGAGCGAGCTCTTAGAATATTTAGAGATTTAGTGAAAAACAAAATAGCAGAGATAAATCCATTTATTGAGACTGAAAATAGATCATGTCCTGTGGATTATGTAATTGAACTTGAAGCTAGGTTAAGAGAGTTCATTTTGAAGCGAGATTTTTTAGCAGCTCATAAAGTAAATATAGAGCTTAATGAGGTTTTTTTACACCTCAGAAATAAGATATTGAAAAGTAAGAAGATTGTTTTTGTCACAGAACAAGATTATGAGAATTTATTAGGATCGTATCATGGAAATTAAAAGAGAAATTGAACAGCATGAACTTTTTTCAATTATGATGAAAAAGGTTAAGAAAGAGGGAATGAGTGTATCCTCAAATTCATTGAAGAGAACAGTCTTGAATAGCACATCTGTCTTTAAAGATCTTTTGACAAAATCTAGTAAGAATTTTGAAGACTATACTTTGCATGATGAGTATCACGCACTTGCCGTGATGACTTTGATGTTGAAAATCATCCCTAAAGAAGTGATGAAGCAGCTGACCTCCATAGAGTGTGCTTTATTAATTCTTAGTGCTTATGCTCATGATATAGGCATGGGAGCGGGGAGAGATAGAAGGGATGAAATAAAAAGATCTGCGTCTTATATGGATTTTCTAGTTAAAAATGAAATGTCTTGGAAAGAATCTGAGCAAGCTTTGGAGAATGGAGATCATAAAAAAAGTGAGTTTATTCAGGGGCAATTATTTCAAAACCATCTTCGTAACATTCATCATAAAGAAAGTGCATCTCTAGTTAGAGAGGAGTATCCCGATTTATTGTCTATCGAAGGGCATAGTCTAGCTGAGGATGTAGCGTTACTATGTCAAAGCCATGGAGAATCTCTTGAATGGATCGAGCGAAACATGAGAGAATCGCTGTTTTGTAGAGACTATAAATCTGATCTAGCATATCTGGCGTGTATTTTACGTTTAGCAGACTATTTAGAACTAGATCCAGCTAGAGCGCCAGAAAGCTTACTAAAGCTTATTAATCCAAGCACAGAGATTGGTATGCGGGAATGGAGAAAAAACCAAGCAGCATGTTTCTTTGTGAGCGATGATTCAATAGAATGCCAAGCCATGTTTGATGACTTTCATTTTGAAAAAGCTCTAAGAGATACCATTCATGGAATAGAAAAAGAGCGTAGATCTTGTCTGGAATACTTAAATGCACGAAAGTCTAGAGATCCTAACGCCTATAGTTTAAATCTAAATAGTCGTGTAGACTCCTCCAGAATAAGATCAGTTGGATATATATATGAAGAATTTAGATTTCAGCTTGAATATAAAGAAATAATTTCTTTATTGATGGGCACAAAATTATATGAAGATAAACGAGTTTTCCTTAGAGAACTCATACAAAATTCGTTAGATGCTTGTCGTTCTACAGATGCCGCTGTAAAATCGAAAAATTCAGGTTACGGTTATCAAGGGAAAGTAACTATTCGTCATTATACTACGGAAGAAGAGGGAGATAAAGAAATCATAGAAGTTTCAGATAATGGTTCGGGAATGACAAGATCTATAATTAAAGATTATTTCATGAGAATAGGCTGCTCATACTATGACTCATATGCTTTCAAAAGAAAGAGCCTTCAAGTTTATCCAGTTAGTCAATTTGGAATAGGTATACTATCTTGTTTCATGGTAGCTGACAAAATTGAAGTAGAAACAGTTCCTAACTCAGCGATACACCCAGATGAACAAGATGGATTTAGTCTAAGTGTGAGCGGTCCAGATGAGTTTTTTGTTGTTAAAAAATATAAAAGAGATGTGGCAGGGACGACAGTAAGAGTATTTCTCTCTGAGCCCTTGCAGGGCGATCTCAAAGATTTAATATCGCGGTATGTGACAAGATCACTCTTAGAGATTACTTTAATTTCTAAGAGTAAAGAAGAGACCCAATTCCAAAGTATACCCTTTAAATTTAATGAAAAAGATTTAAGTTCTTCTTTCATAGATCATCCAGAAGAATTTGGCTACAAACATAGAGATATCGTATTTGATAGTCCATTAGGCTTTGGAATACATGGTAGACTTAGACTATATATCCTTAATAAGGATGACGAAGGATTTCTGATGATTGATAACCTAGATAAGTATTCGTTTGTTGGTTTTACGAGTTATGGCCAAACATTGTTGCACCCCGAAGTTATCTCAGAAGAAATGAAAAATTCATTTTTAGAGCTACATGATAAAGTTAATGCGATTACTCAGTATTTCCCTCAAGATGTTCAAGATGAAATGGCTAGTGTTTTAAGAAGATCCAAAGGGATTATAGATCAATTATCGTATGTAGATCGAGAAATAAACGTATTGAGTGATTGGCATTTGTTAGAGAGTCAAATCAATAGTTTAGAGGCTATGCCTAGCTTTGCTAGTGATCCAGATGCTGAGGAAGTTTTGGCTTACATAGAGGAAATACTAGGTAAACTAAATTCATTTGTTTCAGGAACAATACAATGTCAATTTCCTCAATCATATTTAACACAAGACGGTATAGATATATCCAGTTTCTATAATTTTGCTAATCATTTGAAATTAGGTGTAGGCTTTGTATTTAATCTTGATTTGTGTGGTGAGCATCGACTTTCTCTAAATGCAGCCAGAGATAGAGTGCTGAATGATGAAAATAAAAATAAATTAGTTAACTATTTGTATGAGAGAATTGGAAAAGAACTCGGATTATGGTTTAGAGAAGAAAATATACCTCAAGATCAAATAAACAGCTATTTAAGAAAAATACCTGAGTCCTTAGCTAAATCATTAGAGCTGAGCTATAATCTAAGACGATGACACCACATATCGAAGCGAAGCAGGGAGAGATAGCGGAGAGTATTTTACTGCCGGGTGATCCTCTGAGGGCTAAATTTATTGCTGATACCTTTCTGACTAATGTTCGTCAGATCAATGGAGTGCGAAATATGCTCGGCTACACGGGGGAGTATGAAGGAACTGAGGTTTCTGTGATGGGGACCGGGATGGGGATTCCTTCGATGAGTATCTATGTGACGGAGTTGGTGAAATTCTATGGAGTGAAGAATCTGATCCGAGTGGGTAGCTGTGGGGCGGTGAGTGAGTCGGTGAAGGTGAGAGATCTGATCGTAGCGATTGGAGCAGGGACGGATTCTGGAGTGAATAGAGCGAGGTTTTCAGGCATGGATTTCTCTGCTACTGCAGATTATGAATTGCTCAATAAGGCGGTGAATATAGCGAGCGAATTAGGTTTAGAGCCTAAAGTGGGCAATATTTTCTCGGCTGATTTATTTTACCATCCAGACGAAGGAATGCTGGATGTGCTAGATAGTATGGGGACTCTGGCGATAGAGATGGAAGCGGCTGGGCTGTATGGAATCGCTGCTGAGTATCATCAGTTAGGTGTGAAGGCGTTGGCGATCTGCACTGTGTCGGATCATATTCGGAGCGGGGAAAGTCTTGCGCCATCTGAGCGAGAAAGTTCTTTTGGTGAGATGATGAAGGTGGCGTTGAGGACGATAGTTGACTTAAAATAGAGGCTGGTCATCCGTGAGCTTAGCAGGTAAAAAATTGAATATTGAAAGACGAAGTAGCGTCTTAGAGTAATAGGTTTATGAAAAATTTGATAATAACAATGCTGGCAGGTGCCCTGATGATGGGATTTGCGACGGAGGTTGCGATGGCGAACGAATCCGGTCCCAAGGTGAAGGCGAAACGCTTTATTGTGATAGATGATGCGACTGGAGCTGTGCTTTATGAGAAGAAATCTACTGAACGTTGTGCGGTGGCATCGACTCAGAAGCTACTGACTGCACTGTGTGTGTCAGAAGCTGGGCTTAATAATACTGTTTACGTGAAGCACTCTGATACGACTGTGGAGCCTTCTAAAATTTATATCAGATCTGGTGAGAAGTATTCACGAGGTGAGCTAGTGAAAGCTTTGCTAGTGAAGAGCGGGAACGATGCAGCGAGAGCATTAGCGAGAGATGTAGCAGGCAGTGAGGCTAAATTTTCCAAAGTGATGAATGCTAAGGCTAAGTCTCTTGGGATGAATGATTCTCACTTTAAGAATCCACATGGACTGACGGTGACCGGTCAGTATTCGACTGCAAGAGATATCGCTATTTTAGCAAGATCTGTGACGCGTAATAAGACTCTAGCTGCGCACATGAAGTTGAAAGGTTATTACTTTACGCCTCCTGGGAGGAAGAAGAGATGGCTCTCAAATACGAATAAGCTACTGAAATCTGTGAGTTATTGCACTGGCATGAAGACAGGAACGACTCGTGCTTCTGGTCGTTGTCTCGTGTGCTCTGGTGAGCTCGGTGGGCGTAAAGTCATCGTGGTCTGCTTAGGCTCTGATTCACAAAACATCTGGAAGGACTCTGAGAAGCTCCTTAGATGGGCACTCGAAGGTGCTGGGAAGCCAGCGATTCAACGATAAGTGAGTATGAAAGATTTCACTGCTGAGTTAGCTGAGTTGGATGAACAATCACTCAGAAGGACACTGCGTTGGCTAGATGGTGCGCAAAGCAGGGAAATATTTTTAGACGGTATTGAAGGGCTTAATTTTGCATCGAATGATTATCTTGGTTTAGCGAATCATGCTGATTTGAAAACTGCTATGCTGGAAGGTGTAGAACGTTGGGGAGTGGGTAGTGGTGCTAGCCGATTGATCACTGGCTCAATGACGGCGCATGGGATGCTGGAAGAGAAAATTTCTGAGCTAAAAGGGACTGAGGCGGCTCTGAGTTTTGCGAATGGCTATGCGACTTCTGTTGGGACTGTGAGTGCGCTTGTTGGTAAAGGTGACACGGTGATTCTAGATAAGTTATCGCACGCGTCATTGATCGATGGAGCGAGGCTTAGTGGTGCGACAATTAGAGTTTTTCCACATAATAATTTAGAGAAGCTGGAGCGTTTGTTAGAGAGCTGTAGTAAGACCGATAGTAGAGTGTTGGTGATTACTGAAAGTGTCTTCAGTATGGATGGCGATGTTGCTCTGTTAGGTGATATTATTAGGTTGAAAAATCAGTTCGGTGCGTTGCTTTTGTTAGACGAGGCTCACGGTCTCGGAGTGTATGGCGAAAATGGTATGGGTCTTAGTGAGTATCTTGGGCTTAGCTCTGAGGTAGACATTCACATGGGCACGCTAGGTAAGGCAGCAGGAGTGGCTGGAGGTTATATAGCTGGCTGCCGTGACATGGTGGACTTGGTAGTCAATAAAGGGAGGTCATTTATCTACTCCACAGCACCACCGCCAGCGCAGGCTTACACTGCGATGAAGGCTTTAGAGTTGATCGTTTCAGAGGAAGGAAAGCACCGTAGAGAGAAGCTCTGGGACAATATTAATTACCTCTCGCAGAAGTTAAAAATAGAAGGAACAAGTGCTATTCTACCTTGGCATGTAGGCGAGTCTGAAGAGGCTCTAGCTCTAATGGAGTCACTCAAGCAAAAGGGAATATTCGTTCCCGCTATCCGCTATCCGACAGTTCCTAGAAAAACAGCGAGGCTACGCATCACTTTGACTGCTGAGCATAGTAGAGAAGATCTCGATTTGTTAGTGGGCAAATTAGTAGGCTGAGTATGTCTATCTGGTGGATAAATAATACCAGATGTAAAGTGTGTGAATAGATGGCCAAATCTATAAGTGTCAGTGTATGAAAGCAATCATTGTTGTGTTATTACTGTGTGCCTGTTCGTTTATCTATGCTGCACCTACTGAGCTTAGAACGTGGGAGTCTACAAGTGGGAGTAAAATAGAAGCTGTAGCGATGAAAGTCGTTAATGGGACTGCTTACTTTAAAAAAGAAGGCGCAAGAAAATTTATTAAAGTGCCTCTGACTAAACTGAGTGATGCTGACCAAGAGTTCTTGAAGGCACATTTCAAAATTAATGATGAGGATGCTAAGCCAAAGGCGTTTGTTTCTGATAGAGAGGCTGCAGATGGTCTACCTGTGGAACGCGGTGTGGTGAAAACTGTTCCTATTGTTGTGAAGGAAGGAATTTCTTATCGATTGTATATACCGAAGTCGTTGAAGAAGTCTAAAGTATACCCACTTCTTTACTATACTTCATCAGGTGGAGGTAAGCAGCGAATTATCGATGCTATGATCAAAGGCGCTGAAGTTAACCAGTGGATAGTAGCGACTCCTGTGGAGTCTGACAATAGGTCTAAAAATAACGGTGAGCAAATGGAGTCGTGCTTTAATCATATAGTATCAACAATACCGCTGGATAGTCAGAGAATTTATCTGATAGGTGGTTCTGGTGGAGCTAGAAGAGCCTTTCTCTTCGCTGATTACCTAAGGAAAAACAAGATCAAGCCAGCTGGCTTGATCTCAATAGTAGCAGGTTATACTAGGCACCCTTTTGATAAAAATATCTGTCATTACTATATCAATGGAGGAACAGATTTTAACAGGTATGAATCTGCGAACAGCTATAACATTACAGGCAAGAAATCAGTGATCAGAATTCACCCTGGGAAACATGAAGTAGGGCCACATATCATGATCTCTGAAGCGATGACTTATCTGAATGGCCTATTCCTAGAGAAGGCTAAAGGGAAGGCTTATGGGCAAATGCGTAAAGAGTATGAAGCTTCTGTTATAGCATGGATAGAAGAGCTAAAGGCGGAAGAACCTTATAGAGCATACTATTGGGCTGATTATCTAAACGAGTATAAAGTGAGCTCAATCTTTAAGAAAAAATTAGGTAGTCTCCATAAGGAACTTGGAGCTAATAAATCTAATGTTGATTACATCGAAGGTCTGAAGGATATAGCTGGTTTTGTAAGTAAAGAATTTCCAAAAATTAAGGACTCTACTGGGAGTAAAATGAGCTTCAATGAGCCCAAATCTTCGAAAAAGGCTCTGAAATTAGCTGAAAAGTATGCTCATGTGAAATGGATACATGATTGCTTTATCTCGCTTTCAAGCAAGACAGGAAAGCTATAGAGACTCATACTTCTAACCGATCCAGAGTTCGGAGCGGTTGCGGAAGTCGGTTTTCATGATTCCGTATTTGGTGATGATGCTGCGTTTGAGGCTGGCTTCCCAGGCATTGGCTGGCATTTCTGTGGAAGTGGCAAACTTAGAAAGGTCTTCAATGTAGAGTGATCTCGCGGAGTATGTGCGTGGATTTGTAGCGTGCTTTGCTACGTCGTTCACGAAGCTGTTGATCAGGGCAAGGCTGCCGAAGAGCTCTGAGATGCTGAGCTGTCGGAAGTTTTCTAATGCTTGTGCCATTGAGATGGAATCTGATTTGTTAGGTCGGAGATCTAGGTTGCTGAGGCTGTCACTGACGTGGCGGACTGCTTTAGTAAGCTCGGGAGAGATGTTAGATGAGCTGAGTAGCTTAGAGAGGTGATTTGCTAGAGAAGTAACATTTTTCCAGAGGCTGAGGTCTATGTAGATATCGTAGAGCCTGTTGCCTAGACAGTCGCCTAACTGAGCGATTTTTGTGTTTAGAATGTTACCTTCTTTAGAGACCGTATTGAGAGCCGACATAGCGCCGAGGTAGCTGAGGATAGGCTTCATGAGGATGGCGTATTCAGGGAATATGCTGCCTCGACCATCGATCTTAGCTGCGTCGGTGTGTTTGATATATTGCTTTACTGCATTAGCGATCGGGTCGACTGATGGGCCTGCTGATGGCTTGAGTGCGTAGAGGATAGTGAGCTGGTCAAAGCTGGCGAATGACAGGGCTTTAGCGCCCATTATTTGGATCAATTTCCAAGCAGCTTCTTGTGCGTCTTTAAGGTCATTGCCTCCTGAGTGGAGCGATGGATGGGTGTCGGTCTTCTTTAACTTGAGAGCATTGTGAGCTTCGAAAAATTCGATGACGTCAGGAGCTGCTCCGTGGACGGTATTGGCTTCATCGTAGGCTTTTAGTTCGCCATAATAGCCGAGTATGAGCTTGGCAAATCTCGGATCAGGGTTTGGCTGACCGCTTTTGTTTAGGTAGCGATCTGCTAGAGAGTCGCTGTGCGGATTAGCTCCCATGGCTAGGTTAGCGATGGCTTGTTTACAGCAAATGTCGGCAGTAGGGGTGACTAGAATTGGTAGACCAGCGTCACGGCAGACTAGCTTGAGCTCTGCTAAGAAAAGGTCTACGATTGCGGAGAAATTGTTCTCATCGCTGAGTAGGCTAGCGTCCTTGTCTGATGCTAGATATTTCGCTCTAACGGCAGAGACTTGCTGTCTGAGATCGCGAATGACGAATGGCATGGCTCCTCCTGGGACACCAGCAGCGCAGAGTTGATCTTTGAGCTCTTGTGGGACTTGCTGGTCTCTACGTTCTGGGTTTTTACCCCATAGTTTTGAAATTCTGTTAGAGAGGTCTTGGTATGCATTTTTGTCAGTGATTAGCTGAGGGGCAACTGCTTCGAGAGAGTGGTGGGCGGATCCTCCAGAGAGGCAGCCTTGCACTGTTTCTATTGCGTAGATGTCGTATTCTAGCGCCTTGGCTAATGCTGCTTTTGAGGCGGTGTCATTAGTAGAGTGCAGGTGCAGCGAAAGAGGGATTCCAAGAGGAGAGAGGATTTCTAACAGAGCGGGGATAAGGGTAGCTACGCGTGACTCGGTGAGCTGGCCAGACATGTCCTTGATCGCAATGGCATTGTAGCCTGCGTCGAGTAGCGCCTGTGTGTAGCTGACGTAGTAGCTATCTGTGTAGCGCTCTGGAGCTTCTGTGTAGTGAGTAAAACAAACGGCGCCTTCTAGCGTGGTGCCTGTGGTGTTCTGGATTGACTCAGGAAGCTGTAGGTTGTCGATATCGTTGAGTGCATCGAAGAAACGAATCTTGGTGATTCCTTGTTTGATAAATTCCTTGAGCGTGATTTCGATCAGGTCTTTATCGTAGTGTCGGAAGCCAAGAGCATTGGCTCCACGGAAGAGCATTTGTAGGGAGAATTCTTCGTCATCACCAGACTGCTTAAGCGCATGGCTCAGAGCTCCAGCGATGGTAAAAGGGTTATAGCCTTGTCCGATCGCTATCTGAAAGCTCTGACCACCAGCCACTTCTGCGCCATGAAATCCTGCCTTGCGCAGTGATGCTATGACTTTAGATAAATCATGAGGCTCTAGGATCCAAGCTGAAGCGTCTAGTGTAGACTGTTGACCATCACGCATAGTGAGGTCGACTAGTTTGGGGGTGTGCAGAGCCGTAGTTTTCATAATTACTAGCATCATCGCCTGCCCACATTAGGGCAAGCAATAATGCTGGAAAATTAAACGATCATTCCTGCTGCCACTGTCTCATTGGTGATAGGGTCAATGAGGATGAAGGAACCTGTGCTACGGTTCTTCTTATAGCTGTCATAGATGAGCGGAGCTGATGTGCGTAGGGAGATGCGGCCAATGTCATTGAGCGCAAAACTCTTATCGTCTTCGATCTTGTGTAGGTTGTTGATATTTACCTTATACTTGACCTCAGTGACCATGGCTTTCGCTTCATTGGTCGTGTGACGGATGATGAATTTGGAGCGTCCCTGTAGTTGCGTGTTATCAGAAAACCAGCAGATCATGGCTTCGATGTCTTGCCCAACGTGTGGTGGGTTATTTTCTTTAGAGATGAGGTTACCACGAGAAATGTCGATTTCATCGTTGAGCGTCATTGTCACAGAAAGTGGGCTGAATGCTTCACTGAGTTCTTCGTCGGCTACGTGTATTTTCTTAATGGTAGTGCTGAAGCCAGACGGGTGCACGATGACTTTGTCACCAGGTTTGAAGACTCCACCTGCGATTCTGCCTGCATAGCCACGGTAGTCGTGAAATTCATCAGACTGAGGGCGGATTACCCATTGGATAGGATAGCGAGCTTCTACGTGGTTTTCTTGGTTACCAACGTAAACAGTTTCTAGGTGGTAGAGAAGTGTTGTTCCTTTATACCAATCCATGTTCTCAGAGCGATCCACTACGTTGTCACCTTTGAGTGCGCTGATAGGGATGAAAGAGATGTCGATGATGTTATCGAGACGTGATGCAAATTGTTTCACGTCGCTTACTACCTTGTCATAGGCTTCTTCTGAGTAGTCTACGAGGTCCATTTTGTTGACACAAATAACGATGTGCTGGATGCGTAGAAGTGATGCGATGAATGCGTGACGCATGGTCTGCTCAATGACTCCGTGACGAGCATCTACGAGGATGATCGCAAGGTTAGCAGTGGATGCACCAGTAACCATGTTTCTGGTGTATTGGATGTGGCCGGGTGTGTCTGCGATGATGAATTTACGGTTCGGTGTCGCAAAGTAACGGTAAGCTACATCGATAGTGATACCTTGTTCACGTTCAGCTTTGAGGCCGTCTGTTAGAAGAGCTAGGTTGACGTTTTCATCGCCACGTTTTTTAGAAGAGGCTTCGACTGCTTCCATCTGGTCATCGAAGGTATTCTTTGAATCATAGAGGAGACGGCCAATGAGTGTGGATTTGCCGTCGTCGACGCTTCCAGCAGTCGTGAAGCGGAGGAGATCCATGTTTAGATAAGACATTTTGGTATATTATTTGAAATTTGAGATTGGTGATTTGAGATTGTTTCTGGCCTAAAAGTAGCCTTCTTTTTTACGATCTTCCATGGAGGTTTCTGAGCGTTTGTCGTCAGCTCTGTTGCCACGTTCGGTTTCGCGAGCAGCAGCTACTTCTTCGATGATCTTATCGAGGTCGTCAGCGTCTGAGAGGACAGCTCCTGTGATAGTAGCGTCACCCATGGTGCGGAATCTTGTGCGTAGGTTTTTGACTTCTTCACCTTCACGTGGCTGGACGAGTTCGTTGACTTCGAGATATGTTCCGCCTCTGTATACGACGTCACGATCTTGAGCAAAGTAGAGTGAAGGGAGTTCGATTCCTTCAGCCTTGATGTATTGCCAGATGTCCATTTCTGTCCAGTTAGAGATAGGGAAGAAGCGGAAGTGTTCGCCGTGTTGTTTTCTGCCGTTGAAGATGTTCCAGAGTTCTGGACGTTGGTTCTGAGGCTTCCATTCGCCAAAGTCATTTCTGTGTGAGAAGAAGCGCTCCTTAGCACGAGCTTTTTCTTCGTCACGTCTTCCTCCACCGCCAGCTCCGTCGAACTGATTGTTCTCAATGGTGCTGAGTAGTGTGGTAGTCTGAAGTGCGTTTCTGCTGGCATTGAGGCCAGTTTCTTCTGCTACTTCGCCGCTGTCGATAGACTCTTGAACGCTACCTACTACTAGCCTGCATTTGTATTTTTCTACGAAAGCGTCACGGAATGTGTAGCACTCATCGAAGTTGTGGCCAGTGTCGATGTGGACAAGTGGGAAGGGGATGCGTGCTGGGTAGAATGCTTTGTATGCGAGATATGCCATGACGATAGAGTCCTTACCTCCAGAAAATAGGAGGGCTGGGTTATCGAATTGGGCGGCGGCTTCTCGGAGCACGTAGATAGCCTCAGCTTCGAGCTGCTTGAGGTGACTTAGGTTATAGTTTTCCATATGGTTGTGATTTGAAATTTGATATTGGAGATTTGAAATTGATTGTTCTTACTTTGTGAGAAATTTGTAGTGGGTGTAGATAGCGTCTAAGCTTTCCGCTTCTGTTAGAGCCACAGTGTCGATGATGAGGTCGGCATTTTGTGGTTCTTCGAAGGTAGATTGAGCTCCGCTGAAATGTTTGATTTCTCCAGCTGCTTGTTTAGCGTAGAGGCCTTTGACGTCTCTTTGCTTACAGGCATCGAAGCTCGCTTTGACATATACTTCTGAGTAGATGTCCTGTGGAATGATGCTGCGGACTTGTGCTCTAAATTTCTCTTGAGGTGTGATCAGAGAGAGGATGACGATAGCGCCGTTGCGGCTTAGTAGCTTGGCTAGCTCTGCTGCTCGGCGGATGTTTTCATTGCGATCTTCGTCTGTGAATCCGAGTCCAGCATTGATTCCGCTGCGGAGGTTGTCGCCGTCTAACATGACTACGTAGCGGCCTTCTGCATGGAGTTTATGTTCCAGAGCATTCGCTATGGTGGATTTTCCAGAGCCGGATAGTCCATAGAGCCAGAGCACAGCGCCTCGTTGACCGAGAAGCTCTTGCTTGGCCTCTGGGCTCACTTGACGTTCGTATTCTGGATGGATGTTGTCGCTCATGGATTTGGGTTTTAGTTCATTTTTACAAATTGGAAAGAGTTTTCTGCGTAATAATGACTAAAAGTAGTCATTTAGTAATGATTGGGGCGATTTGCAATACTATTACATGATTTTTCCGTAGATCAAATTTGCATTATTGCTGCAAAGTGACTTTATATCCTTTGGCTTGCAGTAGCTTTACGACGCTACCGTCACCGAGGTAATGCATGGTTCCTGCGACCATGAAGTGTGACTTGTCAGCTTGTTCTGTGAGCTTGCTAACAATCTTGTCTGCCATTCTAACATTTCTATCTATTAGGAGGAGTTGGTAAAACTTCTCGTTGACGGCTTTATTGATGCCCTCAATGTCTTCATATTCTGCTATTGCATTTAAGATACCTTGTCCGTCGCCTTTGAGGTAGGGAGTTCTGATAATATCGAGTGCGCTAATTCCCTTTTCTCGGAATACTTTGAGAGTTGTTAGTGTGTCTTTAAGTAAGATTTGTTGTTCCTTCTCCGTGAGTTTATCGAAGCCTCCCATTTGGTCTTTGTTTGTTTCTAGTGCCCAGAGTCCTTTGTCGTCTGTGTCTGCACGTTGCCATAATATGTAGTCGAGTGGCATGAGATGATTGCCAAATTTTTCTAACATCCCGATCGTGACTACAGCACCCCAGGTTTTAAATTTCTTCATTTCTTTTACATCGAAATCTGGAGTGATGGCTGCGATTTCTTTTTCAAGTTCCTTGTAGAGATCTTCACCGAGAGCCTCTTCGAGGGTCTTCTTGTCTTTACGGTTGATGAACTGCATGGCAGCTAGTTGATTGAGTAGGGACATGCTGACTTCAGTAGCGAGAGTGTCAGATTGTTGATAAGCGGCCTCTGCGCTTGGGTGAAGTTTGACGATATTTTCATCGCCCAAGTGAATGCTGCCAAATAGGTAACTAGGCTTTTCTAGCCCTTTGCCCTCTACTTTCCATAGCATCGGCTTAAGCGGGTGCTTTAGTTTAGTGGTGTCTATTTGTTCTTTAGCGTCCTTTTTAATCTCAGCGGGAGCGGCAGGAGCTGAAGTCTGAGCGGAGCAGAATGTGGAGAGAAGGAGGCAGGGTAGTAGAGATTTTAGGGCTAGTTTCATGGCGGGACTCTAATGCGGAATAGTGCGAAAATCTAGTAATTTCTACATCGTGGCTTGCTGGATACTGTCTGCACTGTTAATGGTAGAGTTATGAGTGAAAATGATCCCTTCAAATCTGGTATTAGACGTCCGTATCTTACTATGCCTGGTGCTACTGGTATGCCTGACTTGAAGAATATCTTGTCATCGATGCCTAAAGAGAATGAGCATCGCTTCGAGTCGGCTGGTGAATTTATTAAGCGACTAGCGCACCGAGTTTCAAAGTGGAGAGAAAATGTGGCCGAGGATGAAGTCCCTGTAGTGCTAACATTTTTACCGACTGGCGACGTGGTAGAGGTGCTGACTATTGGTGAAGATGGTCATTCTAGTGTGGTGATAGAGGGGCAAGTGGATGGCCAAGATTGTATGTTTATTTCTCACCAAGCTAGTTTGCAGATCCTTTGTTATACGCGGAAGTTAGAAGAAGAGGCTGAAGGTGATGATGATCCTAAGCCTAAGAGGACGATAGGTTTTCACGTGGGTGGGGAAGAGATTGAAGCGTAGGAAGTTTATGAGGAAAAAGAGGCTTAAATGGTTGATGTTAGGAACTTCTATAACGATGTTTCTAACGGTTATACCAGGCTTAGATTATGAATTGCCACTTGGTGGAGGTGTAAGCTTAGAGAAGCGTTCAAGAGGTTTCTATAATTCTCTCCGATTAGATTTGTCCTCAAGATATATCAAGTATGAGTGGGCTCCTGGAGCTGAATCTAATGCGTGCTGGGGGAAGGAAGGGGTGACCCAAACAAGTAGATATTTCTATTATCGATATAGATCCTTTGAGTTTTCTAACTATAAGAGGTAGGTCTCTATTTATCTTGAAGAACGGAGTTCCATTAATCTGGCAGTTTTTTCGGTCCAGGCTGGGTTGCTGATGACGATTGTTTCTGGTGCTGTTTCGGTAGAGAGGCGAGAGTTTAAAGTCATTTTGAGCTTCATTAGCCTGTTGCCTCATAAATAGAGCACACCGAAGCTCTTTGTAATACTCTGTAGCGTTGCCTCATAATTAGGACACTCTA
>CAKZNV010000039.1 GCA_937132085.1 uncultured Rubritalea sp. | reverse complement strand
TTCTTCCTTCGAGGGAACCAGTAGTGAAGAGAACGTAGTATTTTTCGTTCTGAGTGCCATCTAGATAAACGTAGTCGCTTGCCGTAAAAGCTCCATTTTCAACTGTGATGACGTTGCCTGCGACAGAAGCCACTTTGCCTGCAAAGGCTTTAGGTCGATCCATAGGTAATGAGAATGGAGTGTCAGCATTAGCATTAAACGTAAGTTTAACGTAGCCTACAGGAGCCGTAACCTCTGCTTGGGCAGTAGTCGCAAGACTAGCAGTCAGGCAGACTGTGAGTAGAGTTAGTAAATGATTTTTCATGATAGTAGTAAGTTAGCTTCATTTACATTTTTTTGCAAATAAGGCCTGATTGAGCGCTATTTTTAATAAACTTGTGGTTCTTAGACCATTTTTAAAACACCAGCGCAAGTGAAAAGTGCGTATTGGGTGTTGATGTGGCCAATATGACAGCTTTGTATAACAGGTTTGAGCTTAGAGGTCGAGGTGGGTCTGAAATTCAATATTTGTTTTACCTAAGGCGTTAATGACATCGTCTAAAGATTTTGCTGCGCTTCTTTGACCATTTTTTAATGCATTTGATTTTAATTTATACAGTTGTTTGAGATAAGCTGATCTAAGCTTTGTGATTGCTTCGACGTGCTCTCTTTCCAGTCTTTCTTGTTTGGTGTAGGCGTATTCTGTGTAGCCTTTCACTCTTTTTGTGGGGCCAGTGTTACTGATAGCCTGAGGTAGACGCTCAATATTTAGTAGAGATGCCATTAGTTTATCAATGTCTTCTTGCTGGACATCTTTTTCGTTTCTAGGAAGGCTTTTAATGTAGTTGCCTAATTTGAAGCCGAGTTGCTTGATATTAGCAGCATGAAGCTTTTCTGTATTGTTGAGTTGGTTTTGGAGCAGTTGCTTGGCTTTCTCTTGGAGCTTAGCAAGACTGGAGCCACCAGTTGACGAGTTGATTTCGCTATTAATACTTGGCTTGTTCTTCTGATCGCTGCTCCATTCGATGATGAAATATGATGCTTTAGATCTGCGGTTAATGTCTTCCACCGTGATTTTACTGTTCGAGATTTTTAGCGCTAGTTTTGATTCATCTTGTGGGTGGTTAGGAGCCCAAGTGAGAGGGAGCCATTTTTCGTTAGTGACCCATTTCCAAATGTCATCTTTCTTTTCTGCGCCGATCCAGCCTCTTTTGTTGCGGATTTCAGGTGCTGATTTTTCGAGTGCACGCTCTAGGTCTAATAGCTCATCTTTATCAGATATGACGAGGAGGTGACCACCGGAGAGAGATGCTAGACGGGAAGCACTCTTGAAATCAAACTCTTGGTTAATGATTGCGTAGGTTCTCGTTTTTAGGTTGATGGTGCCTGGAGGAAAATTCGGGTCGAGTAGACGATTTTCGATGTCGCTGCTAACACGCTGGAGTCTTGATTCTAGAGTGCCAGGGTTAGTTCCGTCCATCTTCCATTCTATGTAGAATGGTAATCTTGTGGTGGTTTTTTCTGCTCCTAAGTAGCCATGTTGATTGACTTTAACGAACTGTCTTTTGTTTGTCGCTGGGAGAGTTGCCTTTATTTGCCATTTAGTGCCGTCCGTCCAGACCCAGCCTTTGCCACCGTTGTTGCCAGCGCCTATCCAGGCTTGTTCTGTTATGCCGTTTAGTCTTCTACCTAGCTCTGTGACGTCAGTATCACCGATGCATGAGGCTAGGTGCCCACCGTGCTCTCTAGCCCACTGGTCAGCTTGATGCCATGTCATTGGAGTTTCTACAAACATGATAGCTCTGGTCCCATTATTTTTGAAAAATACTGTTTCAGGAAATAGAGATTTGTTTCTATCTCCAGAATGAAGGGGAGATTTAGAATTAGAGAGTTTTTCTAGGGCTACTGTGTTTGGAAATTCAGTAGGTTGCTTAGGTTGCTTAGGCTGCTTCGGTTGTTTAGGTCGATTGCTCCCAGTAGTATTTGTTGGCCTATTCGGGTTTTTAGGTTTCGATCCCGTGTTTTTGTTAGAGTGGTAGTCTTTGTTATCTAGCTCTTTCTGCCTTGCGATCTTTTCGTTTTCAGCATCGATTATTTTTTGTTGCTCGGCGTATCTGTTCTCTTTTCTAGTTTTTAATTCCCAAGCAATACCGAGAGCGCCTAGTAAGATGAAAATGATGATGATGTTGCGCACTACAGGGTTGCTCGTTTGCTGAGGAGTAGCTGCTGCGATAGGGGTGCTACCAGGGGCGTCAGGGGTTGAATTGACAGGTGTTCTGACTGTCTGTGGAGCGGTGCCAGGATTGCTGGTTGCTAGAGTTCTGACTGCGGCGGCTTTACTTTTTTCAGCGCCAGGAGTGGCTAAAAGTGACTTTTGCGGAGATTTTGCTTTGGTCTTGAGGTCGTTGAGGACTTCTGTGATATCATCTGCTAGTTCAGCGGCTGTGGTGTAGCGCATGCGACTCTTCGGGTTGATCGCTTTTCTGATGATGTTATCAAATCTAGGGTCACAGTCTGAGTATTCTAAAATAGACTCGTAAGATTTCTGTGATGGAAGGTGGCCGGCTAAAAGTTCATAAAGTATCACACCTACTGCAAAAACATCTGTGCGAGCATCTACAGTATCGGGGGCTGAGATTACTTCAGGAGCTGCGTAGCCTGGTGTGCCGTAGATGATGCCAGTTTCTGTATTTCCAGCAGGTCTTGCTAGTCCGAAATCTCCGATTTTTGGTTTAGCGCCTTTTCCTAGTAGGATATTGGCAGGCTTGATATCACGGTGGAGGATGCCTGAGTCGTGCGCATGATCTAGCCCTAGGCAGATATCACGGATGATTTCTGCTGCCTTTTCTTGGACAATGGCTTTTCCGTAGGCGGAGTGGTAGAGTGATTTACCTTTTACGAACTCCATGATGATGAAGAGCATGCCTTCTACAGATCCGAAATCATAGATGCCAATAAGGTTTGGGTGGTTCAGCTTTGCCATGAGTTTGGCTTCAGTCTGGAAGGACTCACGGAACTTGTCGTCCGCTCCGAATTCCTTTGGTAAGATCTTGATAGCTACCTGTCTGTCGAGAGAGGTCTGGTTGGCGAGATAGACTGCGCCCATTCCGCCTTTAGCGATAAAGGCTTCAAACTCGTAACCTGGAAACAGCTCATCTAGTGCTTCTAAAGATGGTGCTTCAAAGTGGGTGACTGCTAATGGATCTGTAGGAACTTCTGACATAGGTAATACAATATTTGTTAATCAAGTGCTATCACGTGCTAGAATACATGGCAACAGCTTAGCAAAACTAAATGATTTTGGCCTTTTTATCTATCGAAAGATAATTTATCAGATTGTTTTTAGATGAACGAGGTAAAAATATTTGAAGCGATTGGAGCAGAAGGCATTGGTAAAATGGTGACAGCATTTTATAAGAGGGTGCCTAATGATGACATCCTAGGCAAAATGTATCCGGCGGATGATATGGAGGGTTCTGAGGAGAGACTAAGAGACTTTTTGCTATTCAGGCTCGGGGCAGATACTACTTATATGGAGAAAAGAGGTCATCCTAGATTGAGAATGAGGCATGCACCATTCGAGATAAATTTCAGAGGTAGAGATAGGTGGGTGAAGCTGATGAGTGAGGCAATGGTCGAGGCGGAGATTCCTGAAGAGATAGCGGCTGAGCTTAAAGTGTTTTTCTTTCAGGTAGCGGATTTCTTACGTAATGTTCCTGAGACAGACGGACCATTTAAGATCTAGAGCAGAATAGCTAGGCGGTGATTGGCTGTGTCTTTTGGCGTTGCTCTTTTGTTCTGTGAAGCTAGATTAACAATATGGCTACTATCATTTTAGGGATCACAGGATCTATCGCAGCTTATAAAGCGGCTGATATTACTTCGCAATTAGTGAAGGCTGGGCATGAGGTGAATGTGGTGATGACTAAGTCCGCTACAGAGTTCATCACACCTCTGACTCTGCAGGTGTTGTCTCGAAACCCTGTTTTAGTGACTTTAGAAGATGAGAAGCAGGCTTGGAAGCCAGGGCATATAGATCTCGCAGATAGAGCTGATTTGATGGTGGTGGCGCCTACTAGTGCGAACACACTGGGGAACTTAGCCAATGGTTTAGCGCCAGATCCACTATGTTCTATTTACCTCGCAACTAAGGCTAAGGTGCTGATCGTCCCTGCGATGAATGGTAAGATGTGGGATCATGTGGCGACACAGAGAAATGTGAAGCAGTTGCAAAAAGATGGCTGTGAATTCCTAGGGCCAGAGGCTGAGGGTATGCTGGCTTGTGGCTATGAAGGTAAAGGCAGAATGTGGGCTGTAGAGGGGATTTTAGAGCATGTTTCTGCTCTCATTGATTGTAATTAACTTACAGTTAGTAAAGGAGAGTTGTTTTTTTAGTTGACTTAAATGTTGGATTAAAGCTTAATGATTTCTCTCATCCCCCTAATTATGAAATTTAGATACCTCCATTTATTAATGTTGAGCATGACTTCAATGTCATTCGCTCAGAGTTCTTTTACCTATTCCTTTGATGCAGCTAATGGTTCGGCTTGGCCGTCAGATTGGTCTGGAGCCTCATTTGCCGATGAAGCTCACCATAGTAATGGCTGGGGATTTGATAACCCTAGTTCAGCGACTGATGACTTTACTGGTGCTTATGTTGGCGCTCAGAATGTTAACGTAACAGGCGCCAAATACTTCAACGGAGGAAGCTTTGATGTCAATAAGAGTAGTCTTAACTACACGATGAGCTGGAACCCAAATGGTCAGAAAGGACTTCAAGATACTGGTAGTTCAGCAGGAAACCAAATTTTCCAGATTGGTGTGTTTAGCTCTGCTCCGACTGTAGGATCTAGTCAATTCGGAACCAACCTAGGTTCATCAGTAGCGGGACATGATTCTTTCTATCTAGCTGGTGTTGAACTCTCTGGTAGTGGGATCACTCAGATGGGTTCACTGGATCTCAAATACTTTGATGAAAATAGTGTCGAGTTAGCAAACTTTGGAACATTGAATTATACTGCTGTAGATGTAGCTGGAACTCATTTGTTTAACTTCCGCCAAGACCTAGTGGATCTAGGCAGAGGTGGTTTTCAGGTCACACTTACTATGGATGAATATGTAGTGAATCCATCAGCAGGGACTACGACATATATTGGACAGACAAGTTTTGGAACACAGAGTTTCACTCACGGTCTCAACAGCCTCTCAACCTTGACTCCTGGTCTCGGGATTCGTGTTCAAGATTTCGCAGCAGTGTCTGTGACTGCTGCTAACTACGATGGCGCTGTTCCAGTGAATGTGCCAGAGCCATCTTCAGTGATGCTTACTCTACTCGGTTCAATGGCATTTG
This sequence comes from uncultured Rubritalea sp., assembly GCA_937132085.1. Taxonomy (GTDB): domain Bacteria; phylum Verrucomicrobiota; class Verrucomicrobiia; order Verrucomicrobiales; family Akkermansiaceae; genus Rubritalea. The sequence continues at coordinate 26,194 of CAKZNV010000039.1, read as the reverse complement.
TCTTGAGGCGTAGAAGATAAGCTCTCGATTAATCATTTTTTTAGAAGCTAACTCCATTCGTGGAGTTAGCTTTTTTTATTACTCGGTGATGAGGATTCGGGTGATGGCGCAGATACTCACGTTTCTATTGGTAATACAGATTGAGAGGTGTTAATTATTTGAGATGAAATTTCTAATCTCTCAAAACTTTCAGATCAAATTTGTGAGTGCTATAGTTTGCTCTGGTGCATTGTGCGTCCTGACCCTAAACGCTCAAACAACAGCCGATACGCGGGTGGGAGCTGATAAGATAGAGGATGGGGAGACGCAGGAGGCGTCTGTTGAGCAAGCAAGTAAGCTGCTTGAGGCGCAGGTGACTGAAATGGTGCAAAATGCTCAGCTAGAAGGTAGTGAGTTGTCTGCATTTTTAGGACTCTTGTTGGCGTCAAATGAATGGCAACATGAAATCTGTGATTCAGGTCCACTTGATCAGCCTAGCAAGGTGATCGAGTATCTCTATGCAATCTGGAGGTCTGACAAAACTCTGCTTCAGCGACCAGTAGATAGAGGAATGGCAACTGCATGTGCGCTAGAGGGAGCTCGACATAAAAAGAGTAAAGAAGAGATGGTTCAGAGGTATCTTTTCTTCAGAGACGGCTGGAAAAATGGTTTGTTGAATATCGTCTATAAAGATTTAAGCGTGTTTGAGCGGAGGTTTATTGCAAAAGGTGTGCAGCATGGCGGATTTAATAGTTTAGAGTCACTGAGTTATTTCAGCCAAGAGGTGTGCCTGCCTATAGAGAAATATACAGGAGCTTGTTGGTATGCACCCTATCAACTGCACAATCCATTTGGTGATTCCATTCATGGACGTGATTATTACCGACCTTATCAAGGCAGTTGGGATAGCTATGCGGAGACGGTTAAAAATGTGGGTGGTGTTTGTGGATCGTTATCAAACTTCGGAGCAGCTGCTGCGATCTCGAATGGGATTCCAGCGGTGACAATGGGGGAGCCTGGTCACTGCGCTTATGCTGTGATGACCAAGAACGATCACTGGCAACCAGCCTATTCCCTGAGTTGGAAGCGAGGCACTCATACCTCGTTCTACGGTTCTTCTTGGGCATGGCATATCTTAAATGTGAAGTCACAAAAATCATGGGCGACAGCTAAGGAGTCTGGAAATCTACGAAGATTAGCAAAACAGTATCTTAAATCACTGGATGTAAAGAAGGCATTAGAGACTGTCAGGGAAGCTAGAAAGGCGTTGCCAGCTGAGTGGAAAAACTGGCAGCTATCAATCGATATTTTAAAGTCATCAAATGCTGGAAATACTCAATGGCAAGAACTGCACCAAGACGTGTTAGAGTATCTTTCTCCAGTTTCAGGTGAGGCTGCATACATGATGTTAGAGAAGCACATCTATCCTAGAGTTCTGCCTAAGGGGGATGATAATTTAGTGAAACGCCGGAATGTATTGATTGCATTTCAACGCAGCATCAATGGCTGGGGGAATGCAAGATGGGATTATGCTAGGGCGCTTCAGAGTCAGCTGAAACTGTTGAAGGGAAAAGATTCTCATAACGACGCATATTTGACTCAGGTCTTCGGCTTGCATGCTGAGAAGAATGTCTTCACTCCTCTGATAATAGAAATGGCATTCAAATCGATAGGTAAAGATGATGCCAGAAAGAGACAGTTGATTGCAGGCTTGGGCAAAACCTTGAAAAATTCAAAAGGTGGAGACATGGGCAAAGTCATCGATTCAATGGCCGCTAAGGTGCTACCAGACGCAGCTAAAGCAGGTGATAAAGGAAGTTTCCAATACATCGGGAAACTCACGGCGCAAAACTACCCCGCCACGAAGGTGAAGACGGAACCATTCGCTGGGATACTTTTAAGTTCAGGCGGCACTTTTAGTATTCAGCAGCCTGGTAATAGATGGGATAACCCATCGCGTCACTGGGGAGTGATTGAAGCTCATGGTGGTGATTTCCATACAGCGTCTTCTCATGCTACGGCTACTGTTCAGCTAGGAAACTTCGGTAAGTTATCCGGGGTGAATATTGTAACGCGGAATGGTAATTTCGGCCGTATTGTTGGGGCTGTTTTACAGACTTCTACGGATGGAAAAACTTGGACCGATGTTCACACCTTCAAGAAGGCAAAACGCATCCATCATATCGACCTTAGTGGCAAAAAAATCACTGCGGGATATGTCCGAGTGAAGCAGCCTGAGAAGGGAATTCTCCATTTTAATCTCTTCCATGTTTATGGAAAGAAGCAGAACTAAACTTTAAGACCATTATCCTATGAAGTTACTATTGACCACCATCTCACTCTGCTTATTGAGCACCGTAGCGATTGCTGCACCACAGTTTGAAAAAAACTATAACTCGGCTGCTGCAGAAGCTAAAAAGACTAACACACCATTCGCTGTGTTGGTGCACGGTAGCTCATGGCATCCAGCTAGTAAGAAATTTATCAACCAGCTATGGACTGCGTCAGCTCTTGGCGACAATGTCACTCAGCCGCTCATTCTAACAGATGTAGAGATCCATCAGAGTTTGACGAAAGAAGAAGCGAAAACAGATGCTGAATCTCGAAAGGGCTGGAATAAAAAAAGTGTCTACAGCTACCCAGCTCTACAAATCTACAGCGCTAGTGGTGAGCTGCTGCAGAATTATCAAGGGAGGCAGCTGCGGGGCTGCTCAACTCAGCGAGCTCTAACATCTCATCTAAATAATCTCGCTGAAGCTGCTACTGAGAGAGCTCGTCTCATGGCGGAGTTAAAATCTCCTGACATAGCTGATGATAAAAAAGGTCAGTTAGAGTTACTGGTTAAGCTTCTAAAGTTACCTTTGATCCATGGGAAACCTGTCGTGGAATTGCTAAAGGCTGCCGACGCTGAAGATAAGACTGGCTGGCAGGCTAGGCTGAAATTTAATGAATCAAGTTACCTTCGACATATGACTAGACTTATTAATGAAAAGAAAACTAAGCAAGCATTGGCTGAAGTGACTGAGTTATTAGAAAAGAGCATATATACTCCAGCTCAGACCGCTGCTCTTCATGGAGCAAAAGGTAAAGTGTTGGTGGCTCAAAAAGATTTCGTGGGAGCTTGGGCTTCCTTCAAGAAGGCATATGAAATTGATCCCTATGGATCCACTGGTAACACGATGCGTAACTATGGAGAGCTAAGAGCGATGCAGCAAAGCCGCAGTGGATTTAGTAAAACGTCTGCTCTTTATGGTAAGAAGATAGGTGAGAATATTAGCAGGGATTTTGCTACTTTTAAGGCCTCTAGTATAGAATATGATGACGGGAAACATCATGGTTCATTAGTGAAAGGAGACCACTCACCAACAGGGTTTGCCTTTCATACCGCTGTTGAAAAAGGTGCGCATATCATTATGGATCTTGGTGCTGAGTGTGAAGTGAATGCATTACAAATTTTAAATAGATCAGAGCCAAAGCTCTATGGCAGAGCTGCGACACTTAGACTTTCTGTTTCAAATGATCAGCTGACATGGACTACGGTCTGGAGTGCTGAAAAGGCTGAAAAACAGTGGGATATCATGTTAGAAAAATCTATTAATTCTCGCTATCTCAAGCTATCTCTCCATAGTCCTAAACCCGAACCTTTACACCTCAAGGCTGTGAATGTTTTTGGTAAAAGGAGGTAATCATAAGTAATAATCTGATGGCAAACGTAACACTGAAAAAAGTAGAAAAAGTCTATCCTGGAGAAGGTAAAAACAAATCATTCCTTGCAGTCAAAGCGATCGATCTAGAGATCCGTGACGGCGAATTTATGGTGCTAGTGGGGCCTTCAGGCTGTGCTAAATCTACGACACTGAGAATGATCGCAGGGCTGGAAGATATCACTGGCGGCGACGTTTATATAGACGACGTGCGAGTGAATGATCTTCCTCCAAAAAAGCGAGATATCGCTATGGTTTTTCAGAACTATGCGCTCTATCCGCACATGACGGTGTTCGAGAATATGGCATTTGGGCTGATGCTTGCTAAGCGTAAGAAGGCGGAGATCAGAGAGAAGGTAGAAGCTGCTGCAGAGATTCTGGGGCTTACGGATTTACTAGATCGTAGACCTAATGCGCTATCTGGTGGTCAGCGTCAGCGAGTGGCGGTTGGGCGATCTATAGTTAGAGAGCCTAAGGTCTTTCTGCTCGATGAGCCACTCTCGAACCTCGATGCTAAAATGCGGATCTCGATGCGAGCTGAAATCACTCAACTGCATAAGAGACTCGGAGCGACTATGATCTACGTGACTCACGACCAGACTGAAGCGATGACAATGGGCGATCGTATCACAGTCATGGACGGTGGGAAAATCATGCAGGTGGCGACTCCTATGGAGCTGTATCGTAATCCTGCCAACAAATTTGTAGCTGGCTTTATCGGAAGTCCGCCGATGAATTTCATCGATGGAGAGCAAGCTGCTGGTGTGTTCAGGGAACTAGGAAGCTCTGAAGAAACCTGTCGGTTCAGTGATCTGGCTGATGGGAGCTACACTGTAGGCATTAGACCTGAGCATCTGGAAATTTCTACGATCAATAATGGGCTCAAAGTGAAAGTGAATCTCACAGAGCCTATGGGAGCTGAGACTATCTTACATACTGAGACAGCTGCGGGAACTGCTTTGGTTGTGAGAGTGCAGGGTGATCAAGAGTTCGAGACAGGATCTGATCTTTATCTTACACCACAAGCCGAGCAACTCTATTGTTTCGATGCTGAGGGGGAGCGAGTGAAAATTTAATTTAATAGAACGATGAGAAAGCTGGCATTCAAAACCATACTATCTGCATTCGCTTTACTAGTGGCAAATCCACTCTGTGCTGCAGAAGAGAAGAAACCATCCACGCTTGAGATTAATAAGGTATCGAGTGGAATAGCTTATCCCACCAAGGGTGATGAGAGCCTAAAAATAAAGCATGGTGAGCTGACTTATCATGCTAAGGTGCTTCATCCTAAGGTGCTCGATGGACCGCATTTCAGCACTCCATTTTTCTGGGCGACAAAGAAGGGCGAGTTTAATGTTTTCGAGGGTCTCGTTACTTGGAAAACACACATCGGAGGCCTCGATTGGCTATCGCTTAATAATGGTTATTTCTTTACTGAAAAGAAAGGTAAGCTCCGTGGTTTCTTCTTTGAAGATGGATTTGATAACTATGATAACGGTTCTTCAGGCCTGATTGTCATCTTTAAAGATCAGCTGCCAATTGTGTGGAAGTGGGAATATGATAGAGATCCTAATAAACCAAAGGGGCATTACATCATTACAGATATCAATGACCCTAAAAAAGCTGCACCAGCAGCGCTATTTAAGCAGCTAGATGAAGTTCTCAAACTAGCTGAAAAAGAAGCAGATGCCTGGCCTGGGCCGTAATTTAGACCATTAAAGCGATACTTTTTTATATAGGTTACTTTGAGTTTTTATTCTTTGATTTGGATTTTTTTTAAAATATTGACCAAATCTTGATTATATTGTTAATTAGTTAGTCAACCCCCTTATAAAATATGAACAAAACAACAAATAAATCACTAGCTGCCGTAGTGGCTGGTTATTGCGCTTTAACAGTTTGTGCTGATGCCCAGAGTGTGTATAGCGCAGATTGGTCTACACTAGCAGGAGCTAACGGCAGTTACTCTGTCCAACTGGATCATACCTCAGGAGCGATCCTAGGCGGCGTTTCTTCTTACACACTGAAGATAAACAACTCAAATGGTCGTAACTATTTCCAAAATGGTGGAGATGTGCTTACTTCTGGCCCTTACACGGCAGACGTGGCTCAAGAGACAAACGGATTCTCAGTAGCTGGGGCACTGTTTTCAGGTATTGCTACGATTCAGACGTCAGATATTACTGGGTTTACAAACCTGACTGGTATCAAAGGTCAGTTGCTCAACCCAACTGGGACATCGACGTCAGCATACCCAATTGATTTGGGTGAATCTGATTCAACGAATCTACAGTGGACGTCGAAAAATTTCGGCTTCGACACACTCAGAACAGACCCTGATACAACTAACATCTGGGATGAATACGGCTTCACAGTCAGTCAGACTTGGACTCCTGTGCCTGAGCCTTCGAGCACAGCTCTACTAGGACTAGGAGCTTTAGGACTGCTACTTCGCAGGAAGAAGTAAACGTTTTCTTCGAAACATTTTTTATTAAGCCTATCTTATCTTAAGATAGGCTTTTTTTTGTTTTGGCTCTCCGTTACAGCTTAAACAAATTGCCACCACGTTTGCCTAATAGGACGAAGGCGCCTGCGATGGCTACGGCTAAGAAGATCATTGCCCAGACACCGAGTGCGGCTGCTAGCTCGTGGCCATTTCCTAGCGTGCTGAGCAGGGCGTAAATAGCTTTAGTGATAGGGTAGTGCTCAGTTTGCTGCGCTAAAATCAGACTGTCTGAGACTTCTAACATAGCGAAGGCAAAGGCTAGGATAGCACCCGCTGCGACACTGGATCCGATGAGGGGAAGGCCGATACGTTTGAATGTTCTGCGAGGGCTAGCACCCATGGTCTGAGCGGCTTCTTCGAGGACTGGATCGCTCTGCTGGAGTCCCGCTACCGCAGCACGCACTACATAAGGCAGACGTCTCACTGCGTAGGCAAGCACTAGCAGGATAACAGGGTTTCCGGTAGCAAACACGAGAAAATCAAAACTTTCACCTTCTTGGCTGAGTGCTCTATAACCGAATGCTAGGACGAGACCAGGCACAGCTAGTGGCAACATCATGAGAGTATCGATGACATTTCTGCCCCAGATCTTACTGCGGACAATGACCCAAGCAATGGCTACACCTAGCACGACATCAAGGAATGTAGCTCCGAGTGAATAGATGAGGCTGTTCTTAATGCTGCCTACAACGACTGGATGACCTAGAGCGTCGTTGTAGTGAGTCATAGTCATGCTTTCAGGGAAAATAGAGCCATACCAGTCACCTGAGACGGAGAGGAATAGAACTCCAAAGTGTGGAACTGCCGCGATAACGAAGACAAACATGAAAGCACTTGCGAGGAGCCAGCCTTTGAATCCTGTTAGCGTATTTTGAGTGTAACGAGCCTTTGGTCTTGGGGATGTTCCTAGTGAGTTGTTGCCGAAGATGAGCTTGCTTAGAGAGAACACTAGGGCTGAGATAAAGAGCATTACGGCGACTAGTGCATACGGTGTAGGGTTACTAGATAAGTCTTTGATGCCATCAAATATCTGCACGGAGGCGACTCTAGTGTAGTCGAAGACTAGCGGGACTCCGAGTTCGGTAAATGACCAGATGAAGACTATCGCAGCGCCTGCGAAGACGCCTGGCATACAGAGTGGCATGGTGATTTTTCTAAATCTTGTCCATGGGGAAGCTCCGAGGTTTTGCGCAGCTTGTTCCATCGCCGGGTCTAGTTTATTGAGCGCAGCTAGGATGTTGATAAAGAGAATAGGGTAGAGGTGGAGAGCATTCATCATGACGACGCCCCAGAATTTTCCTTTGCCTAACCAGTCAGTGGGAGCGTTGGCGCTCATCATTCCAAGATCTATTAGAAATGCATTTAGCGCACCTTGGACACCGAGGATATGCTTCACTCCTACAGCGCCTACGAACGGTGGAAGCACGAGTGGGGCTAGGATCAGAATAGTCAGCCATTTTTTACCCGGGAATATCCAGCGATAGGATGCTAGTGCTAGCGGTAGAGCGATCAGGAAGGTCACCATCGTGCTGGTAAGACCAATGGTAAATGCGTTCCAGAGTCCTTCTAGGTAATTAGGATTGGTGAAAACATTGAGGATGTAGTCGAAGGTGAAATTCTCACTGCCATCTTGGAAGGCAACTTTTAAAATCTCAAAGACTGGGTAGAGAAAGAAGTATCCGAAAAACAGAGTCACTAGGACAGTGATGATCGTAGCTTTAGATTTATTCATCATGGCTAGGTTTTATTGGGAGGCTTTAGGGATGGGTTCTTTGTTGGCTAATTTCTTAGCGTCAGAGTAATAGCGGCGGATGATGGCGGCTAGTCTGTTGAGCTTTTCATCAGCCCAGAGATTGCGATGCATCTTCTCATTGTCTTCTATTCTTCGCTTATCTAGCACACGTTTGAGTTGATAAGTATTAGTGTAGGAGAAGAGCTTTACGTCGTTGAATCTCTCTAGTGGGCGTCTCGGTAAAATGCCATTGTTAGAATGTGCAATAATGGCTCCCCATGCATCAGACAGTTCATCGTGAGTGTCGATACACATGACCTTGATCTGCTCTCGCATCGCTTCGAAAAGTTCGCCAGTGATCGCAGGTTCATAGGTGAAGTCTGCATGGTTTTGGTAAGGTAGTTCAGCTGGGTCTGAGTAGTCAGCAAGGTGCTGCGGTGTGTAGAGGTCTGGGCGGATAGGGAGCCTGCGGAGGGCTCTGTGTTTAGGCCCATTCTTGGTGCCTACTTTAGCATTCCAGAGCATCTGGCCTTTTTCTGTAAGGAGAAATTCGACAAAACCATGTGCTAGTTCAGGGCTAGGTGCACCACGGAAAACTGCCACTGGATCTACGCTAGTGCTAGTGCCTCCTTTGGCTGGAACCCATTGTAGTCTACTCGTTCCATCAGGCTTTTTAAGCGCTTCATTATAGGTTCTTCCGTAGAAATCCACACACATACCAGCGACCGCATCACCCTGTGAGACATCGTGGGGGATCTTGCTAGCGCTGTCGGTAAAGTATCTCGCGTTGGCAGAGATTCGCTGGATCAGCTGCAGGCCTTTTGCCCAGCCATTACGGATCGCTCTTACTCTGAGTTGTTTCCTAGTTTCGCCTGGGCGGGATCTTAGTGTGGCTATTTCAGCATGGATTTTCTGCTGGATCAGCATTTCGAAGGCCCTTGCTACACTGCCGCTTTTGGTCGGGTCTGCTAGAGCTACGAGACCGTAGTATTTCGGGTCGCCTAGATCGTCCCAGCTTGTTGGAGGGGCTACGCCGAGCGCTTTGATTCCATCCACATTGTAGCAGATGCCGAACTGGCTCAGACAGACACCTACCCAGCGTTTTTCATCACCATAGCATTGTTCACCAGTGAAGGTTTTACGGATACCGTCTTTAGCTCCTGATTCCTTGAACCAAGCTTTGTGTTGATCGAAGACTTTGAGCGGAACAAGACGTTTTTTCTCTGCTAGCTTCTTGAAAATATAGTCGCCACCACCGAAAAAGACATCGACTCCGATTCCTTCCTTACCGTTCTTTTCATTGACGCTGAAGTCACTTTCTAGAACCATGCGGATTTCGCTAGTGCCGCCTGGTGAGCGCCAATCGACGTAAACTTTTTCGCCTGTTTTATTTTCCCAATACTCAGTAAATGCCTCAGTGAACTCACGTTTGATCGTCTCATTGTGAGGCGTCATGATGACGAGTCTCTTTTCGGAGCCGGATGCTGTGTTGGGATTGCTTTTCTGGAGGATCAGCGGGGCTACTGCCACGATGATGAGTGCCAGTATTACAGAGAGCTCCTTGGATAAGTATTTCTTGATCATGGCTTCAGAATGACGACGTCTTGTTGTCTCGCAGTAATGGATACCTGCTCGCCCGGTTCCTTAAGTTTACGTGGATTCATCACCGAAACTTGCAGGTAAATGCCATCCACACTTTTAAGTAGATATTGAATAGTTGCACCTTGATAAACTCGCTGTAGCACCTTGCCACTGACTTGGTTGATCACATCACCACTGTCGTCAAATTTTACCATCTCTGGTCGCATCGATGCTACTACCATTTCGCCGACTTGAGGCTTCCAGCTTTTGTCTGTGACGACGCCTTGCAAGATTTCTCCAGCATTTGAAATTGCTCGCACTACGTAGCCTTCCTCATTGTCTCGCACGATCCAGTCCACTTTGCCCTTCATCATGTTAGTCTCACCCATGAAGGATGCTACGTGCTTAGTTCTTGGCCATCGGTAGACCTCCTCTGGAGTTCCTACTTGTTCTATTCTGCCGTTATTCATGACAGCTATCTTATCTGCCACGCTGAGAGCTTCTTCTTGATCGTGAGTGACGTAGACTGCTGTGAGTCCATATTCTTTTACAATACGTCGGATCTCACCTCGCATCTCCATTCGAAGCTGTGCATCGAGGTTTGATAGAGGCTCATCGAGAAGAAGGCATTTAGGTCTGACTACTAGTGCTCTGGCCAGTGCTACTCGCTGCTGCTGACCACCCGATAGTTGGTCGATTCTTCTGTCCTCGTAACCTTCTAGTTGCACACCTTTCAGGGCTTCTAGAGTTCTATCAACGAGTTCATCACCATCGATGCCACGTTCTTCTAGACCGAATGCAACATTCTCACCCACTGTCATGTGTGGCCATAGCGCATAGCTTTGGAACATCATCGTCGCCTCACGTTTGTGCGTAGGGACTTGTGTTACATTGCGTTCTCCAAAATAAATCTTACCGCTATCTGGCTTTTCTAGGCCTGCGATCATTCTAAGTAGCGTCGTTTTACCACAGCCACTTGCGCCTAGCAGGAAAAATAGTTCACCTTCTGGGACATTGAGATCCACATTATTAAGAGCCACTACATCTTGGCCAAAAGTTTTATTCACTCGACTGATTCGAACTGCATCCATGACACTTTTTATACACACCTTTGATAACTAATCAACATCCACATCATTAGATAGTAAGAATAGTGATAGTGTTTAATGTTAGACTCTGGGAGAAATGATGACTAAGATAGAGCGGTTAGAAATGTCCATTATGCTAGTCGTAATGTATTTTTCACCCTAGACCTCGGGGAGGGTGTCTGAGATAGTGTGAAATATTCGATACATTGAGGTGGAACTCAGCGTATCTGTATGACTTATAAATATTATGATTAACATTTTCCTTAAAACTAGCGTGGTTGCCCTTTGTTCAATGGCGCTGACGAATCTGAACCTTCACGCTCAGGGAGTAAAGGAAGTCGAGGCTGTAGAAATTTTCCCTGCTGATGTGAAGCAATGGAGGCAGGCTGGGCCTGGTCATTTCTCGATCAAAGATGGCGTCGCTACTAGTGAAGCTGGTATGGGACTGTGGTGGTATGCAGGTAGATCTTATGCGAATGCTACTTTTGATATCGAGTTTTCTCTGCCTAAGACGGATTGGAATTCGGGGATATTTATTAGATTTCCAGATCCGGGGAATGATCCGTGGATTGCCGTGAGACAAGGCTATGAATGTCAGCTCAGTGGGGATAAGGCTAATAAGATCAGCACGGGAGCGATCTATGATATTCAGCCACCGAGTCATGATAATCTGAAAAAGCCAGGTGAGTGGAGTAAGTATCAGATCACTACGTGGGAAAATAAGATCATTATCGCAGTCAATGGAGAGCTAGTGAATGTCTTCACCACTCAGCCAAATCGTGGTGATAAACAAGGTCATATCGGTCTGCAAAACCATGACCCTGTGTCTAGAGTGAGTTTCAGAAAAGTGTCTGTGAGAGAGTGGGATAAAAAGCTGACTCTTGAGCAGGTGCTAGATAAAATAGGTATTACTCGTGCTGACTGGACGAGGTATCATAATGCGAAGAAAGCTAAAAAGGGGCAGACTAAGTGGTATGAAAAAATGGATAAGGGACCTGTCTGGGCAAATGTGTTTGAGGATCACTACAGTGGTAAGCGAAGACTGGCGGCTAAGAAAGGGCTAGCGATAGAGCTGGGCATGGGGAGTGATATTACAGGTTTATTCGATACTGAGACACTGCGTATGAGTTCCGCATTCCAAGGTGATATTAGAATAGAAGGAACGCCATGGTCAGGAGCTCACGGTGTTTACACTAGAATGGGTAATCAGAAGCAGACTATTATGCAGACTTCACTGAAGCCGGGGTGGGCTGATGGTGATGGATCTTTCGATGATGGTAGAGAATTTCCGGGGTATGGAAATCTTGCTAAAAGCCACGCTAGATATCGTGGTCATTTCCGACATGGACAGAAGACGATTTTAGATTACTCAGTGCTGGGTTCACGTGTGCTAGAGCATCCCTCTGGTGAGGTGATTAGTGGTCAAGCGATGATGTTTCGTCAGATAGAATTAGCTCCTTGCGGTCGTGATCGCGTGTTGTTGGTTGCTGATGAAATGGGAGCCGAAATCAAGTTTGGATCTGGTGGGAAATCAGCAATCATCAGCCGTCCTGTCAATGAGAAGGAGTCAAATTTACCACAAGCTACAGTGGGCAAGATATCAGTGATCAAGGACAGGACTGAGGGGGGATGGAGGGAACTTTCAATGGGAGCGCCATCGAATACTGATCTGGTAGATAGAAAAATAAACAAGAAGACTTACTTCCGAGTAGTGTCTAATTTCCTCGCTTCACACCCTCGTGGTGGTGACGAAGAAGGTGTGGCGGTGCGACTCAATGACGGACTGACAACAAGAAATGATGATGATGTAGAGAGGAACTTTTTCTTTGCTGATAAGGCGAAGGAAGGTCGCCTGGAAATGAATCTAGGGGAAGTGCAGACACTAAGGAGAATTCATTTGTTCTCAAACCATAAAGGAGACAGAGCTGTGCAAAACGTAGAAGTCTATGGGGCTTCGACGGACAAGGCTGAGGCAGAGGCTGCTAATTTAACTGATGCTGGTTGGCTAAAAATAGCGGTCTATAACACTAATGATTTGGGAGATGGTGGGAAACATGGAGTTGCGATTTTGGCACCTAAAGGTGGTGAGTTGGGAAAGTTTCACAAGCTGCTTTTCATCTGTAAGGCAGGTAATAAGGGGAGCATATCTCAGACGTTTTTCTCAGAGATCGATGTCTATGGTGACAAGGCGCCGGCTCCAGTTCTTAAAAAAATAGCTAGGAATAACGATAATGAAAGCAGCCATTTTGTAGAGCTTAAAGGTGATGGACAAATGTTCTTATCAGGTGAAAATGGAACTCTGACTTTACGTATTCCAGCGTCTAGAAAAACTACCTATTTATCGATAGGTTATGCTGTGGGGAAGACTATGGCTATTAAGGAGGTTTTTAGTTTGTTGAAGTCCGCCACTCCTGAACCACGTGAACTAGAGTCATTTACCCAGGGCGGTATTGCTCTTTATCCAGAAGCCGTAGCTGCTGAAATAAAGCAGGGTGATGAGAAGGATACTTGGGCAGTGGATAGCATCGGACTTCCTGTGGAAAACCCTTGGAATGCGATGGTCAAACCGGGTGGTCTGGATCTATTCTCGGATGGTGACTCGGCTGCTATCAGCACGTGGAATGGCGATGTCTGGGTCTGTAAAGGACTTAAGAATGAATCAGGAAAAATTAGCTGGAGAAGATTTGCTACTGGCTTATATGAGCCACTGGGGTTGAAGATTGTCGATGATGTCATCTACGTGAATGGACGTTCTCAAATTACCCGACTACATGATCAGAATAACGATGGTGAGGCTGATTGGTATGAGTGTTTTAATAATGATGTCTACGTGACCTCGAATTTCCATGAATTCACGTTTGGCTTAGATACTGATCCAGAAGGTGATTTTTACATAGCAAAGGCTGCTCCAGTTTTAGCAGGAGGACGTGGGTTTGATGAGATTCTTCCACATAATGGAACTCTCCTAAAAATCTCTAAAGACGGCAAAAAGTCAGAAGTAATGGTAACTGGTCTCAGAGCTCCAGGTGGTATCGGAATTGGTCCTAATGGGGAGATGACTACTGGAGAAAATGAAGGAACTTGGCAGCCGTGTTGTAAGCTGAACTATGTGACCGAAAAGGGGAAATTTCTCGGAGTAGAAGACACGGCTCAAGAGCTAAAAGGTCAGTCAATGCATCTTCCGTTATGTTATTTCCCGATGCGTATCGACAACTCTGGTGGTGGACAAGTGTGGACGCCTGAGGGCTCAAACTGGGGGTTAAAAGCTGGTGAGCTTGTTCACCTTTCTTATGGTAAAAGCACGCTCTATCGTGTTCTTCGTCAAGAGGTGGATGGAGTCATGCAGGGCGGAGTGGTGCGTATCCCTATCAAGCTTAATTCTTCCGCGATGAGAGCTAGATTTCACTCTGATGGATCGCTCTACGTAACTGGCTTCAGAGGCTGGCAGACGAATGCCGCTACTCAACAAGCTCTGCATCGTATCCGCTACACAGGTAAAGAATTATCACTCCCCGATAAACTAGAGGCGACCGAAAAAGGAATCTATATTAGATTTGAAAAGAGGCTTGATGCAGCTTCTGTTAGTGATCGATTTAACTTCAACCTTGAGCGCTGGAAATACATACGTTCATCACAGTATGGTTCAGGCGAGTTCTCTATCGATAAGCCAGATCTAGAAGCCGAGAAGCAGGCGACACTGCAAGAAAGTCAAAGTCACCGTAAACATGATAAAGTAGACATCTCACAGAGCCAGCTACTACCAGATGGGAAGACGATCTTCCTCAGAATACCAGACATGAAGCCCGCTGAGCAGATGAGTATCCGCTATAAGCTGAAATTTGCAGATGGTAGCGAGGTAGAGAGTGAAATCGTCAACACAGTCCACAAGTTAGCGAAGGATCTGAATAAGGATCTCTCTGATCAGGGTGTAGTCACAGACGCTCAGCCTAAAGACCTGCTTGCAGGCTTGCTCCAGACTATAGAGCAAGCTGGGATAGTGGATCGCAGAATCGCTAGATTGCCTGCTCAGTATAATGACGCCAGTGACGCAGTGAGCGACATGTTAGGAAAAAATGATTCAGCTTACACCTCAACGTGGAATGGCTATCTCGATCTGACTGAGCGAATTTCACCAGTGTTTTCGCTAGAAGGTAGTGGGGCAGCGGAGCTGAAAGTCGATGGGAAGACGATCCTTAAGGTCAATGGGTCACTAGACTCGAAAAAGTCTGAAAAGATCACACTCGATCCGGGAGCACATGCTTTCGAACTTATCTACACTGGAGCAAATGATGGCTCTGGTCATGTCAGAGTTCTATGGGAAGAGGAGTCATTTCCTAAGCAGAGTATCAAACCTGCTTACTTTAAACATCAATCTAACAAAATGCTCTTGCAGTCACTCAAGGTGCGTCATGGACGTGACGTCTTTGTTGAGCAGAAGTGCACTAGTTGTCACCAATCTGGGCAAGACAATACGCTTCCAGAGTTAAGCTACAAAGGTCCAAACATGAAAGGAATTGGCTCACGAGTGAAGCAAGAATGGATCGCAAAATGGCTGGCTAATCCACACGCTCTAAAGCCGACTACCACGATGCCAGCAGTAGTGGATGGAACGACTGAGCAAGGTCGTATTGACGCCGTAGATATGGCCGCCTATCTAGCCTCATTTGAGGCGGATACTCAGCTAGATTCTATTAAGATTCAGGCAAACGATGCTAAACTAGGTGGTTCACATTTCCACAATCTAGGCTGTGCCTCATGTCACAGCACACCAGATGCCAAGTATGATGCTAAGACAAATCGCACTCCTCTAAACAATGTGCATCAGAAATTTAGTGCCACTAACCTAACGGCATTCCTAAAGAAGCCTGACAAGCATCACGCTTCGATCAAGATGCCAGACTTCAGACTCAGTGATGATGAAGCTCGTCAGTTGGCTGCGTTTCTCCATGCAGGCTCAGAAGGCAAAGCTACTAAACTTGCCGCGTTGCCAAAATCAGGTGATGCAAAGCGTGGAGCAGAGTTAGTCAAAGGTCATAACTGTGCAGCCTGTCACAGCGAGCTACCAGAGGCTACAGTCAAACCATCCAAGCTATCAGGAATTATCACCAAGTCATGGACGGATCATGGCTGTGCTCCTGCGCATAAGGCAGGTAAGTCGCCAGCGTTTAACTTATCAGATGATGAGCGTGAGGCATTAGAAGCATACCGTAGTTCACTCGCTGAATCTAGTTTTGAGAGTCTAAAGCATCACTCCAGCTACGATTTCGCAGAGCGTCAAATCCAAGCATTGAATTGCGCAGCTTGTCACGAACGTGATGGAGTTCCAGCCCTGCTGTCATCTCTACATAGCCAGACTCAGAAGCTACTAGAAGGTGTCCCGCAGGACGATCATCATAAAATCGACCAGTCTAGGCCATCACTCACCTACACTGGTGAGATGCTCCACAGTGACTATTTAAAGCTGATGTTGGACGGTAAAGTGAAGGCGAGGCCTCGTCCTTGGTTAGCGATGCGTATGCCAGCATTCCATTCTCGTGCAGACATGCTCGCAAAGGGATTAGGTGCTCAACACGGCATGGCTCCGAGTATGGCAGAGACAGCAAATCTGGACCCAGAGAAAATAAAAATTGGTAAGAAAATTATCGGAACCAATGGAGGATTTGCCTGCACCATTTGTCACGCGAACGGTGATTCGAAAGCTCTAGCTGCCTTTGAAGTTGAAGGAGTTAATTTCGATCAAGTAGCGCAGCGGCTTCGTCCAGGCTACTATCATCGCTGGATGGAAAACCCGATGAGCATCACACCATCCACCAAAATGCCACGTTACACCAATGGCAATAAATCTGGTCTACCAGACTACAAGGGAGACGCAGAAAAGCAATTCGAAGCAGTGCTAGAATATCTGAAAAGCCTAGATGAGAAATAGGATTAAAAGATGATGACGGTGCGCCCTTTCAGTAGGGCGTATCTTGACAGTCATTGTTGTTCTCTATAGTTTGAGCTATGTTGAATCAAATTATTGTTGGAGCTTGGCTCATTTTTATAGCGATTACTCAGCAGGGGATGTGTGTAAAAGATCCTGTTGCAGAAACGCCTCAAGCAGCAATAAAGCAGTTACTCAAACATTCAAATTCTAGTTACAGTATGACTACAGATCTTGAACCAGAGCAGATATTCAAACAATTTCAAGTCGCTCTAGGAAAAGGATGGAAGGGGAGGGCGATAACGAGTGAGCATTTCGATACTGTGAAGAAAAATCGTCTTCAGTTGGCTAGGGATGATCTCCATCGGCTCTACTTCTTTAGGGATTCTGTTGAACCTAAAGCTGCTAATTCACGTATTTCGCTTTATATTTACAAAAATAAAAAAGAAGAAGAGCTCAAATATGCGTTCAGTGTAGAAAAATATAAGCTGCTCAAACAGGCTCCTCCCTCTGACCCGAGCCTACCCTCTGTAGCGAAGCTGCATCTTCAGTATTTCACTAGTGAGGATACTAAAGGACTCGCTCTTACTTTTGCTGAGAGTATTGACGTGTGGAGCCTCAAAGATAAAGATTTAGCTGACAATGGGAACTCTACTACAATGTCAAAAAAGAATCTGTTGGCTAAATATAATGAAGCAATACAAGCACGCAAGAAGCGTGGGCTATTAGTAGAAAACTATGAGCATTTTCTTGGTTCTTTTCAATACGTAGAAATAGAGAAACCGCCAGTTGATGGATACCAATTCAAGCTTCTACCGGGTGATAAACTTATTAGCTGTGAGCAAGTTCCCCAGCAGAATAAATCTCGGACTGTCATCATTTTACACCTACGTAAGTTTGGCGAAACGTGGAAGGTTGTGTCTCAGTCAGATTTTTAAAACAACAATTTCAAATGGTTATTTGAAATTGTTGTTTGACTTTATTGGTGAGAAGTCTATGAGTGGTTCATAGATGGCTTCTAATCCTAAAGAAAAACTGATTGATAGTGCTGTCCGTGTTTTTGCGGATAAGGGCTATTCTGGTGCCAAGGTGGCTGACATAGTCAACGGTGCTGGTGCAAATATTGCTGCGGTGAATTATCACTTTGGCTCTAAGGATAAACTTTTTGTGTGTGCTCTGAGGCAGGCGTTTGCTGATGCAGATGAGGTGTATCCTAGTCGGGGTGCTCTGAGCGATGATGCGAGTGCTAAAGACCATATAGCTGCCATTGCTAGGGCAATTTTACGTAGATCGTTTGATGATGGAAAGGCTGGTAATTTCAATAAGATCATGAGCCGAACGATGTGTGTTCCTGGCTCTCCAGTGGAGATGATTCTAAAAGAGGTAGACGAATTAGAGCTTAATCATCTAGCGAATCAATTGGGCCAATTTCTAGTAAGCGATGACCCAACAGTGATCTCAATGGCGATTTCAAATTTCATCGTTCTTGCGACAATAATCAGCAAGCGACCTCATGGGACTCAGGGTTTATTTAACTCAGATAATCCAAGCCCAGAGGAGATTGAGTTACTCATCGAAAAACAGGTTTCTACAATCATCGCAACTTTATCCGCGTTCAAGTCGTTAACTCAGCAACAAGCCGCCTTAGGCCAAACTTCTTAGTCATGTATTTTTTCACAAGATCAATCAATCCTCTCACACTTAGCTCCGTTCTTACTTGTGCTCTGCTCTTGCCAGCCTGTGTTCCAGCGTTACAGAGTGAGTCATCTAAGGAGAAGAACTCGCTGAAAATTCCGCATAGATTTGACGCTACTAAGCCGCCAGTTCCTGAGGTGGCGACTGGTCTAATGTCTTTGTTCTCTGACTCTAGGCTAAACAACTATGTAAATAGAGCTCTGACTGGAAATCCGGATTTAAAAGCCAGTCTAGCAAGGCTGGAAGAAGCGGGCTTCAACACCCGAAAGACCTACGCCGCAACGGTTCCATCACTAACAGCGAATAGTTCAGCTAGCCGATCTAACGTCAGTGGACGCTATGCAGTCTCTCTAGATTCGCAGTGGGAGCTGGATGTCTGGGGCAGAATCAAGGCTGGAACAAATGCAGCAAGGCAAAGTGAACAAGCATTCGCTGCTGACTATGCGGCGATGCGTCAGTCGGTTGCAGCGCAGACGATGCAGGCGTATTTTTCACTGGTGTCTTCGGAGAAATTGTTAGGTTTGTCACAGCGTCGATTGAAGAGTTTCGATGACTCGCTTTCACTCGTGAACCGTAGATTCGAAGCCGGAACGGGTAATCTCGGAGACGTAGATCTAGCTCGCACTGATGTAGAAAATACCAAGGCGCAGGTGGAGCAACGTAAGAATGCCAGAGATCAAGCCGCACGTCAGCTAGCAGCTCTAACAGGTAGCTATCCAGATGCTAAATCTACTGCCTCAAGCTGGCCATCACTACGTCGCAGTGTCCCAGCGGGAATTCCATCAGATGTCCTCATGCAACGACCAGACATCGATGCTGCTTACCAGCGTATCCGAGCTGCAGACTCTAATGTCACTGTCGCTCACCGTGACCTCTACCCGAAGTTTTCTCTAACAGCTTCTACTGGACAGCAATCGAATGTGCTGAAAGATTTGGCTAACTCAAACTTCAACGTCTGGTCTATCGTAGGGAATCTAGCAGCACCTATCCTCGATGGTGGTAGTAGAAAAGCTGAACTAGGCGCAGCCAATGCCAGAGCTAAGCAAGCGATAGCCAGCTATCAATCAACCGTTCTAGGAGCCTTCCAAGAAGTAGAAAATGCTCTAGGTTCTGAGCGATATTTAAAATCTCAACAAGCGTCATACACTAAGGCTCTAGCTGCTGCTAATAGTGCTGAGTCTCGTATCAAACGTAGCTATGAGGCTGGTTTGGTAGAAATTCTCACTCTGCTCGATGCTCAGAGACGCTCATTTAGCACGGAAGAATCACTCATTAATACTACTGCATTACGATTTCAAAACAGAGTTAGCCTCGCTCTTGCGCTGGGCAAAGGACTCTAACAACAATTCTAACAGATGATAAAATTACTTAAAATACTCATTCCTATACTGATCGTTTTGGGCGCTTGGCAACTATTCAAGGTGATTGCAGCAACGAAGGATGAACCTGAAGCTAGAGAGGCTAAAGAAGTGGTGCCAATGGTGGATGTGAAAACTGTCGAAATAGCTGACCATGCTGTGTCTGTGCGTAGCTACGGAACCGTGCAGAGCTATTACGAAAGCAGTATCACTCCTCAGGTTACTGGCAGAATTATAGAATTATCTCCGAGATTCAGAGTCGGTGAGAGAGTGAAAAAAGGTGAGCTATTGGTCACGATAGATGCGACGGATTACGTCGCAGCATTGGCTACTCAGGAAGCGAATCTGACCATTCAGCAGCGAGGGCTACAAGAAGAAGTCATCAGAGCGAAGCAGGCATCAGAGGATTGGAAGGCGTCTGGTAGATCAATCGATACAGCTTCAGATTTCGTCCTGCGTAAGCCGCAACTAGCCGCAGCTAAGGCAAACATAGCAGCAGTAGAAGCCGCAATTGTCAAAGCGAAGGCTGATATTCAGCGAACTAAATTGGTCGCTCCATTCGATGCTATCGTGACTAAGCGCACGACTTCTCCCGGTGACTTTGCGACCTCTCAAGCGAATCTAGGTTCACTAGTAGCGACTGAAAAAGCTGAGGTCAGACTACCTCTCACTGCTGAACAGGTAAGCCAGATAAAGCTACCAAAATACCGAGGTCCGCTTGAGAAAGTGACTGAAAATCCAGTGATCATTCACCTAAAGAATCCGAGTAACCCTGATGAGGTTTGGCAAGCTGAACTGTCACGCACTGAGCCTACTATCGATCCCCAAAACCAAGTGACGTATGTGATTGCTACGATTAAGAACCCTTATGATAACGGTGCGATATTACCGGTTGGCAGCTTTGTGAATGCAGTGATTCCAGGCAAGACGATCTCGCAAGCGTATAAATTTGCAGAGTCAGCACTGGTCAATGACAGCTATATATGGGTGGTGGATAAAGACGATAAACTACGCAAAGTCGTAGCCAATAGACTGCACAGTGAAGCAGGTGGAGTCATCGTGAAAATTTCTAACAAGTCTAAAGAGACAACGCTAAGAGTAGTGACCAGACCGCTTAGTAATTTCCGAGAAGGGGATAAAGTGAAAGAGAATACCAAAAAGTCCTCCACACAGAGTGACGAACCTAAAGGTTAGATCAAGAACGCTTAGTAAACTATAAATTTCTGTATAATGTCTAAATCACCACTCGAAAAACATCCTTTCATCACATGGTTTGCTACCAATCCAGTGGTGGCGAATATTCTGATGATCACAATTTTAGCCGCAGGTATTTTCACTGCGGTTAATGTTAGGAAAGAAGGGTTTCCTGCGTTTGCATCTGAGTCGGTAACGATCCGAGTGCCTATCCGTGGAGGGACTCCAGAGAATGTAGAGAGAGGTGTGGCGATCAAGATAGAGGAGTCTCTAGAGTCCGTAGAAGGCATCGAACACATCCGCTCAGTGAGTAAGGATAACATCGCTACCATCACGGTGCAAGCGAGAGAGAAGTATCCTATTTCAAAGCTGTTAGATGATGTGAAAATCCAGATCGATTCGATTCCATCTTTTCCTGAACAGGCTGAAAACCCCGTGGTCACCAAGAATCAACAAGAGAGCACGGTGCTCTGGGTAGAGCTGTATGGAAATGCGTCTGAGAAGACTCTGAAGGAAACCGCAAGGAAGGTTAGAGACGAACTTTTACGTCAGCCAGCGATCTCGAAAATAGAATCATTTGGATCACGTGCTTATGAAATATCGATTGAGCCTTCAGAAGAAAAACTGCGTTTCTATAATCTGACTTTTGATGAAGTAGCGAATGCCATTTCAAACAACTCTATCGATATCGGTGGTGGTGTGGTGCGATCAAAGCGTGGAGACATTTCACTGCGCTCCAGAGACCAAGCTTACAATAAATCTGACTTCGAAAATATCCCGCTCAGGACGAACCCTGACGGCACACGTATTTATGTCAAAGATGTCGCTGAGGTGCGTGATGAATTTGTCGATCAAGAGACGCTAAATCGTTTCCGTGGACTGCCTACTACTAGTCTAAAAATCATTACTGAAGGAACCGATGATATCGTAGATGCCGTCACTCAGGCTCAGGCAGTAGTAGATGGATACAAGGATCTACCAGAGGGTGTGAAGATCGCAGGTTGGTTAGATGGAGCGACTAATATCCGAGACCGACTTGTTTTATTAGGCAAGAATGGAGTGATTGGTGTGCTACTTGTTCTAGGAATTTTGATGGTGTTTTTGAATCTCAGGCTAGCATTCTGGGTAGCGATAGGAATCCCCGTTTCTCTAGCAGGAGCAGTGACTTTATTTCCGCTGCCTGGCTTCGACATGTCTATCAATGTTATCTCAGCATTTGGTTTTCTCGTGGTGTTAGGAATTGTTGTTGATGATGCCATTGTTATTGGTGAATCGATTTACTCTGAGAAGGAATCACAAAAGAATCTCAAGGATAATGAAGGCCATCTACGTGCAACTGTTAGAGGTGTGAGTAAGGTGGTGACACCCGCTACATTTGGTGTGATTACTACGATCGCAGCCTTCCTTCCGTTGACTCAGGTGAGTGGCAGAATGGGTAATGTCTTTGGCCAGATCGCTACTGCCGTGATCTTCTGTCTCATCTTCTCACTGATCGAATCTAAGCTGATCTTACCATCGCACTTGGCGCATATTGATGTGCATAAGAAGCCTAAAAATCGGATTACGAAAGCTTGGGCGAGATTCCAAGGAGCAGTCTCGGGGAGTCTTGCGTGGTTTGTAGATCATGTGTATCGGCCGATCATTAAAGTCCTAGTCCCATGGCGCTATGCGGTGTTTGCAGGGTTTATTGCAGTGCTCATGCTGGTGGTTTCACTTTTCCCTGCTGGACAACTTCGCTTCGTGTTCTTCCCAACTATTTATCAAGATAATGCAGCTGTATTGCTCGAACTAGAGCAGGGGCAATCCGTCGAATATCTCCATGAGAACGCAGAGAATATTGTAGTGGTCGCTGAGAGTCTAGGTGAACGATATAAGGATAAATATGGGCATAATCCATTCAAGGAGATTCAAATCTCAGTATCATCAAACACCAAAGCGGCGATAGCTGTAGAGTTCACTAGATCGACTGAACGTGAGTTCCTGACTACTGGGCAGATCATCAAAGACTGGCGAGAAGCCATCGGACCTATTGCAGGAGCTCGCTCACTGTCTCTCTCATCACGAGCAGGACCTCCCGGTGGAGACCTCGTTATCAATCTAGAAAGTGATAACCTAGAGGAGCTTAAAGCCGCTGCTGATGAGCTGAAAGAAGTTATCGCTACTTACCCTGGGGTGTATGATATTCTGGATACTTTCGACTCTGGTAAGCCAGAAATCCTCTATTCAATCACTCCTGCTGGTCAGTCAGCTCAGATCAATAAGCTCGACTTGGCTAGAAATGTTAGAGATGGATTCTTCGGCAGGGAAGCGCAGCGTGTGCAGCGAGAGCGTGATGAGGTCAAAGTCATGGTGCGCTATCCTCTGGAGCAGCGAGGATCGATTGAGACGCTTAGAAACATGCGCATCCGCAAGCCAGATGGAACAGCAGTGCCATTCTCAGTAGTTGCAGATACTACGTATTCTGAATCTTTAGCGTCCATCGAACGTTACGATAATAAGCGAGTAGTAGCTGTTGAGGCATCGATAGATAAGGCTGTGACTTCATCGGATGAAATATTGGCGAAACTAGGAGAAGAGTATTTTGAGGTGATGAAATCTAACTATCCGACGATTTCTATCAGTCAAAGTGGTGAGGCCGAGCAACGAGCTAAATCAATGAAATCGTTGATCAAAGGTTTCGTATTCTCAATCATCCTCATCTACATCCTCATCGCAATACCGCTGAAAAGTTACGTCAAACCATTGATCATCATGTCGGTGATTCCATTCGGTATTATTGGGGCCTTGTTAGGTCATTACTTGATGGGGATTCCCGTTTCTATCCTATCAGTCTTCGGTATCCTAGCTCTCTCGGGAGTGGTGGTGAACGACTCGCTAGTGCTAGTCTGTAGAGTCGACGATTTAAAGGCAGAAGGTGCTAGCATGTTAGATGCTTGCCGTAGAGCTGGAGCGGATCGATTCAGAGCCATTTTGCTGACCTCGTTGACCACATTCTTCGGACTAGCTCCGTTATTGTTAGAGACAGAAGTCCAAGCTCAATTCCTCAAACCAATGGCCGCCTCACTAGCCTTCGGGATACTCTTTGCTACCATCATCACACTATTCCTACTACCGATGCTTATGCTAATCGCCAAAGATATTAAAAATCAGCTGGTTAGATACTGGCACGCATGGGAGTAGTTATTTAGCATTGATCATTTAGGATGTTGTCATTTGGCAATGGGTAAAAAAATGCTTCGCAGTTTTCACTACGAAGCATTTTCTAAATCTGGTAATGGTGTGAATTACTTCTTCACCTTATTTTTGATATCCCAAGCATTCAACCAGATATGCTTAGTCTTTTTAAAGCCTTGCTTGAGCATGCGTTCTTCCATATCTGGAAAGTGAGCTGCTCCGTAGAAAATACCTAGCTTCTTTTTGCCTTTAGCGATCTCAGCATCCATCACTTCGAGGCATTTAACATTACGATCACCAATAATGACACTGTCCTTACCTGCAAGCGCCATGACTTGATCATCTCCAGCCCCCAGGGTGTGAACGATGGCTAATTTTAGCGCATCCGAGTCATTCTTCATCAGGGCTTTAAGTAGGGCCATAGTATCTGGTCCTTTGGCCTTTGCCTTCGCTTGATTCTGTGCGTTTTTTAGGGCTAGCTGGAGCAGAGATTCACCTTTGGCTTTCTGCATGTCGTTAAATTCCTTCAGTGTAAGATCCGCATGGACAAAGTTATCTTTAGAATAATCGATGCCGTCTTTCTGGCCTACTAGATCCAATCGATCTGCCATGATCTGATACATCTTACCAAGAAATCCCATCTGAGCATCTTTCTTTTTCTTAGCTTCCATCTGCTTCTTTTCTTCCTGCTGCATCGCCTCTCCGCCGACCATCTCGAACAACAGAGAATCATATTGTGTGAATGCTTTGTTGAGTTGGTCGTAATAGGCCTTGTCCGCAATGTGAACAGCTCCGAGGAGATCTACGATGACGCCATCTTTTTCATAGCGAGTGACTCCAGTCTGTAAAAGTGTCGATGCCTCTGTCTCACTGACTCGAAGGAAATCCGTTCTTTCTTCAGCCTGAGCCTTCTTTTCAGCCTGAGCTGGTTCTTTGGCTGGAGCAGTAGCTGGAGCTTGTGCATTCGTAGCCACTGATCCTAGTGACAACGCTAATAGTGTGATTAGTTTTAGTTTCATAATTTGTGTTTTCAGAGTTACTTAGCGTCTGATTTCCATCTGGTTACAAATTAATGTGACTAGAAGAACTCTGGAATTGTTAGCTGGACATAAATGAACTTGCATTCACCAGCTTATTTGAATCTTCACACTGGTCGGGTTCAGGGTAATTAGAGTAGTTTTTGTATAAACAGCGAGCAGCCAAAACTGGAGCGATTCCCCATAGTTTGCGTTGTTTGTTTGGCACTAGAGTTAGCTCTATGATTTCTAGGAGGAGAGTCTCTATTTCTTTAGTTGGCTTATTGATTTCATAGAAGCTATTTAATATGGAACACATTACTTCGCTGTATGGCGTTTCTTCGATCTCATATTCATCATCTTCAAAATCCAAATCCTCAAAGTTTAAATCACTCGGGTAATCCCCGATCCATTCGGACTTAAATGCCCACGTTTTAACAAACTCTAAAAGAGCAGCCTCACTACCTGAGAGCAGCTTTAGTCTATCTAGAGCATGGTTATCTGCTAAAAATGCAGACTCGTGCATTTGTGCTTCTCGTCCTGTGGCAACACGTTGTAAAACAGAGATCCAGTAATCAACTTTCTCTGTATTTGATAAGCCCTTTGCTCCCTGATCAAGAAGCTTCAAATACTGATCGCTACTACTTGATTTCTCTATGCTGGACCACGCATAACAGCCCTCATGATGCTCTACTGTGATAAAGCAATTTTTGGTTGTTTCTAGAGACTTAACATCGATGTTCTTAGTTATCTCAACAAGTAATCCGCCTAGAGTCGAAATCAAATGTTCAGAACGATCTACATTGATATTAGGTAGATCAAATTTGTTTTGTTCGATGTAACTATTCCACTCACCATCAATTTCTGGATGGTTTCTAGTGTCAAAAATTAAAGCGATCCATGTTTCCTCTTCACAATCGAAGCCGAGTGTGATCTGAGAAATATGTCCTGAGTCACCTGGCCCACTATTGGTTTCTGGCGAAAATTCTGATATACGTTGGTCAATATATGATTGAATCTCTGATTTTAGTTCAGCTCGGGCATTATTTTCCATTTATCAAATTCTAAAAAGCTGAATAACATTGTCAAGTTACACTAAAAGATGAACCCCAAGATCTCGATTTGGCCATTGCTAATTTAAGTCAGAGACTTATATAAAAGAATTATGGGAGCTTGGAGTGCAACAATATTAGGTAATGATACATCTTGTGAGGTAAGAGAGCGCTTTTTGGCGCTCTATGATG
>CAKZNV010000038.1 GCA_937132085.1 uncultured Rubritalea sp. | reverse complement strand
AGTCCACGCATTCCTGAGAGCTGCTTGATCTGTGCTTTGTTACCACGAGCACCAGAGTCAACCATCATGAAGAGTGGGTTAGCTAGTTTAGTTCCATCATTGTGCTCTAGCTTGCGGTAGAGTGCATTCGCAATGTTGTCAGTAGCGTGAGTCCAAACGTCAACCACCTTTTGGTAGCGCTCGTTGTTTGTCACGACACCATTTTGGTAAAGTGCTTCCACTTTCTCAATATCTGCGTATGCCTTCTTAAGCTCAGCTGGCTTCTCTTCTGGGATCACCATGTCTACTAGACCAATGGATGTTCCTGAACGAGTAGCTTCTGTGAATCCGAGTGTCTTCAGTGCGTCAAGACCGAGAACAGTCTCTTTCTTACCTGAACACTGGTAACAACGCCAGATGACGTCACCGATCTGCTTCTTACCAACTGTGAAGTTGATGAAACCGAGTGCGGCTGGCCAGATCTCGTTGAAACGCACACGTCCTGGTGTGGTCTCGATGATTTTAGCTTCCTTGTCACCGAATACTGTATCTTGACCGAAGTCCGGGTTACGGACACGGATGATGTCATGATACTTGAGCTTACGTGATGCAATAGCGAATTCAACTTCTGTTGTGCTTGCGAACAACGGTCTGTGATCTTCTTTTTGCTCCTCGATCTCTGTCGCTGTGCGCTGACGGAGGTATGTGAGGTAGTAAGTTCCAAGAATAATATCCTGAGACGGAGTAGTGATCGGCTTACCTGATGAAGGTGAGAAGATGTTGTTTGGCGCTAGCATAAGCTGGCGACATTCCATCTGCGCTTCGATAGATAGAGGAACGTGAACAGCCATCTGGTCACCATCGAAGTCAGCATTATAAGCTGTGCAAACAAGTGGGTGAACACGGATAGCAGAACCTTCAATAAGAACTGGCTCGAATGCCTGGATAGACAGTCTGTGAAGAGTAGGCGCACGGTTAAGGAGCACTGGGTGTCCCTTAGTTACCTCAGCGAGGATGTCCCATACTTCTACAGTCTTCTTGTCGATCATCTTCTTCGCTGAACGAACTGTGTGGCAGTAGCCGAGTTCTTTCAATCTACGGATGATGAATGGCTCAAACAGAGTAAGTGCCATCTTCTTAGGAAGACCACACTGACCGAGTGTAAGCTCAGGACCAACAACGATCACTGAACGACCAGAATAGTCAACTCGCTTACCGAGAAGGTTCTGACGGAAACGTCCACCCTTACCTTTAAGCATGTCTGAGAGTGACTTAAGAGCTCTGTTACCAGCACCTGTTACTGCTCTTCCGTGGCGGCCGTTATCGAAGAGTGCATCAACAGCTTCCTGTAGCATGCGCTTCTCGTTTCGGATGATCACCTCTGGAGTTTTAAGCTGTAGTAGGTTGAGGAGACGGTTGTTACGGTTGATCACACGACGGTATAGGTCGTTAAGATCTGATGTAGCGAAACGTCCACCTTCAAGTGGAACTAGTGGTCTAAGGTCTGGCGGGATCACAGGAAGCGTGTTCATGATCATCCACTCAGGACGTGTTTTAGACTGGAGGAATCCCTGTGTAAGCTTAAGACGCTTAGCAAGTTTCTTCATTGTCTGCTTAGACTTCGTGTTCTCCATGTCTTCCTCAAGCTGAACGAGTAGCTCAGCAAGGTTGATCTGGCCGAGTAGGTCTTGGAGTGCTTCAGCACCCATACCTGCACGGAATGAACCTTCACCGTATGCGTCTTCTGCATCACGAAGCTCTAGCTCTGTGAGGAGCTGACCGTGCTCAAGACCAGTCTCAGCTGGCTCAGTCACGATGTAGTCTTCGTAGTAAATGACACGCTCAAGGTGACGAGCACTCATGTCGAGCATGAGACCGATTCTTGATGGCATACACTTGTAGAACCAGATGTGAGTCAC
>CAKZNV010000037.1 GCA_937132085.1 uncultured Rubritalea sp. | reverse complement strand
AGGGGTCGTAGCCTAGTCTTGTGGTGCCTCTCCTAAGCTTTGGCCTGGGATGAAGTCAGGAATCAACGAAATCACCTGACTGGAGCAGGCTCCTGTCTCAATGAGATCTAACAGGGCTGGTAATGCCGCTGGCGCTATTCGGTCTTCATTGATCTCGTAGTGTGCTAGCGAGGGAGTGATATAGTTGAGAAGCTTTTGTGATCTAAGTAGGCACAGAGACACCTGATCTGGGATCTTGATCTGGTGCTGTTGAAGCCATGTTAGAGCAAAAATCAGCAATGCTGGCTGAGTGCAAAAGATGACAGTAGGGCGGTTAATCTGTTTGGTCTGGAAAGTTCTATTAAAGATACGATCTAGATCTGAACACTCATACTCAGCTTTTAGCACAGTGCTGTTCTTCCGCTCTGTAGTATCTAGAGAAGCAAGGAATGTATTTTCTATATCCAGCTCTCCCACTAGATCTTCTTTTCTTCTCAGCAAGCAAATGTTCTTATGATGAAGCCTGCGGAACATACTGACTGCATGCGAAATCGCTGAGCTGTTGTTAATATTGATACCACCGAGGCTCACGTTTTTGGCAGGATTGCCGAAGAGGTAGGCGTTTCTCTGATGTTTAGAAAACCAAGTCTGCACATTCCTAGGCATGGAGTGGAGGATCCAGGCTGAGCAGGGGAAGTCTTTGATCCATTCCTTTAGATATCGGCTAGGATTGGATAATGGCTTATGTGGAAGGGTGATGATACGTAATTTACAGTTCACTACTTCGAGGCGTTTTTGCACCAGAATGTAGAGATTCTTAATGGTGGAGGTAAGACTAGATATATCATCTACTGTCAGCCAGATAACGCTCTTTTCTATTTCATGTTGAGGTGTAGGAGATACGTTAGTTTTAGAGACTTCAGTGATTTTATGGCTGATCTGCCTTCTAGTGCCACGTTGTGCAGGAGCGATGAATCCTAGTTGTTCTATCTGTTTAAGAGCTCTACGAATAGTGCTGCGACTGACATCGAGTTCCTCGCAGAGTAGCCTTTCCTGAGGCAGCACTTTCAGCCACCTGCCCTCTATAATCCCTTGCCGCAATATCTCTACGGTTTGTGCTAGGATAGATAGTCTTTTAGGTGAGTTGTGCATGTCTTGCGTGGCGTATTAAAAATACAGAATTAGGGAACGGTTACCGTCACTCTGTAAAACATGTTCGGAGTGGTGGAGCTGTCTGTAAAGACGCTAGTTCCATCATTACCTGAAATAGGCCCCTGCACGAGAGTCCAGTCGTCTAAGATTCCCAGATCTGAGGATCGGTAGAGAGAGTAGTTTCTGCGAGATGATGTTTGTATGGAAATGTTAGCATTATTGCCAGACTTAGCGATACTGTCTATTTTTAAATAAGACTCTTTATTGTTAGGATCAGTGTCAGCTTCATATTCCTGTTGGTTTGTCTTTCCGTCTCCATCGAGATCTTGAGTGTTAGTCCCTGAGGTAATGTCGCCAAACGACTGATACTCCCAAGCGTCTGTTATGCCATCACCATCGGCATCGGCTCCTGCTGGTAGATATAGACCACCTTGGTCGAAGCGGACGTAGTCTATTTCTACATCGTAGAGATTGCCAAAGGCGCCTCCCGTATAATCGCCCATGTGGAAGCGGCTGTCGCTATTACCAGATTCGTAGTCTTCTCCTGCGATAGGTGTGAGGCGGACTCCGTCACGGAAAAGATGGTATTTTCCAGCTGCTTTTTCGTTGATGACTCTGAAGGTGTGGAAATTTCCATCGAGGTTATTGTGTGAGACGTTGTAGGTGCCAGCACCTCCGAAGTTCTGAGTGTGGTCGCCGTGGATCTCGATGTAAATACGGTTTGTTCCTGTGCCTATCCAGAGGAAGTAGCCTGATGGATTTGCATTGAATTTAATCTTAGTTTCCCATGTCCAGTCACCACCGACTACATCTGCCCAGCCTGTGTTGGTGCCTTCTAGCCAAGAATCAGAGCCGTTGGTGTGCTGGTGGCGTAGGTTGGTGCCATCAGTGACGAGTGAGTCCGTGGTATCAGCTCCATTTTGTTCAGACCAACCGTTGATGAAATTAGTGCCATCGAAGATTTCGTTGCCCTCGAATTTGTGAGAGAAGTCACTGGAGTCTTTTTCTTCATGTGGAGGCTGAGGTGGTGCAGGTGGGAGTGGGGTCTGGAGTAACCCTAGTGATGCTGCCACACGATCTCCCACATAGGCTTCTCCTATAGAGTTTGGGTGTAAATTATCGTAGGCCATCGTATTCGGGTTAAATCCTGTAGCTGCATCTACAATCCATACTGGAGAGGTAGAGGATTCTGCGTTTTTGGTGGCAGCTAGAGTGACTAGGTAGCCATTGAGTTCAGGTATTTTAGTTTGCTCCCAGGATAAATTTCTATCTGCTGGTAATACGAGGTTAAGGTGGATTCGGACATTGGGGTTAGCTGCTCGCACCTGATCTATCATCAGACTGAAGTCTGCATTGGCCTGAACTGCATCGTGAGGTGCATCTCCTAGATCGTTAATGCCAATTAAAATTACTAGTGTGTCTGGAATGTAAGTGGTGCCAGTGTTTCCAGAGGACGCTGTGGCATTTGGGTAAGCTACTTTATTACCTAAACTATTAAGATCGTATTCCTGCGGGGAGGCTTGGCCTGTCCAGTTTAAGATAGTCCCTTCACCGCGATTAAGACTTCTCCTAGTGCTGGGTAGAGCTATTCTTCCGTTTTCCCAAAAGGCTCTCCAGCCAAAATGGCCTTCATGGACATTCTCAAATACCTGACCATTAATGTCTGGAGTAGTGACGGTATCATTTCTATATGATCCGGTGACGGAGCCTGTGAATTTATAACCAGCATTGGCATCGATAGGAACAGATTTAGTAGCTAGGTGCCTGAAGACTTCGTATCGATAAGATGGGTGGTCACCATTACCGCCTTGAGTGATAGAGTCACCCATGAAGACTAGTTTTCCGTAGTGTCTCAAGACTGTCTGATTATCGAGAAATGCTACTGCGGCTCTTTCCCCGATGGCTACTTTGGCTGTTTTATTAAAATGAATTGGGTTGTAGAGTTCGCTCTGGAGGTCAGTGTTAGAAATGTAGTCGATGTAGCTCGTTGAGGTGGCGATAGCTTGTTGGTTCGTTCTAACAGTATCACGGTTTGTGCCTGTCGCAGCTATGCCGGAGATGACTGCTTTGAGAGAACCAGCGGAGGGTAGATCTGCACGTAAATTATCGACTAGAGTTTTGAGCCTTGTTCCAGCAAGTGCTGCTTCTGCGCTAGAGTCACTCTCACCTTGTGCGTAGATTAAGCCTACTATTTCAAATGTGTGTCCGTTGGCTGTTAGGTCATTAGTGGCAGTCGTTACTGAACTCAGAATGTGATTATACATGTGAGGATCAGCGCCCCCTTTTAACCAGAAGCTATTACCACCTCCGTCACCCCGGGTAGCTTTGATGACTGCAAAATCACGAACTCCAGCACGATACAGGGTGCGGCTAAATGACATTTCTAGTCCCCAGTGTGAACTACTGCCAGCATAGTGACCACCTTGCTGATCTTGTAGCGTGGTAAATGCAGCCGAGGAAGTTCCTATGCTTGAGTTGGAATTAGCAATGTTGTCCCAGAAGAATGGGATGTGTTGGTCAGCTGGATCTGAGCCTGATGTGGGGTCAGCTTCACCTCCTGCGGTCATGCCGAGGGCATTGCCTTCGCCCGTAAGAACGAAGAGTTTATAGTGAGTCGCTTGGGCTGTAATAATAAGACTGATTAGTAAGAAAAACTGGAAGAGGAATCTGAAGTTCATTACCCAAATTATCAGACGATAAGAGAGGAGATAGATTAAACAACAGGTGCCAAGAGGATACCTATTGCAAGCTCGTGAGCATAGTCCTTTCCAATAGGCTGGCCAAGCTTTATAAGCCTTGGCTAGCAGGCTGACCTTTGGATGCTGTAGTCGCTTTTAAATACCAAGGAAGATACTTCTGGAGCTCTAGTAGCTCTCCTTTGTTAGGGATACCATTTGAGGATAGTGTGACTGAACGGATGCCTTTATTTCGGTTGAGAAGTAGTGCTACTCTTGCGTCTTTTTTAGTTAGAGAGAGGTTGGTCGATAAGAGCTTGCGATACTTTTCTTCTGAGTTTGATAGAAGTTTCTTAGTGTATGCTTTCACATAACAATATCCATAGTCGCTATTGGGTGTTTTATAAGTCGCAGAAGCAGTAGTGTTAGCACCTGGTTTTAGGGCGGTGATTTTCTTTTCCCCTTGTATTTTAAGTGCTAGATTTTTGTTAGTGAGGTTGACGATGCGTGCCTGACTTACGTTTTCATTAGCTCCGAACCAAAAAGCTTTGAGCGTGTATTTACCTTTATCTTGTCTGAGTAGAATGATCGCTTTTTTCTTACTGGCTGGAATAGGAGTAGAACAGAGAACTTTCCTTACTACTTTATCACCCTCTGTAGTGACGCGGAAGAAGGTGAGATTCCCTTCTCCCTTATACGGGAATGCCATGGATTGACGTGCTTCTTTCAAGTTCATTGGGATATTAATATCTCCAAAGGCAAAATGAATGTCTTTGATCTTTTCCAATTCTTGATTGTTACTTGTCTTGCTTGGCATGAGGTAGACCGAGAACTTAATATTTGCTTGGTCTTGAGCGATGAGAGTAGGAGTGCCTGTGATAAATAAGGCGGCAATAATAAATAGTATTCTGTTCATATGTTTTGTTTATTAATGTTATTTGACGTGGATTTCAGAAGGAGAGATCCATTTAAAAGAAGTGATGATGTATCTGCGGCCAAAGATTTTATTATCGGTGTTCATTAGATCTACATATTTGGTGTTAGGCTGGTCTCCCTCTTCAGTATTGCCTTCAGCGAGATGATTCATGAATTGTGGTGTTCGTTGGACTTCGGCTTCACACCATGCACGTGCGATGATATTTCCTGCGTTATCTTTCGCTTCTCCGTAGGCTCTAATGGTGAAGGTGTCAGAACGAGTGGTTAGCAGATGCCCCATGCGTGCTGCGACGTCTCCTTGAGTAAGGAATCCTGGCACTCCTGTGGAAATATCACCTTTATAGGCTTCCTTATTATAGAGTTCACCGATCTCAGCATCTTCGATTTTCGATTCCAAGTGCTTGTTGATGCCAGCGGCATTGATAGCAGCCTGCAGAGCTCCCATAGTTTTGAGATCATCTGTCGCTCCTTCTGCAGTTTCTCTATTGATGAAGTCTGAGAGTGAGAAGAATGGGCCTCGGAGTTTGACTTGGTTTACAATCTCAACTGAGAACTTCTGGATCTCTTCTTTAGTGAGACCTCTGTATCCAGTGTAGTTCTCATCGTCATCATCCGCTGAATCATTCTTTGTCAAGTCTCCGAGCGGTTTAGAAAACCTGGTGAATGGAGCTATTTTCTCATCTGTTTCTCCTTTTACAGGTGCGCCCATTGTTGCTGAGAGGAAGGCTTGCCAAGCTTCGACATCGGTAGTCTGCACATTAAATCCACCTTCCAAATAGAGGCGAGATGCGTTGTTTACTAGACCGCTTTCACCAGTTGTCAGTGTCCCCTTGTCACTGTTGATGACTGTGAGTCTTGGGTTGTTAGAGTTCTTGCCACCTGAAGTTCTTGCTGAGAAGAAGGTGCTGTCCCAGAGTTGATTCATATGCCAAGACATATCATAGTGAGTCGACGTGCCTTTATTGTCTCCGTCCTCTAGAGCCAAAGTTCTGTAGGTGCCTTTATTGACTTCAGGGTCTAGTCTGATGTCAGCAAATGATTCACCTATTGGGTAAGCTGGGCGCATGCTGTCAGAGAAAAAGTCTTCAGCTCCATAGCCCTTGTTGATTTGTTTCTGGTAGCTGTCTAGTGCTGAAAATTTGTTTTCTATCGTTAGGTTTGCATGCCTTAACTGACCGAGCGAGAATAGCGGACTAGTAGAGCTTAGATCTAGAATATCAAATAACACACATTTCTCTGGCCCAGTGTAGTCTGAGTAGCCGATTGATTTCGCAGGAATGACATCATCAATTGATTTTAAATCGAGGATTAGACCTGAAATATAGTTTGCTGGTGTGGCCGCCCCGTAGCCTTTAGCTCCAGCGGCTTGACCGTCTATTTTTAGGCCGTCTCCTACATAAAATCTATCTCTCGTTTTGCTATATTCACCTGCCCAGCATCCTATAGTTGGAGATCTCGGGTTCAAGTCCGCTAGCCACTTTACTCCATTAGTCTTATGTGATTCACCAGCTCTGGTAGGAACGTCACCCGCTATAGAATTACTACCTGCTCTAAGGCTGATCGTTCTAGCCCAGATACCTTCTAGACTCGGCTTTGCAAAAAACGGCTTACTGATGTCCCAGTCTTCTAGTCCATTATTGTCGTTTAAGTTATGCTTCTTCTTGTCATCGTAGCTTGCCGTGTTGATATTTTTAATATTTACCAACGGTCTAACAGAGTCTCCAGAAAGCGACTTTGCAATGTGGCCTTTATATAAGGCTACGTTCCATGTCTTGAGCTCACCTGGGTCTATTTGGAACTTTTTTCTCGTATTGATTGAGTCAAAAATATTAGCAATTCCACCGTCACCACCTCTGTATGAAGCAGGGTAGCCATTTCCTGGTGATGCTCTTCCTGAGACAAAGAAATTAGCATACCTCTGCTCTTTGGTATCAGCCTTTGTGAAATGTAGATCCCAGAGTGAGTGACCAGTAAATGCACCATCCACACCACCATCAGAGGTTTCTTTCATCTCAGTTAGTTCTGCTAGTATGTGACCTTCTTCTAGGATATCGACCTGATCCCCTACGGTTCCGTGCCCATTAGGACCTGGTTTATAATTCCCTCCTGCTCCAGATGCATCCATGAAGATATTCTTATTAAGAGTGAATATTTTCACCTCCCCGGGTTCAAATGTAGTTTCAGGAATGGCATAGCGATGCTGGAAACGTATTCCAAATGGGTAAGACCCTTTAACCCCAGAATTACCTCCGCCAAATGACCAGGCTATCTCTGACTCTAGACCTTGATTTGAGTCTTTGTATTGGCTATCATTGTTTTTAACGACGACAGTATATTTACTTGATTTCAGAGGCTTATTATAGGGATTCCATAGCTTTACGACTGGAGTCATATGCATGGTCATGCAGTTCAGACGATTGAAATAGCCTGCACTTGGAAAATTCGGAGTTTTTGCAACTGGAGCATAACCTCGAGTGTCTGAAACGCCGTAGAGCTCTGTAAATCCTGCGATGACTGGATAGACACCCATTTGCTCATCTGTCTGAGGTCTGACTAGTAGACCATCAGTAGTGGCTTCCATTCTAGCATAAGAGCGAGCTTGCTTCCAGAGTGGACCACCTGGGTCTTCTACACTTTCTGTTCCACTAGCAGGGAGAAACATTCTTTTACCAAGATGTTTTTCCATCGTATCCGCAGTAGTAAGGTCATCAAAGGCGGCAGTGAGGTCAAATTTGAAGCCACCTGTTTTTGGGTTGGTCAACAAGGTTCTATTGTTCCTAGACATCCAGTGTTGGTAAGTTGTGATCCCTTTACCGTCAGGTGAGTTAAAATCTAGTGTTTGGAGGCTGAATATCTTAACTAGCTTATCCGCTTCAGTAGGTAGCCAGGTAAGATCTAGTGCAACACCTTCACTGTTCTTGGTTACTGCTGCTAGATTAAATCTGTCAGGTGTTAGATGCTTCTGAGCATCAAGTGCAGGGCGAGTTAAAGCCACAGATGCTGAGGCTCCTTGGCCAGAGACATGCCAACCGTAACTGCCATCTTTCACAGGCACTAATGGAACGATGACTTTCTGATCCATTGGTGTATTTGAATCAGACAATTCAACACTATGTTTATCCAAACTTATTGCTGATGCTGCGTATTCAATGTCCTTGAGTTGTTGGATATTGCCCGAGACTAAGTAGCTTGAAAATGCTGCCTTTCTTCTTTCCTTCCAGTTTCCTGTAGGATTAAGAGTATTGAAAACCGCCAAATAGTTTTGCTTAGATGGGTCAGTATTTTGCTCTAGGAATCCTTCACTACTCAGGGAACCTGCTGGCATAGTGACGCACAGATCTGTGCCAGTAGTTTCCTGTAGCCTACCGATTGCTAGCATCAATGCCATTCTTGCGTTTGCTTCTGCCTCTTGCTTAGCCTTACCAGTATTAGCGGATCGTGTTTGGACTGAGCTCAGACTCAGCATGCTCACTGCGACTAAGAACAATAATGACATTACTATTATTGTCGAAATAAGAGCGAAGCCCTTATTCTGGATTTTATTAAATTTCTGTGAAGTAGGTTTTTTCATGATCGAATATTTATGTAAATACATATACTATACGTCATGTTGATCTTTGGATGAAATTCAAGCGGTCTATTTTTCGCACCAAATTTAAAGTGGGGTTATAAGGAGAGTGATGTAATCTTGAGTCGTAAAAAAAGGAACCTCGTTTTAGAGATTCCTTTGGAGGTCTATAATACTAAAAAAACTATTTGAAATTTTCTTAATGGGCCGCTGAGACAGCCCATTAATTCATTGATTTCAATTAGAGCTCAAATGGCTTTTTAAGCTCATCTTTGCCATCTGTTAGATCTTTTAATGTTACTCTAACAAAAGCCATTTTTCTTCCGTTCTCAAAGAAGATTCCGATATCACCATTCTTACAAATAGTGATCGATGAGTAGCCAGATGCGCCTTTTTCAATACACTTCTTATGTGTCCAGGTCTTCCCATCATCATAGCTTATTGATAAAACTAGATTCTTTCTCCCCCTGTGGCTGTGGGGATTAACGAAAAGTAAGCGATTCTTATCATAGCCGTCTTTCTTTTCAGTATAGACGATTGCTTCTGCATTACACCCAGGATCAGGGAGATTTTTCTCTGCTTTGCTAGTCCAAGTTTTCCCCTTGTTTTTAGAAAGGTGAACATAACGCCCCTTGCCTCTTGTGCGAGTATTGATCATCCATGTTCCGTCACTCAGCTCGATGATTTTATTCTCATTTGCTGGGGTAAACTTCTTTGTCTTGAGTGCTTGCCAGGTTTTACCGTGATCATTGCTACCGAATAGATAGCCGCTTTGATTACCTACTCGACATAGAGTGTGAATCAATGCTCCAGATTTCGTCTGAATTCCTCTACCTGAGGTGATGAATATAAAGTCACGTTCCTTTATTCCTTCTGGCATGATGTCGTCTCTGATGTCCTTAGGCTTCGACCAAGTCTTACCATGATCCTTACTGCTCTGAACATAGTGTCGGTAGTTCACCGCTGTCTTAGATGGTCGTGTTTTGTTGACCTCTAGATCGTGGTCTAGGAAGTTATAAAAACAGAAGATTTCCCCTGTTGTCTTGTCTACGATTAGAGATGGATCTGAACCTACTTTACCATCAGGGAAATCTGTCATGAATTCCACTTCTGACCACGTATCACCATTATCAGAGCTTCTTCTTACAGCGATATCGATGTCTCTGATATGCTGTAGATCTGCTGCACTCGTTCTTCTCGCATCGATCACTGCTATCAGGTCTCCATTCATCGCAGTAGCTATGGCTGGGATACGATAGAATTTTGAGCCAGCTTGGCCAGGAACAAAGAGATCCTGACGTTTAGCGTTTTCGATGAGCGGATAGTCTGTTTTGACTTTTTCTGTGACTGGACCTTTACCAGAGACTGCGCTTAGCCCCATTAGAGAGCATAGTAAGATTAGTGATTTCATAATTATGTTAATTGAATGCAAAGCAGTGAACCTGCTCTTTTGCATACCTTTATTAACGCAATTATTCAGAAAACTTTGTCAAACAACAACAGGTCTACTTTCCAAACCACCCAACAAAAGATTATCCGATCTATACAGAGAATCCCTTTAGTTGTCTTATTTTTCATCCATTTTCAAATCGCTAGCAATCGCATCTGCCCACATCTGAAAGCCCATAGCTGTTAGATGGACACCATCGAATGTTGCTTCCTTTTTAAGCAAACCTTTGTCGTCCTTCATCGTTGCATCCAGATCGATTACTTTCACATTCTTCTGCCACTCTTTGCTGATCACAAGGTCATGAAGTTCTTGGCGAGCTTTATTTAGATCGGCTTTCCGAGTGGGTAGAGTTGCGATCAAAAGAATCTTAGTTTGTGGTAGTCGCTTGCTAAGATGTTTGACTATGCCTTCGATCCCTTCAGCTATCACCTGAGGTTTATTACCACTGCTGATGTTGTTAATACCAATCATCAAGGTGATGACCTTTGGCTGTAGTTTCTCCAGCGGCATACGCTCGATCCGCCACAAAAGATTCTGAGAGCGATCACTACCAATGCCTGCATTCACAATTTTGAGTTCACTGAAACTCTTCTCAATGACCGCTAAGCCTGACTGATCCGGGTTCTTCACAAATGTGGCATCACCATCGAACGCATCTGTAATGGAATCTCCGAGCATCAGTAAATCACAGGCTTCTGCATTACAGGCTTGATCATGCACTTTGCTCCAATGTTTTTCATTCGAGCGATTTCGTGGACGTAATGGCTGAGGAGCGACTAGACTACTCTTGGCGCTCTCTAAATTAAAAGTAATTATATTCACCTCACTTTCCCTATTCATCGGCTGGAAACCAAAGAAACCACCATTAAGCACATCAGCCTTGCTTGTCTCCGCCACCACCTTGCCATTGAGCTTCAGGCTCACCTTCTTTCCGTCGCTCTGCACTGTAAGCTCTATCTGTTCAGGAGTATCCTCCGCCTTAAAAGAAAAGCCACCTTTACCCACAAGCTTGCCATCTTTGATTTCTATATAATCCCTATAGCTAGCCGCCCAGCTTTGTTTATAGACCGCACCAACAAAGAACCTATAGTGTCCAATGCCGCTAAAGCTAGCGCTTATTTGATAGGCTCCTCCCTCTAGTTTACGACTACCAATAAGCTGGCATCCAGTCGCTCCTAACTTATAATTAAGCTGACCTTCTATAGAGCTCATTCTACCTTCATATTTGCCATCTTGCTGCACAGCGAGCGCCTTACCTTGTTCAATGAAGCTATACTCCGCCGCCATGGACAAAGAGCTAAATAATGCAACTAGAGGAACCAGAGATGTTATTATTTTCATATAATAATTCATGCTTCTATTTTTAATAGTTTAAAATTTCATCTATTAACAGGTATCACACTGACACCTGTGTTTATCGTTGGCAGATCACACAGCAAACATTCATAAACACGTCACCTAAGCACTACTAGTTCTATTCAGAATATATAATGTGTTTTAGTTTCAAGATTAGTCCCCACATCTCTTCGGAGGTGTGGGGTTTTGTTATTACAAAAGACCTAAGTTCTTCACCTTTTCTAGAAGAGACAGCTTTTGATCTTCTGTTAGAGGCTGATGAGGTAGGCGAACTTCACCCACTTTAAGCCCTTGCTGTTCGAGAATAAAACGCAGACCACTGAAGAAATTCCCAGTATCACAGATAGCCTTGATGATGTTAATTGACTTTTTCTGTAGTGCTCTTGATTGCTTCATATCTCCGTTATTAAAGGCATCGACCAATTTCAGATAATCTGGAGCCATATAATTATAGGTGCTACCTACTCCATCAGCGCATCCAAACGCGAGCGAGCAGATGAGTGTTTCGTCTCGACCATGAAACACCTGATAGCGTCCATCTTCATAAGCTCTACAAAGCTCAGCATCCATCAGATCTTCAAAGGTGTATTTAATGCCAGCGAGGTTACTAATACGTCCGTGCGCCTCTTCTAGATATGCGATCATAGGGAAATTAATCCCGCTCATTGAGGGCATGTGATAATAGTAATAGGGAGTATTTGGTGCTGCATCCGCGATTGCGATTGAGTTGTTTACCAAATCTTTGATATTGCCTGGTTTGAAGAAGATTGGCCCCATATCTCCTATAGCCTGTGCGCCATGCTGTTCTGCATGCCTTGCCATCTCTTTAGATGATTCTATGCTGGTATGTGAAACATGAATAATGACAGGAAAGTCGGCTGTCTGTTCCTTCAGCCATGCTTCTGCCAGTGCCTTACGCTCAGCCAGAGTAAGAGAAAATCCTTCTCCCGTGGTTCCGTTGACAAAGACACCTGTCACTCCATCTTGCTTCAGTTTATCCGCATAGGCCTTAACCTCTGCACAGTTGATACTTCCGTCTTTATTAAAGGGTGTCACTGGGGCGGAAATCAGCCCATTTATTTTAGATTTTGTCATAATTGTTCTTATTGGCTGAATGCTAATCGAGTAATGAATAAACAACATGATTAAGGCTTGGTCTAATTTTGTTACCACAAATCACTTAAAAAGAACCAAATAAACTACCCTCTCGAATAGAC
>CAKZNV010000036.1 GCA_937132085.1 uncultured Rubritalea sp. | reverse complement strand
CAATTTGATGTGCACAAAGGGCGCAAATACACTGTTTATTTCCAGCATGCTGGTAGCCACAATGGTTCTCAAAAAATTGCACCTACAGTGACCATGCTAGGTAAAACATTAGCGAGTCATAAATTTGATTGCCTAGATCGCAAGTGGACATCGTCTACATTTACTTTTGTTGCTGATGAAGATGGGGTCGCCACCTTAAGTTTTGATAACGCAGGTTCCACTATTTCAGACAATTCAGACACCTTGCTTGATAGCGTGTTAATTACTAGTTCTCCGTTATAGACGGAGGATAGGTATTCTAGAATACGCCTCTGTCTATAGGGCGGGATATTGATGATAGTTTAATTTTTTGTTAACTTTTGAGCGCTTTGATTGATTAGTAAGAGTATTTAGTTTTACAAGTTTCATCCTGTCTTCGACAGGTTAGTTTCACCTCGGCTTTTCACATGAAAAGTCGGGGTGTTTTTTTGTGTCAGGTTGGGGTAAGTTGCTTATTTTGAGAGAGGTGAATTTTTATTTAAACTTTCTGTTAACTTTTTTCAAACTCATTGGATTAGTAAAATGTAAGTTATTATACAGATCGGGAATTCAGAAGAGTTTCTAAGCTGCATCTAGCTTACGGGACTCACCATTATTGAATGGTGGGGAAATAACAAAACCACATTAAATAAAAAAATACAAATATGAAAAAGAAAATTAATTCTTCAAGTAAGCGCATGGCAATGTGTGCAGGTGCAGTAGTAGCAGCTAATGCTATGATGCTCAACTCTGCTGATGCAGCTACAATCGCATGGGGATCCTCTTCAGTGTTTGATGATGCAACTGACGTAATCGATAACGGAAACGTAGTAGAGGCTGTTTCTCACTCTGCAGCTACTGTAAACGGTGTTTCTTTCACTGCTGATACTACTATCGGTGATTTTAACACAGGTAGTGATTATGCTGATGGCTTCTTTATGGGAACTACTGGTGATGCTGGGTTCGATGCGCTTGTCGGTAACCAAAGCTATGAGAATACTGGAGATCTAGTGACAACAATCACGTTGACTGGTCTAACTCTAGGAACAGATTACACATTCCAGTTCTTCATCGTTGATGACCGAAGCGCAGCTATTGCTGGCCGTTCAGTCGTTCTTGGTGATCTAGATGGTGGAACTGCAAGTGCTGCTGTTAATCGCGGTATTGCTGGTGCTTTTGCTGGTGGAAATACAATCACTGGTGCATTCGAAGGAGATGCAGACGGCATTCAAGAAATTACTTTCACTACTACAGATGGAAACGGAGCTCTCACAGGTTACGTGCTTTCTTCTGTGCCAGTGCCAGAGCCTTCCTCTACAGCCCTTCTTGGCCTCGGTGGACTTGCTTTGATCTTGCGTCGTCGCAAGTAAAACATTAAAAATACTTTCACGATCCGCACGCAGCCATCGAGCAATCGA
Organism: uncultured Rubritalea sp.; assembly: GCA_937132085.1. Lineage (GTDB taxonomy): Bacteria > Verrucomicrobiota > Verrucomicrobiia > Verrucomicrobiales > Akkermansiaceae > Rubritalea. The sequence goes on along the minus strand of CAKZNV010000036.1, from coordinate 68,459 downwards.
ATTGGCAGTATGCGGATCGTTTTTTTTTACACATTTTCAAAATCCATGAATGATATGCCCAATAGCTCTCAGAAAAAACCTTCATTGCGAGAATTGCCTGATACGGAGATCTTGGCACAAGCTTATAGGGCTGCGCAAACAGGGCGACAACAGATAGCTATTGTATTCTTTCAAGAGATGTTACGCCGTGATCCTCAGCACTCTTTTGTGTTGCTAGATATGGCTCAGTGTCACCGCAGGCTGTATCAGCAGGATGAGATGAAGCAGGCGCTGACCAAGGTGCGCAGGCATGCTCGCAAAGATCCTCTTGTAGCCTTAGCTTATGCTAGAGCTTGTGATGCAATGCGTGATAAGGAGGGGGCTTTAGAGGGTTACCGACGTCTGGAAAAATTTCCAGAAGCGAGAGTGGTAGCACGTGTTAACCAGCTAGAAATCCTTGAGCGGTTAAACCGCTTGGAGGAATGTGAGAAAATGCTCAGTAATATGCGTCCTCGTGAGAGAAAACATCCTAAATCCGTTATTACTGAGGCTAGGCTGCTGCAACGCCAGCAGAAGTGGTTAGAGGCTGAAAGTTTATTGAGAGGGCTTACCGAGGATGAAGATCAACAGATTTGCATGGATGCCAACTACTTACTTGCTAGTGTGCTGGATAAGCAAGGAAGACAAGATGAGGCGATGAGCTTGCTGCAAGACTATAAGCAGAAGCAAGGTAGCACGACGGAGGCTGAGATTGCTCGTAAGAGGTCAGAGGTGACTCATGATTTTATCACTCGTTCGTTTGATGCATTTGATAATGAGGAAATGAAGACGTGGCGTAAAGGTGGCAGTGAAGAAGCATCGATTACATTTCTCATAGGACATCCACGTAGTGGGACTACCCTCATGGAGCAGGCTCTCGATAGTCATACAGGCATCGTGAGTGCAGATGAAACATGGGCATTTCTAAACTCTGCATGGAATCCAGTCCAGACTGATGCTGCTAGTAGATTTGAAAATTCGCTCTCCCGTTGGATCCGCGAAGCGACCCCTGAGCAAGTAAGTCATTTGAGGGACACCTATCTTAAGGGGATTGCTTGTGAGCCAGGTTGTGCTGCACCAGGCAAACATTTGATCGATAAGAACCCTGCGTTGACCATGTATTCACTATTGATCATGCGGTTACTGCCAGAGGCTAAATTTATCGTAGCCTTGCGAGATCCGAGAGATGTGATCATTAGTTCTTTTATGCAAAATGTTGCGATGACGAACTGGAGTGTCAATTGGTTGACCTTGGAGGACTCTGTCGAGATGTATATACTGGCTATGACGAGCTGGTTGAAGTTGCGTGAAACGACTGCTTCTAATTGGATAGAGGTTCGCTATGAAGACTGTGTGAAAGATCTGCCACATGAGGTGAAGCGGATCACGGAATTCCTAGGCTTGGACTGGCAAGATACCCAGAGCTCACCACATAAGCATGTGAAGACTAAGACTGTCTTTTCTCCTACTTATGGAGACGTTTTAAAACCTGTTTACAGTTCCTCCGTTGCTCGTTGGAAGGCTTATGCTAAACATTTGGAGCCATACCAAGAAAAGCTCGCACCATTTGTGAAGGCATTTGGCTACGAGGTTTAAGTGTAGGTGGAATGCATCAAGATACTTGGTGATTTAATCTCTTAAGTTGAGCTTGAATAGGAGGTTAGAGTCTTGATTCGTCACCTTTTTTGCTAACCTTTGGTTTATTGGAATGATTAGTAAACATTACTTTATTATGAAGATCTATACTACTTGGTTATTTTTATTATTTTGCGCAACTTCTGTTCTTTATGCACAGGAGAAGACTCGGGTTCTTGTTATTGAGGGGGTTAGTAATCATGATTGGCGGCATAGGGTGGATATTCTACGGAATATTCTGGCGAAAGACGCTACTCTGGATGTCGATGTGTCCATTACTCCTGCCACTGCCGGTCATGCGGACTGGGCTACGTGGCGGCCTAATTTCGCTAAGTATGATGTGGTGATCTCAGGTTATAATGACATTGGTGTGGCAGGTGGACTACGCTGGCCTACTGAGGTGGAGCAGGCATTTGAGAAGTATGTGAGTGGAGGTGGAGGGTTTATTGCTTTTCACGAAGCTAATAATGCGTTTCCAGCATGGGTGGAGTATAATAAGATGATAGGTCTGGGGTGGCGTAATAAGAACGCAGGTAAGGCGATAGTGGTGGATAATGATGAATCTATTATCGAGGTAGCTGTGGGAGCTGGTCAGGATACGGGGCATGGGGCACGTGTGAATGTAGAGGTGAAGCGTCTGGCTGATGCTCACCCTATCTACGCAGGGCTACCTGACTCATGGATGGCGGCTGACCTAGAGGTGTATCGCTATGCTCGTGGTCCAGCTGAGAATTTAACGGTTTTGACTTATGCACGTGAGGCGGCGACTAATTTACAGTTTCCTATCGAGTGGGCTACTAGTTACGGTGAGGGGCGGGTGTATGTTTCTACTTATTGTCATGTGTGGGCTGGGCAAGCTCAACCTATTGGGGCGAGGTGCGCGGCTTTTCAGACTACTTTTTTACGCTCAGTAAGGTGGGCAGCTAAGAAGGCAGTTGATCCAGTGGTTCCAGCAGATTTCCCTTCACCGACAGTGATTTCTCTCAGAGCGCATGGTGAGGATAATACGGGGCTAGACTCGGCAGCTGCCGCTACAGCTTTTAATGGAGTTCTGCCAACTGCTGGTAGTCCGCCTACTGCGGTCACGACCACGATTGCCTTTCCTAATTTATCCTGGAAGTCCCCGACTGTGGCAGAGCCATGGCCTGTGAGCGCAGGGAGCTCGACGCATCTACTCGTGGCGGAGATGGATGGAAGGCTATTCAGAGTGTTGGATAATGATACGACTACTACGCGTGAGCTCGTTCTAGATCATCAAGCCGCTGTGTGGGAACAGCATTGGACCGTAGGAGACTCTACGACTAAGCATGGAGGTTTGCAGAATGTTGTGTTTCACCCACAGTTCGCAAAAGGGGTAAATAAAGATTATATTTATGTGCACTATCTGCATCATCCTACTGACGACTCAGACTCTACAGATCCCTACTATATACGTATTTCTAGATTCACGTGGAATAGTGCTACGAGCACTTTTGGCAATGAACTCATTATGATTCAACAGTATGATGTAGTCAAAGGTCATGATGGTGGTGGGATGGCATTTGGCGCCGATGGGTTTCTCTATATAGCAGTGGGGGATGAAGGGACGCAGGACGCCGGTTCCACTCCTCACTCACAGATTACAGACCGTTTCCGTTCAGGTGTATGGCGTATCGATGTGGATGAGCAAGGTGGGGGAGTGAGCCAGCCAATCCGTAAAAACCTCCCGACGCTCAAGCATGACGTGAGCGGTAATTATCTAGCAGGAACCACTTCTGGTAACATTAATACAGGATACTACATCCCACTGAGTAATCCGTGGGTGGATGTGGATGGATTGAATATCGAGCATATGGAGGAATTCTATGCGATAGGTCTACGCCAGCCTCATAGGATGACTTATGATGCCACAACTGATGCCTTTTGGATTGGCGATGTGGGCGGTGCACTCCGTGAGGAAATAGATGTAATGGATGCTGCTGGGTTGAACTTTCAGTGGAACTATCAGGAAGGTAGTGTCACTGGTCACAGGGCGGCACCATCCCCTCTATTGGGGGTAGAGCGGGTGCCTGTATTTGATTATGATCGCATTTTTGGACAGTGTGTTATCGGTGGTTATGTTTATCGTGGATCTGCTATACCTGCGGTTACGGGGAAGTATATTTTTGGTGATAACGTGACGCAGCGAGTCTATGCGATGACATTTGACCCCACTACTAAAGCGATCATAGGAGCTCCAGTGGAGGTAGCTAGACCGGGTGGATCTGGCGGAATCTTCACAGGGATCAGCTCCTTCGGTAACGATACGGCTGGTGAGATGCTTTGTCTGAGAATGGGTGGAGGGGTGAGTGGTAATGGCCGGATTTTTCGATTGATAAAAGACACTGCTATTGTGGATAACTCAGTCTTTCCGGCTACTCTTTCCGCTACCAATTTATTTACTGATCTGAATACTCTGACACCTATAGCGGCGCTTATTCCCTATGATGTGAATATGCCGTTATGGAGTGATTCTATGAAGAAGACTCGCTGGATGATGATACCTAGTGACGGCACTCCTGATTCTGCGGGCGAAAGGATCACCTATTCAGAGAATGGCACATGGGATTTCCCTGTGGGTTCAGTTCTGGTTAAGCACTTCGCTAGGCCAGATACTGGTCAGAAGATCGAGACTCGCTTGATGGTGCGTTCAGCCACTGGAGAATGGGCATTTACGACTTACAAGTGGCGTCCTGATGGACTGGACGCTGACCTCATGGAGGGAGGGGAAGATGTGGCTATGATTATCGGTAGTGATTCCTTTAATTATCGCATTCCTTCACGACTTGAGTGCGCTATCTGCCACACAGATGTTGGTGGTCCTGTGCTGGGGCCTAGGACGCGTCAGCTGAATGGTAACTTCTTCTACTCTGCTACCGGCCGTAGAGCGAACCAGATAGAGACTCTGAGTAAGCTAGGTTATATAAGCCCAGAAAAGGATCAGGTGGACTTGGTCGATGTGATCACTAATTCCCGGCGTGATGACACGAGTATAAGTTATGAGGAGTATTCTAGATCTTATATCGATAGTAACTGTATGCACTGCCACCAGCCAAACGGCAATCGAGCTGTGTTCGATGCTAGGACTATAACGCCTCTTGCTCAACAGAATTTAATTTGTGGGCCAGTGTTTAATAGTCTGAATCTGCAAAATCCGAAAATCATTAAACCGGCTGATGTGATCAACTCGATGATTTTCCATCGGCTAACGAGCTCCGATGGGTGCTGCGCTATGCCTCCCCTCGGTAAGGGGATTGAGGATGAAGAAGCTGCGGCTCAAATTGCTAGCTGGATTCTAAGTATGGAGCCATCGGACTGTAGCACTGCTGGAGGAACGATAGCGACGAACCTCACATTAGGGAATGGCACTACTTCTCATACTTTAGAAGATAGCTGGCATGAGAACATGGTTATAAACGAGACCGACACTTACACAAATACCACAGGGTTTCCTCAGCAGATCACTTTAAATCAGTTCAGTTTTCGTGCACACTATGAGATCACAGGCTTCTTTACAACTACCCACGAACGAGATCCAGTTACTCCATTCGTAGTCCGAGTGAATGCCGATAATGATTTTACTGTGCTTGCGGTAGGGACTTCAAGGAACGACTTCACACGAGACACGACAAGCACTTACGATTTTAGTGATACTCCTAAAACGATCACGGTTGGTGCTGGTCAGAAAATAGCCTTTGGTTTTCTCGATACAACGGCAACTGGTAACGGTGGGTCTTATTCGGGTATGATCACTTTCGATGATGGGGGGGACGAAATTCATTATAGTGGAGGAAGTGCTAATGGAGAAAATGGCAGTGTAGCGGAAGGTGCTGCGCCGACATTTGGAGATACAGTCCTGACCAATCTGAATAGAAATTATCACTTCAATGTTAGCTTCACGGTTCTTGCAACTAATGGAGATACAGATAATGATGGGCTTAACGATTCTTGGGAGAGGTTCTATACGCAAGATTTAACCGCTCTGACTGCTAATGGAGATAGTGATGGTGATGGATTCTCTGATGATCAGGAAAGGAAAGCTGGGACGGACCCTCTAGATCCAGAGAGTAGGCTCAAAGGTGTAGAAGTCCTACCTCTTAATGGGGGTGGTGATGAATATACTGTCAAGATAGGCTCAGTGCCAGGGAGAATTTATCGTGTTTACCTCACCACGGACTTAAATACTTGGACAGATATGGGCACAGTTAGCGCAGCTAAATACCCTGCGACGGAGACATCCATTCAGCTTGATACAGAGACGATGCATGCAGATCGTAATAAAAGGATGTTTATGCGTTATGAATTGGAGGAATAAGTCATGATTTCGATACGTGAAAATATGCTGAAACTAGCTACTGTTTGTTCGTTCATCTGTTGTTGTGTTGTAAACGCTCATGAAGGACATGAGCACCTCAAAAAGTTAGCGCCTAGGACCCTCCTTAAGTCAACAACTGGTAAGCAAGGGCAGATAACGATAAAGTTGGCATCGAGTAAGCTAGTAGACGGTGATATCACTGTGAAACTCATAGGAATCCCTCATCTAGCAAGTGAATCCTATGCTTCAGGTCTGAAGGATCAGCTCCTGAATAAAGGGCCTATTCTTGTCGAGGGTCTATTGAAAGCCTCACTTGAAGCGAAGCCATCCCTAGAAATTAAGCCACTGATAGAGCTTCAGAAAAAGTATCAAAACTCAGCTGCGAAGTTTAACCTACAACTTGTAGACACTGTTCTAGTATTCAAAGGTCGAAAAGTTAAAATCGCTGATATTTCACTGAAAAATTTTGGAGCTCTACCTAATGAGCAACGTCAGTCTGTGCTGCTAGACGTTCCTGATGATAAGAAATCTCTCAAAAGACTATTGGGGGAATTCGATGAGGTTCCTTATTTCATCGGGGCATCAAGTATTCATTCATTGAGAGATGACGTTCTCATCGCAGAAATGCATCATCAGCTGATCAGGGGCAAAAAGAACATCACAATGATCGTCTCAGCAGCCAGAATGCCTGGGCTAGAAGTTCGTCTGCAAAAGCAACGCTTCATGATCAAAGCGACAAAGTGGCATGCAGTCTGGGTTTATCCTGCGAGCCCGCCAAGCGTTGGTAAGTGAAAAGTTATTTTCTAGAGGTTTTATTCTCTAGTAGTTAGGTTGTTCAGTAGATTTGTCACACTTTTTGTTAACTTTTAGCGATTTCACATGATTTGCATACAATGAATATACATTGGGTAGTGTTGCTCTGATGTGAAATCCAGTATTCATTGAAGAAATTTCATAAGAACTCATGACAATTAAACTCCACCGATCGCTTACAATCTCTATCAATGAATCTAAAGGTTTTGCTCTTATTTCGAGTATTATCGTATTGAGCTTATTGACTCTGGTATCGCTAGCGATGTTAAGTCTAAGTGGTGTTACATCGCGTTCTGCTGGTAACTCTAGAGCACAAATGCAGGCGCAAGCAAATGCTCGTATGGCGCTGATGTTGGCATTAGGTGAGCTGCAGATAGAAGCTGGTCCAGATCAACGAATCACCGTTTCATCATCGGTGCTAGATCTAGAGCCTGATGATGAGAATATCGATGGGTTAGCTCATAACCACATGATGATGGTGTATGATGCTTGGGATACTCAGCTGCATGGTAAGAAGTTTCTGCGTGATCAGGATGGTAAGCCTACTGATCAATCGATCACCATTGATGAGACCTATGATAAAAGAGGCCGTGACGAGAAGCTTTTCCGTCGTTACATGATTTCACACCAAGACCAAGAGGCTGTGCGTGATATGAATGCGGCTGAAGATGGTAGCGTTCTGGCTATGGATGAAACAAACTCCGTAGTGCTTGTCCGCCCTGTGTCTTTAGGTCATGCAGAGCATGAAGACAGCAATAACCTCCGAGCTGGTCTCATCTCCATGAGCACCAATAGCTCGGGTGAGACAGGTAAGTATGCTTGGGGCGTAGTGGGTAAGAATTTGCCTTCAACGAACAGCTACGCACCCAAAACTGGTCTAGCTGGACTCGCTGGACAGTCGAATGAAGCTGGGAATCTAAGCAACTATGATCTTAACGGATTAAGTGATATAAGCACAGCTCCTGATGACCGAGCAATGATCAGTAAAATGATTTCTCTTAACGAGCTCGATGTGGCTGCTGGAGTGCAAGGCTTGGCAAGAAAGCATTATTTTCACCTTTCTGGTGTTGAGGGATATAGTCTTTTAAGTGATGTGCGAAATAGTGGGATGAAAAAGGATCTCAATCTATTCTTAGAGAGTGACTGGGGTGATTTTGACTCGAACAGTATTCATGGGGATTATAAGTCGATTAGTCTGCAGGGAGCGACTGTCGAAACACCAATCTGTGGAGCTGATGTTATCAATGCTATCACTCCATCAAACCCGAATGTGCCGCCGACATCTTGGCGCCAACTCAGGGACTACTATCGACTCTACAAGAATACGCTGAGCAATACTTCATCAAGCGTGCAGTGGCCGACTGGAGATGGAGCACCGATGACAGATTACTTCGTCACTGGCAAGCACATGGATCCAGGCTGGGGGGCACACCACCAGCAGTATGAAATCCCGGATAATTTGGGTTATCACCGCTCTCCAGTATTGGCTCGATTGATCTATATTGTAGGAGTTTCATCTGAAGATGCAGGAGGAGAGTCACCTAATGAAATGGTGAAACTTTATTCCCATGTTTCTCCAGTGATGGTGCTGTGGAATCCCTATAATATCACTCTACGCATTCCTGAAGGAAAGCCTGTGCCAGGTGCTGCTGGTCCATACAGCGAGTATTCGATCCAGACTTCGCTGAGACGAGCTCTCATGTTGGACTCCTATGTTAAAGTGGATGGAGTGACTGATAATAATCTCAACCGCTGGGTGGATAATGGGGCTGATACTACTCAGATTACTGGTGGAGGGTCACACTTTGATGATGTTGTCTTAACAAATGGAACGACAGCCAGTGGAGTAAACGATGTTATTTTTAAACCAGGAGAGGTCAGAATTTTCTCAATGCAGCAATTTAAAGCCGGCGCTAAGACGCACTTCAGTCCTGGGTTCAACAACAACACTTTATTGGACAAGAGGCTTCGTTATGAGCTAGGAGAAATTCCTAAGAGTAAGCTCACCTCTGCTAGCTATGCTCTACGCTTCACCACTAAAACTGGCACTAGACTTTGGAACGATCCTGGACCTGAAATTCCGATGTCTTATGGTTTTGATGCCTCGGCTTTGGGCTTTGAGAATTACGGCGGCATTATTAGAACCAATGATGCTACTGGTAAGGGTGTCAGTTACCGTGCGCCTCGTGGTCCACGTGGAGGTGTGGTAATGGATTGGTTTAGCAAAAAAGGGGCTGAGATCATCAGTAATGATCCCGCTCAGAGCGTTAAATTCCCTAACCCTGGAGCGAAGCCTCAGCCAGTGGCTCTAGTGGGGCTTTCGGTAAAAGGCACAGAGGAATATGATGAGGCTGACAAAAGCCGTGAATCATCAAAACCGGTGGCGAATAGAACATGGATTCATGCCAACCCGACTCAAACGTGGAGGCATTTATTTAAGCCGAATCCACTGAAGCGCACAGCCTTCCCATATGAGATTACTTACAAGGCCGCTGTCGGTAACGGCATTACTGAATATCTTCAGTCTGATGGAGATAATGCCTTCATGGGACCTTCTATCGGAGCCACTGGTGTGAAGCATTTCACCTATCAAGAGCTGCCTATTTCACCTGTAACTAGTTTAGCTGGCTTTGGCACCATGCGTCTTACGCATGGACGACCAGTTCAGCCTAGTTATCAATCAACGACGGGGAACAGTTTTGGCCCTAACACTCAGCACATTTCTCATTGGGGTGCTCCGTTTGGCTGCGGTATTGGTAATTCTTTTGCTCATCCGATGATCGAGGGAGGTGAGGTTTACACCAAGCATTCTGGTTTTTCTAATCTAAAGAATCAACCGATTTTCGAGGATCACTATGATACCTTACTTCTTGCTAACGACGCTCTCTACGATGGGTGGTTCTGTTCATCCATAGCTCCACAAACAGCACCCGCTTATGAGGTAGCCAAGTCTATGGATGAATCGTTTAACGAGTTTGCTGATAATAAATCACCACTGCCGAATACACGTCTAAAGTATATCAAAACGAATAAATCCAATGAGGATGTATTGGCGGAACTTAAGACTACCGAAGGTTATATGCGATCAGCTAAATACCTAGCAGTAGCTTCTGGGTTTAATGTAAATAACCCACATGCTGAGGCATGGAGAGCTCTTCTTCATGGTCTTAAATCTCGTCAAATTCCCTATATTGACGCGGTGACAGGCAAACGAGGACTCACTGAGAAACAAGACAAGCTAGCCTTGAGCCGTTTTCGCTTAGCCAACAGCGAACTAGAAGGAACTGATGAGTCAGATCCTGCATCCTGGAGTGGAATCCGCTATTTAACTGATGAACAGATCGATACCTTGGCAGTCCAAATCGCACGTCAGGTAAAACTCAGAGGGCCATTTCTGAATATGTCAGAATTCATAAACCGCCGACTAAGCGCCGACAAATTCGGTGTCTGTGGCCCATTACAGGCGGCTATTGACTACGATGATTTTGACTCTGGTTTCAGCGGTAGCGCAGGGGGAAGCGACTCGATCAATGCACGGTTAAAATCTGATGTTGTGAATCCCGGTGTGAGCTATGCGTTCCCGCTTGCTGCGAAAGGTTCTGCTTACACAGGTATTCCTGGCTACGTCATGCAATCTGATCTTTTGAAAGCGACAGGAAATGCACTGACCGTTCGTGACGACACATTCGTGATCCGTGCTTATGGTGATGTTCGTGACGCTAGCGGTAAAGTAATCGCTCAAGCATGGTGTGAGGCGACGGTTCAGCGCACACCTTATTATCTTCATTCAGATGACAATGTTAACTCACCTGAAAAGCCTACTTACACAGGTGCATTTAACAAGAAGCCTACATCAACCAGTATGGCTGAAATGAATCGAACTTTTGGACGCAAATTCCAGATTGTTTCCTTCCGCTGGCTGTCGCCGAAAGAGGTCAACTAGCTCACACCTTTAACGAAATTATTTTTTAACCAAACATTCACCGCTATGAAACTATATCATCAATCCACCTACCGAACATTACTACTGATTCTGTGCTCATGTGCAGGGTTAATCACTGCTTCAGCTCAAGGAGCAGTAGAAGATAAGGGGCTGAAGATGCGTATAGCATGTGTTAAAGTTAAGAAAGGTCTCAGCGTCTTGGCTTATCGTTCTAGTATTACTAAACAGTTCGAAGAAATACAGCTCAACGTAAACCACCTGAGCGGAACTGTGAATGTCAAAGCGGAAGCTAATGGAACAGTGCACTTTTATGATCCATCAAACCTGCCAGAGAAGGACAAACCTGTGTCACCTGTAGCTACATACAGTAGTAAATCCGGGAATAGTGGAGAGCTAATTATGCTTCTCTTGCCATCCTCTAGTAAAGTGCAGACGATCTACTCTTGCCAAGCAATACCAATAGGTCGTGAGTTTCAAGACGGGAGCAGCTGCATCGTAAATCTGACGAATAAAAAGATCTACATTGTAGAGAATGATAAGAAGCCAGCGAAGAGAATCACCAATGGAAACGCAAAAGTGATCAAGCCTAACAATGGTAAGAGTGAAATGAAACTACAGGTTTACACTCATCATAAAGTGAGTAAGAAAATCACCAACTTTTACACAGCAACATGGTCATTTAGCCCTCAAGTAAAAGAGCTTTGCCTAATCTATCAAAACCCAGGAGCAAAGTGGCCAAAGACTAAGATTATATCAGGTTACTAAGAGTAGCTACACGATTTTAACTTTATATGGTGGTGGGGAGCAGTCGCTACCACCATTTTTCATTTAGAGCTAAAGGTTTTCTCTTGTGCTCTATGAGATGTAGAGCAAGGTGTAGTGGTATGAAAACTTTATCCATGTGCCTTGTCGTGTTGAAATTAGCTGTCGGGTTGTCGGGCTTGACTTATTTGACGAGTTGCTCGGCTACTACTTCTGCGAAGAAAGATTTCCTAACTAGCTATGATGGACTGAAGCAGGAATCGAAGAGCTCTGACTCGGTTACTTACCGTGGTGATATGGTGGAGATGAGGCAGTTTAAGAACATTTACTTGGAATCTGTGGTGGTGCGTGAACCGGTAAAGATGGCTAAGAAGCAGGTGACGAAGAAAGAGATTGCGGCATTGGAGTCTGGGCTTAGGAGTGCTCTGGCTAAGGAAATTTCTAAATCTAAGTTTAAACTGAAAGGCAGAAAGGGGAAGGATACCTTGAGTGTTAGAGTGGCTGTGACAGACTTTACTCCTGGTAGTCCTAAGTTGTTTACAGCTACGTATGCTCCTTATCTAGGGATGGTTACTGGCGCTTATGGAATATTAGCTGGGAAGACAGTGGGTGCTGGGACTGCTATTGTAGAGGCCGAAATTATTGATTCAGTGTCGAGGAAGAGGTATTTTTCTATCATCGATAAAGACACTGGAAACAAGTTACAACTCGCTTCAGGAATGTCTCGCTATGGACACATTAATAAGTCATTTGATGAATGGGCCAAGCGTATGGTGAAGGAAATCAAAGAAGAGCCTAGTAAGTTAAAAACATCTAATTAAATGATAGCAGAAATCGATGAAGCAAATGCGACCCAGCTAAGGCAGTGGTGGGTGAAAATACCTAAAACCCTCTATAAATCTGCTGGGTTGAAGCCAGAGGATGAGGAGGCGCAGAGGCTTATCTATGATGAGATCGCTGGTGGACTGAGTAATGTGGATGATGGCTGGGTTGATTTCCTAACAGGTTTCATTGATGCTAATGATGTGAACCGTCGTTGTTCTGCTTTGTTTTTTTTAACGAATGCAGGGATGGACACGGATGCCGTCAAGGCGGCTCTGGATTCGGCTTTTAAGTCTAAGAATTTGTATCTCAAAGGGACTGCTTTACAGGGCTATATCCAGATTAACTATTTCCCTCTTATTGAGAGTGATTTCGATACGGTGAATGACGAATGGCTATCAGCGTGGGGCATGAAGTATATGTGTAAGGCGTATCCGAGGCAGAAGATCGAGATACTGGAGGATGCTCTAAAATCTAAAAATCCACTAGAACGTAGTTTCGCTTGTGATATTATTGGTAGTGAACTGATTGAGCATTTGAAGCCACAGCTTAAACCACTCCTGAAAGATAAAAATGAGCATGTTGCTGAAGCTGCTGCCTACATTTATCACGAAATCTTAGACTAGAGTGAGTTGCTCTTTTCATGAGGTTTGGAGATTGTTGTGACAGATTGAAAATTATTATGACATCCTGATAAATGAAGTTGTTTTGATGTGTGGGTAGCTCATACTACCAACATGAAGATTATTTCAAAAATGATACTAGGTTTAGGCATGCTCGGTATGGCATGTTCCGCTCAAGAAAGACCTCAGGGTGTGGAAGGAGTCATCCCAACTGTCGGAAGCTGGAAGGCTAGTCAGGGGACCTTGAGTTTTAAAGTTGGGTCTATTTCTGTAGCTGCAGAAAAACAGACTGAATTAGCTCCTCTGGTGAAGATGCTAGAGGGCGAGATGGTGCAAAAGGGTGAGGCTGGTGTGCTTCACTTGGAATTAGGCGCTGATGGGAACAGAAGTATGGTTGATGGATCATACCAGATTACGATTTCTGATAAGGTGACGATCAAGTCTAGCTCAGCATCTGGGCTTTACTATGGAACAAGAACGCTGATTCAAATGATGAGTCTTGGTGAGTTGCCTAAAGGTGTGATTAATGATGCTCCTAAGTATCCAGTTAGATCACTTTTGCTTGATGTGGGGCGTAAGTTCATCCCTGTTGATGGTCTCAAGGATTGGATCAGAATGATGGGATTCTATAAGATGAATGAGCTGCACCTTCACCTCAACGATAACTCATGGGGCAGATACCCAGGCTACAGATTGGAATCTAAGAAGTTTCCAGGACTAGCGTCCAAGGATGGTCACTATACCTTTAAACAGATTCGTGAGTTGCAAGATTTTGCGAAGCTTCACGGAGTGGTCATCGTTCCAGAGATCGACTCACCCGGCCACTCTCTTGCCTTTACTACGTATCGTCCAGAGCTAGCTCACCCAGAGATCAATCGTGGTGGATTTGGCTTAGCTTATTTGGATCTTAGAAATCCTGATGCGATCAAGTTTATGGAAGATATTTGGGACGAAGTCTGCCCATTGTTTGATTCTGAGTTAGTGCATATTGGAACGGATGAATATCGTTTAAACCTGATCAAAAATAAGAAGGATAGAGACGCCCTAGGCGAGAGCTTCCGTCAGTATATAAACCACCTCAATAAGTATATCAGAGAGAAGCATGGTAAGACTGTTAGAACCTGGTCTGGTTATGAACACATGCCTGGAACAACTGAGCCAGACACTACCGTGATCATCGATATGTGGGAAACTGCCGATGCGAAGAATAAAGTGAAGGCTGGCTACAAGGTGGTGAACTCATCACACTTTTACACATACATCGTCCCTGGAGCTCCGTATTACGGGGTGAATAATAAGTTCATCTACGACACTTGGACGCCGAAGCAGTTTTCTGGTAAGCCAGAAGGAATGCTTGATGACAGTGACCCAGGTCTGATGGGTGGCAAACTACACGTATGGAATGATTTCGGACCTAGTGGCTATACCTGGAACGAAATCGCAAGACTGACTGCTCCTTCAATGGCGGTAATGAGTGAGAAACTGTGGGCTAGCAAGAAGGGTGCTGACTTCAAGCCGATTAGCTATGAAGCTAACATGAAAAATGCTAAGTCTTATGAGGCTATCATGCCTAAAGTGAATCTGTTTAAGAGAGACGCAATTAAAGACGTGGTTGGCTCTAAGGTTTGGAGTTTAGAGAAAGAGAGAATCTTCATCGCTAACAGCAAGGTTGAGCTCGGATTGAAATCAGAAAATCTAGAGTGGCCCTGGACAGCGAAGTTTAGCCTTACTCGTCATCATGATGTTGCAGGTGATGAGATACTAGTGTCTTCTAAGCTAGCTGCATTTTATGTAGACCTAGAGAGAGAAATTACTGATAAGAAGACCAAGAAGGTGACTAAGAAGAGAGGCTTTGCCTGTGTGAGAGCGAATCAAGCGTATGGCTTTGACCCTCTGACTTCTTATAATCCAGATGTGTTACTGTTCGACTATCAAGTGCCTGTCGGCGAAAAAGTAGAGATCACTCTCGTAGGTGAAAGGAGAAAGACATCACTGTATGTGAATGGCAAGTTGATCCAATCTATCGGTAAACAGATGGTTTGTCCTCTCACGAGGCTCGGTGACGTTCTTCCAAGAGGAATGCACGGAACTCTTCACAGCGCATCTATCTCTGCTAAGGCTCCAAGAAACCTAAAAGTAGGTGGATGGAAATCTGGTGAGTTGAGCGAAGAATTTAAGACTGTGGAATTTGATCTCAACGAGGCTATCAAAGCAGCAGGATCACTGAGTGTTGAGTTCGATTATCAGAGCGGTCTACACAAGCTGTTAGTAAAAAATGCTGAGCTGTTAGAAGACGGCGTAGTCATCTCTAAAGACGAGCATGATGGCGTCACTGGTGGCCAAGATTCTGATAATATCTACACTCTGAAGCTTAAGAAATACAAGAAGGGTGCGAAGTATCAGCTGCGTGCTAAAGTGAAAACTGGTGGTGGATCTGACTCAAATGGAGTGATCCGAGTCAGATAGAATGTCTTAATCTAAGTGCTAATCGCTGAGGAATTCAGCGATTACCTTATTGAGCTGGCTACCATAGTTCTCAGGATCATCGTAACGTGGTGGTAAGCTCATTGCTGTGCTGTTAGCTAGCTGATTAGCAATCGTTTCTGCCACTGGGATTGGGTGAAGCTCGTCTCTGGTGGTGTGAAGCACTAGCGTTTTGTTAGAGATCTTAGTGAGCTCTTCTAGGTCTGAAAAGGGTGCATCCATCCACATCTTATACAGAACTGCTGTGTGCGAGTAGTGCTGAGGTCGGGTGAATAGACCTAGGATAGATGCGGCGACTTTAGGGACTTCCTTATGGAGTGCTAGGTAGTCTGGGTGTTTTTGTAGGAGCTGTTGTGCCTTCTCTGCACCGTGCTCGTGAATCCACTGACCCACGTTGGCTACTAGAGCTAGGTGGCCGGGTTGCTTCTCACAGAGCCATGATGGACGTAACAAAATGAGCTTATTGACTCGTTCAGGATAGCGTAGTGCGATGTTGATCGAGATGCCTGAACCCATGGAGAGTCCGCCAATGTTTGCCTTTTCGATACCTAGGTGGTCGAGGATAGCGATGCTGTCATCGGCAAACTGATCGAAGCTCTGAATAGCCTCTGAATTCTCAGAAATAGAGTCGCCATGTCCGAGCATATCGGGAGCGATGATCTGATGCTGAGGTAAATCTGTCAGAGCCGAAGTGGTCTGAGCTCTACCTGCACCAAGGCCGTGTAGAAAGAGGAGTGGTGATCCATTCCCTACTAGATCGTAAGAAATATTAACTTCTGAATCTGGTCTAGTGATCGATGAGGTCATGGTTATTTTTTGTTAATACGTTTACTAGAAAGTCTGGACTTAATGAGGTCTTGGCAGATGCCTTTGGAACGTAGAGTTTCACAACAGGCTTCGATGCGGATACTTTGTTTAGCTGGGCGGAAACCTAGTCTTCTGGTGATGCAGTCGTTGAGGATCTCGATATTATCATCTGCGAATTCTACGACTTTACCACAGTCGATACAGATGAGGTGATTATGCGAGGGAGAGTCTACGAAATTAGGATCGTAAGTTTTCTGATCGCCACCGAGGTCAATCTCATGAAGTAAGTCTGCCTCAACTAAAAGCGACAATGTGCGGTAAAGCGTGGCACGTGAGGCGGTAGAGTTGGTTCTACGAATGCGATCATAGAGCTCGTCTGCTGTGAAGTGCTCGTCAGTGCTGAAAATGAGCTCCACGATAGCATCACGCTGAGGGGTCCTTCTGAGACCTTTGCGTTTGATGAAGCCGTTGAGCTTATCTTGTATATCTGCAATACTGACGTTTTCCATAGAGAGTGCATTTAATAGCATTTGTGACGGATTTGAACAGAAGAATGTAGGACAATGGAGTGCTCAGTGGTTTTATTGATTGGCATTTATTTAAATTAGTGGCTCAATGGGACATGCTTAAATGGATTTTAGTGAGAGGACTAGGGGTAGCTTGTTTGTTACTAGTGAGTTGCTCTAGCCAGCTGGAAACTCTGAACGTGGATAAATTTACTCTGCGGGATGTAAGAATAGAGAGACATGATGTGCCAATGGTCCGAGGTGATCAGCAGAAGCGTCTCTACGGTGCTGTGACGATAGCTGACCATGAAGCGAGACTAGGCCAATACTATGAAGTCACTTGGTGTCTCGATGGTAAGATCCTGGAGCCGAGCGAACCTGTGACTGTGATATTCAGATATAGGCAGGCAAATACAGGCTCTAAGCTAAAATTTCTCTCTAAGAGATATCCTGCAGGAACTTCTCGAGGCAAAATCGAGTTTAATATCATCGGTGAAAACTACACAGAGGGTGGGCGAGTTCTGTCTTGGAAAGCTGATCTAGTCTATGGTGGCAGATTGATCGAGTCTAAGCAGTCCTATCTCTGGCGAAGGTAAGACGAGGGTAGAAGAAGGACTCTGTGTCAGTTAATTAGAGCAGTATTTACAAGGGGTATTTTGATGCTATGTTGCTACAGGAATGATTATTTTATCACATTTAAAGGTCTTAACTGTCTCCGTATCAGTGATTTTGATGGTTTCGGCAGCTGTTCTTTCAGCTAGTGAGAAGGACACGATTGGGCTAACTGATCTTCTAGCTCGCAAGCCTGGGGCTGATGGTTCAGGGCTTAGAATAGCGCAGGTGGAAGCAGGAACAGCCTATCAGCCCAGCCCAGCTGGTGCGGCTCAGCCAGCTAGTAAATTTTCATTTTATGATGCTGATTCCCTCTATCCTGTAGCTGGCTCCTACAATTCATCTAAGCAATCTGGCCATGCTAATTTAGTCGCCAATAATTTCTTCGACCTGAATACAGGGGTCGCTACCGATGTGTCTGAAATATTTGTGTTTGATGCCGACCATTTTTTTAATGGTGTAGTTTCTGCTAATACTCAAGATATCGGAGCTTCAGTAGTGAATCAGAGTTTTATATTTACTCTTAATCCTGCTACGCAACAGAGCACAATAGAGCTAGTTCAACAACGATATGACAATTACGCAGATAAATTTGGTATTCTCTTTGTCAATGGAGTCAATAATGGATCTTCGACAGCGGTAGTGCCTCCTGCCTCTTCTTATAATTGTATCGCAGTAGGACGTGAGGATTTAGCCTCTAGCACCGGAACTACGTATGATGGCCGTTCTAAGCCTGATATGATAGCTCCGGGTAGTGCATCTAGCTACGCGGCTCCTTATGTAGCTGGTGCAGCGGCAGTCCTTATGGAAGCGGCTGCCAATAGTGATGGCGGTTCAGGCACAGCCACTGCAGCAGCTGATCCTAGGACAGTGAAAGCATTGATCTTAAATGGTGCGGTAAAAGATTTTTCATGGACTCATTCTTCGACCCAGCCTCTAGATACTAGAAGAGGTGCAGGAATGCTAGAGATCAATCATTCTCATCTCATCTTAGAAGGTGGAAAACATAATTCTATCTCTGGTTCTGATGAGTCCTCAGGTGGTGTTCATACACCGAGTAGTAGCACCTCCGGAAATGTGGCTTCGCCGATTGGCTGGAATTTCGAAACGATTACTGACAGCTCATTCTCTATATTCACCACTAGAGACAGGGTCGAAAACTATTATTTTGACCATACGACAGTCAAAGATGTGGTAGCTACTCTCACTTGGAATAGACAGTTAAATAAAACCAGCATTAACAACTTAGACCTCTATTTATTCAACGCTAATACAGGAGCTGTAGTGGAAAGTAGTGTGAGCGCGGTTGATAATGTAGAGCATATTTACAGCAGAGATTTGCCAATAGGAAGGTATGTATTGCAGGTGGTGAAAAGAGGCTCGGGTCGAGTTTCCAACTCTGAAGAATATGCATTAGCTTTCCGCTTTTCAGAGCCAGCTCCAGACGCTCCGACAACTTTAGTTGCAACGACGATCTCTAATAATCAGATCGACCTCACATGGAGTGATAATTCCAGTGATGAACTCAACTTCGAGCTCCAGCGCAGCACGTTATCGGGGCGAGCGTATAATACCGTATTCACATTAGCTGCTGACACGACTAGCTATAGCGACACAAGTTTGTCAGGAGGTAGTAAATATTATTACAGAGTGAAGGCTACGAATGCGAATGGAGATTCCTTTTACTCTAATGTGGTGACTGCTACGACCTTGATCTACTTGGAAGATTGGAGGCAGGATAATTTCGGCACGACTGCAAACACAGGCGATGCCGCGAATGATGCAGATCCTGATAATGATGGAGTTAATAACCTAACAGAGTTTGCGTTAAGCACTGATCCTAACTCAGGAGATGGTGATGACGGAGGGATGACTCAACCTAAGGCTAGTATGGTGGAGGATGGAGGATCTACCTACCTGCAAATCACGGTGAATCGCAAAGAGAAGAAGCCCGAAATCGACTATATCGTAGAAGTTAAAGCAGGACTCCTAGACGCAACTTGGACTCCTGCTACTACTGTTCTCGAAGACACCGCAACCACGCTTCGTGTCCGTGATAACGTGGCGATCGGTGCAGGAATGCACCGATTTATTCGCCTCCGTGTGGTGGAACTACCTTGATCTTCTGTTACGGATCGCTACAGCGAGCTGATCTAGCAGAGTCTCAGTTTCGTCCCAGCCTATGCATTGGTCAGTGACGGATTGGCCGTAGTTGAGTTGGCTAAGATCGTCTGTGAGCTTCTGAGCGCCTTCAGTTAAGTTGGACTCGATCATGACTGATGCCACTGCCTTAGATCCTGCAGAGAGTTGCTCGCAGAGTGAAGTCACCACCTTAGCTTGATTGCGGAAGTCTTTCTCTGAGTTACCATGTGAAGCATCTACCATGAGCTGCTCAGGAAGGCCTTTGGACTTGAGTCTGTCGGCTACTTCTTGAACTGCTGTTGAATCGTAGTTTGGTCCCTTAGATGAGCCTCGTAGAATGATGTGGCATGAGTCATTTCCAGAAGTAGTCACGATGGCAGAGACGCCTTGTTTCGTTACTGACAGGAAGTGGTGTGAGCCTTGAGATGCTTGGATCGCATCGAGTGCAATCTGGATGCTGCCACCAGTGCCGTTCTTAAATCCTACTGGCATTGAAAGGCCAGATGCTAGCTCACGGTGGATCTGAGATTCAGTGGTGCGAGCTCCGATAGCGCCCCATGCGATGAGGTCAGCCACGTATTGTGGAGAGATGGTATCGAGGAATTCTGTAGCAGCTGGGATTCCGATGGAGTTAAGATCTAGGAGAAGTTCACGAGCGATGCGTAGGCCACGGTTGATGTCGAATGAGCCATCGAGATGCGGATCGTTGATAAGTCCCTTCCAGCCAACAGTGGTGCGTGGCTTCTCGAAGTAGACTCGCATGATGATCACGAGATCGTCTGCGTATTTGTCAGCTAGTGGCTTGAGTCTGTTTGCGTATTCGATCGCAGCTTCTGGATCGTGGATCGAGCAAGGTCCAATAACTACGAGAAGGCGATCATCTGTGCCGTTGAGGATGTTTTCTGAAGCTTTACGAGCTTTGACCACAGTCTCTGAGACCTCTTCAGTGACAGGGAGGTAGTAGGAAAGTATCGCAGGTGAAATCAATGGATCAGTTTTTGCGATGCGTAGGTCATCAGTAGAATTGTTGCTCATAGTTTGAATCTCTATTTATGCTTGAGGACTGGCAAGCTCAATCTCTGAATTGAGCAAAATTTTAAGTCATATTGACAGACCACGAGGTTTGAGTAGAAACTCCAGCAATGAGCGATTCACAACACATTGAGCAAATCAGAGTCTGGCAGGATCCTGTGCCTAGATCTGGTGAGCAGAACATGGCAATCGATGAGCTGCTCATGACCAGTGTGTCTGATCTCTCAGTGCTGAGATTTTATGAGTGGTCAGAGCCTACCGTGAGCTTCGGCTATTTCGATAAGCTAGCAGAAGCGCAGAAGGCATTTAGCGATGATGAAAACCTGAACTACGTCAGACGCTGGACTGGCGGTGGAGTGGTCGATCATCGTATCGACCTCACCTACACGCTAGTCATCCCGAAATCTCATCCATTAGCAAATCTCCGTGGAGCAGAGAGCTATCGCATCATTCACGAAGCTGTCGCCAGCGCATTGAACGACCAAGGAGTCGACTGCAAAGTCATCGCCGAAAATGCAGGAGACGGCAACGCAGCATGCTTCGAAAACCCTGTAGCCTTCGACATCGTCTGCGACAATGGCAACAAACTAGCTGGAGCAGGACAGAAACGCTCACGCTACGGACTCCTCCACCAAGGCTCAGTAGTAGGAGTCAAAGCCAGCACTCAATGGCAAAAGTATTTTCTAACAGCTCTAGGTAGTAAGATGATAGATTGGTCGCCTAGTATCGATTTGTTAGATGAATCTGTTAGGTTAGGTGAAGAGAAGTATAAAACAAAAGAGTGGCTCACTAAGCGCTAGTCAACTCTCTAGAGTTGCGTCTTTTTATGATGCCTATGATCGGCCAGATTAGGAGGGCGACGCCTAAGGTTAGCGGATAGAGTTCTAGGCGAATAGGAGATAGATACACACGGTCGCAGCAGAAGAAGAGGGTGGTTTGCTGTTTGAGTGCGCTGCCATGGCTTAGAGGCGACCTACTCGTGCTTTTGTTCTTTAGGTAAGCGCTTGCGATTATCGTTACTTTAGTCTGTGAGTTATTCAAATAGAAAGGAAAGCTACCATAATGAGCCACCAAAGATCCTTGTGGATATTGACTCACACCGAAGAGGTTATTTTTGTCGTTATTGGAGAATTCATGTTGAATATGGAACTTATAATCATGATCTGAAACGATGATGTCTAGCTCACTATCATTGGCCTCTTTGATATTCATGAGGTTAACAGCGGCCATCACATATAAATAGATAGCCAAGCTAACGAAAAGAATTCCAGTCCAAAATAGCAAAGCCTGAATGAGGCTTAGTTTGTGTTTTTTAATGTCTATGAGCATGCGTGTTATTTATGATTGTTAATCAACGCTCTAGCTCTACGTCTTTTTATGATCCCGATAAAAGGTAGAATGAGAGAGAGTATGCCAACTAGAAGTGGGTAGATCTCTAGTCGTATAGGAGAAAAGTAAACATCGTTGTTGAAAAATAGAATCGTGATTCGTTCGTTGAGACAGTAATTTGTTTCGAGATGAGGTTGTTTAGTTAGAACGCTATGTCGAACGAGTTCTGAAGTCATATCTAGCCCAGGCCATACATTGGCTCCTAAAAAACTGCCTTTTGGGTATTGGGCTACTCCAAATAGTTTTAAGGAGTTTTGGTTTATATATTCATGTTCAGCTATTGAAATTGTGGAAATTGTCTCCAATGTGAGAGGTTGAGAGGAGGTTTGATTCTCTAGTAAGTTTTGAGTCTGATTGTGAGCAGATTTAAAAAGGTAGAGGCTCAAACTTAGCAAGATTACCCCAAGCCAGAAGAAAAACTTCTCGATGATACTCATTCTTAATTTTCTTAATCTAGACATTGTTTTCCAAGTTGCGGCATCTTGTGTAACAGAGAATTTAAACTCTAACTCTACGTCTTTTGAAAATCCCAATAATAGGTAAAATGAGAAATACTGCACCGCAGATGAAGGGGTAGTATTCTAGTCGTATGGGTGAGAGATATGATTGGCCATCAAAGAAAAGTAAGGTGACTCTTTGGCTTAGGCTGTTACCTGAGTAGAGCGTGGGCTTAGCATAGACTGCACTGCGGAGGTATTGGGAGGTAATCGTTGCAGATGGTAGAGCGAAGTATGGACTCACTGTAGTAGTTACCGCAGACCGCGGTAGAGCGCCATGAACCGCACCTCAGCTCAGGTAGCCGAGAGAGTAGTCTTTTGGATATTGGCCGACCCCAAAGAGTTTAGTTACATCTTTATTTGTGAACTCATGTTCCGCGATAGGAGGGTTATAAAACGGGATGAAGGTGACGGTCTTAGTTTGATCAATTTCATGCTGTGCATTGAAATGAGTTTCAGACTTTAAATAAGCGGTAGTATATAGGTAGCCGCTGAGGCCTACAAGTAATAGACCGAACCAGAAGAAGAATCGTTCGATGAAGCTGGGTTTAGGAGTTTTCATATTAAAGGTTCATTTTATAGCCCTAGTTCTGCGCCTTTTTATGATACAGATCCCGGGTAAAATGAGGAATAGAATACCAGTGATTAGTGGATAGAGCTCAAGGCGGATGGGTGAGAGGTAAGTGTCTCCATTGAAGAGCAGTAGTGTGACTCGTTGCAGAGTTTCTCGGTTATTATGAAGATCTGGCCTTGTGCTTAGCACACTGGAAAGTCTGGTTAATGATGTGTAAGTAGCCGCAAACTGCGGTGAGGAAATGTGAACGGGGAATCAACTCCCGCCTACCCACGTGCCTTTTGGGTATTGGATCACACCGAATGGGTGCTTAGGAGTGGAGCTTGGGCTTAGGATTGATACGAGGGTTGCTCCGCTTGCTAGAGGAGTAGAATCAGGGTGTATGTATTCGTGCTCGGAGTAGATATTGATTCCATTAAAGGAGATTTGAGTGGAATCCAACTCAGTAGGATCGGACTTCAAATAAGCGCTAGTGAAGAGATAGCCGCTGAGGCCGACTAGTAATACTCCAAACCAAAAGAAGAATCTCTCGATGAATTTTGCTTTTAGTTTTTTCGTTTTGGACATTATTTTTTGGCTTTCTGGAAGATCGGTTGTATCGGTGTGGTGTCTTTAATCCATTGCATTAAAAGCGCATCAAGCGTCTTCACTTTTTGAGGGTGTTCTTTCGCTAGGTTTTTGCTTTCACCGATGTCGTCGTTGAGATTGTAGAGTTCGTAAGTTTCGCCGTTTTCAAAGTGGATAAGCTTCCAGCCATCTTTTCGGATCGCGTGTGATGGCTTGTGGCCAGATCCGTGATTGTGTGGGTAGGTCCACGCTAGGAAACGATTCTTTAGCTTGTCGCTAGGCTGATCATCTTCGAATAAAGTCGACTTAATAGACATGCCATCTAGGTGCTGTTGTGGCTTTAGCTCTAGGCCTGCGAGGTCTAACAGAGTAGGGTAGATATCCATGGTGATGGTAGGAGTGTCGTTGATGGCTGGCTGAATGATGCCTTTCCATGAAATGATGTGTGGAACTCTGATTCCGCCTTCGTAGTTCCAGCCTTTGCCAGATTTGAGTGGTCTGTTAGAGGTGACGCCTGGGTTTCTGAGGTGTGATAGTCCGCCATTGTCTGAGGTGATAATGATGATGGTGTTTTCTAACAGATTGTTTTGTTCTAACTTGGTGAGAATGCGTCCGATGTTGGTATCGAGGCTCTCCATCATAGCTGCGTAGGTCGGGTTGTCCTGACGGTCTTTGTTCTGAGTATTGTAGCGCTGAGTAGATTTTGGAGATTTAGTGTCTCCAAAAAGTTCGAGCTTTTTGGCTTTGTATTTCTCTACGAGATCTTTAGGCGCCTGGATGGGGGTGTGGACGGCGTAGTGAGCGAATGTGAGGAAGAATGGGCTGTCTTTGTTTTCGTCAATAAAGGTCAAAGCCTTATCAGTCAGAGCATCTGTTAGGTAGTCTCCTTGCTTGCCATCACCTAGGTCTGGGACATTCCAGAATGCACCTCTATTCTGTCTTCCAATGTAAGGGAAGAAGTAGCTGCCGGGTTGGCCAGCCCTGTTGACAGCTTTTTTCCAATCGTAGCCTTGAGCGGTAGGTAGCTGCTCATCTTTCTCTCCGAGGTGCCATTTACCGATGTATCCTGTAGTGTAACCGTTTGATTGGAATGCTTCAGCGATAGTGAATTCTTCAGACTTTAGGTGAATGTGTGATGGCTGGTGGATCCACTGAGTGATGCCTACTCGCTGCGGAGCTTTACCACTCATGAGTGCAGCTCTAGTGGGAGAGCAGACAGCATGCGCTGAGTAGGAGTTTTTCAGATTCACTCCATTATTGGCTAGTTTATCTATGTTAGGAGTTTCGTGAAACTTAGAGCCGTTGGCTCCGATGTCTGCCCAGCCTAGATCATCGATAAAAAAGAGAACGATGTTTGGTTTGGTGCGTTTTTCCGGAGAGTCTTGAGCTTGGGAGAAGCTAGCAAGACTTGCGACGGTTAGAGTAATAGCTGAAAGTAGTCTCTTCATGTTGACGTAAATTTAGACCTGCATCCTGTTTAGGCAATGAAAAAGCAACTGGAGTAAAATGATCAGCACCTTTGCGTGTAATGCTTTCAGCTGGCAATTCAGAGGTTTATTCGATTCTTCGCTGCGTTGGGTTTTGTGGTTGATATATCTATTTTTTCATTGTCTTCTAAATTTCACGATTAGTTTTTTTAGAAAAGATATAGTTTTGTCTTGCAATTCATTTTGATCTGTGCTAGCTTCCGCCAACTTCAAGAGAAACCATGTTACCGACAAACTACATATCAACTTCAAATCTGACTTCTCAGATCTGTGCAGATGCCTTTACAGGGATCCGATCAGCTGTGAATCCGTGGAGCGAGATGTATACAGTAGCAAGTAGATCAGAGCGAAGTGCAATGCCGATCCAGTTTTGTAGAGTGGAAGACCTCAAACACGAGATAAACCATAAAAATAACCAGGGAGGTGCGCAATCAGTATAGTAATAAACCTATAATTCATATAGAACTATGCTGACTCGCTCTCCAAAACGGAAGCGGGTTTTTTATTGCCTGCGAATCTCGACCAACCAAATCATTTAACCCAAAAACAAACCCAATAGTAAGTCGCTGAAAAGTCAGCGCAGAACGAAGAACAGAATTTAATACAAAACAAACATAACAAAATACTGAGTTAGCCTCCACCAGCTGTAACTGGTGAAGGCCTCGGATTAGACTACTGGCAAAATAAATTGCCTTATTAGCGGTCAATCAGCGATGAATTGAGAATACGCTTTTAGGTGCAAAAGTCAAGTATAGGGAAACCTATGTCTAATTAACTAACTATATAATATTATAAATTAGTTACATTTTGTGTCTAAAAGGTATCCAATGGGAGGTGCACCTGAAGCACTAAAACGTCCGCCAGAGAAATCCTGCGGCTGTGGCTCAAAAATGAGCGGCAAGGGTGTTCGTTTCTTAAAAAATGAAATAAAAAACGACTTATTAAATAGTCAGCTTAACGCTCAGGATGTTTCCCCTCGAGATGAGGCCAACCTAATATAAATAATAACAAACACGCTACGAGTGCGAAGGCGGATTTATTCCACCAGATCGCAAGCTGTTAGATCAGCACAGGATAGTAAAGGTGATGGCGATTCCAGTTGAAGATAATCCACCGAGCATCGAGTTGATGATAATAAGTCGTTTCAAATAAAATACGTAGGGCATCAGCGTGCAGGAAGGTCTCCAAAACCTTTCGTGCTAGGGGCAGCACCTAGACTACGTGTTTCATTTAGAATTTAGATCTCATGTGTAGATGTGAGATTTAAATTCTGAATGAAAATGGCGGCTTGGCGTCATGAGATACGCGTGCTGAAAGGTGCGTAAAGGGGCAACATTCCTGTTTGTCCGCCTAGTGTAATACTGGGACAACTAAGCAAACCTAGTCCAGAAGTGTCAGAGCGGGTAATACCTGACTGGCGGCTATGATGGAAGGTGGGAGATGCTGCTAGCAGTGATGACAAATGTTCAACTGCTAGGTAGGTATAGCAACCTACGGAGTCTCTACGCAAACATCGACATCTGAGGATGAAGGGTAGCCATAGAAGTGCGAGGTGTGATCGCTAAGTGCTTGATGGTAGTCTAGAGGTGAGAGTTCTAAAAAGGCTCAAGTCTTAAAGACCGTGATCGCTGTGACAGCAGTGATGATAAGAGGTGTGTAGTATTTTGTTGCTCAAAAGGCAATGAAGCTACCGGACATGCACATCTTACAGAAGGAAACTGCAAATATAGCTCAGTAGTAGAGCAGACGATCTCTAATCGTTTAGCCCTGGGTGCGAATCCCGGTGTTTGACTTAAACGCAAAGACGTGTCCACTGGCTCATGAAAATGGCTTAAGTCCTAAGCTCCTTTGAGAGTAATTAGGATCCAATGAAACTCGCAAGGTTTCTGCGGATTGATAGGAAACCGCACGGTGAGGCTAGCGCTTCTTCACTGCTCGCAAGGCAGACGGTAGGTAGAATATTGAATAGTGTGTCAGGATAGGAGAATAGCTACTCCTCTAACAAAAGCAGTCATGTAGGAATACTTAGTGTGAGCCAACTCATGTGCTCAGCTAAGTGGAAGAGCAGGGAAGGCCAGGCAAGCAGCCTGTGCGATACTCCTGCGCAAGTTCCTATCTATAATGGTGTCCTTCTCAACCTTATAAACATTTTTCAACGTGGGGACACATGTTCCATAGTGGCGACGCTGCCTTGCAAGTAGTGTGAGTTGGGTGCAAGTCCCATTGTTTCCACCATATTTTTTCTAACATAATTTTTATAGCGAGGTGAATGCTGGTATTCAAGACGGTCTCATAAGCCGTTTCCCGTGGGTTCAATTCCCATCCTCGCAACCAATATCTACTTCTATAGTGAAATGAGTATCACGCTGGGCTGTTAACCCGGAGTTCATGGGGCGGAGCCATGTAGAAGTGCCAATTTTAAGATCACGGGAATTAGCTCAGTTTGGTCAGAGCGCGGCATTTGGATTGCTGAGGCCGTTGGTTCGAATCCAGCATTCCCGACCATATTTAATAAGGCTTTTGACCGAGCAAGTGAACGGCGCTGTCTGCAAAACAGTCGTAGGTGGGAGCGTTACCCACAGAAGCCTCCATTTAATTAGTAACCGCTCTGTCGTATAATGGTCATTACATCTGGTTTTGAGCCAGACTATCGCAGTTCGAATCTGCGCAGAGCCACCATAAAACTTCTATAGCTCAATGGTAGAGCGGGGGACTCATAATCCCTAGGTTATAGGTTCGAGTCCTGTTAGAAGTATTCTTTCAAAAGCCACCGTGGCAGATAAGTGCACCGATCTTGTAAATCGGAACATGTGAGTGAAAGCCTCACCGTTGGCTCCATATTAACATTTAACAAGGAGCATTTAGCATGTGATCATTTTCGCAAGCGTTATCCAAACCTGAAGGGTTGTAAGCAAGTAAATGACAACGTGCTAAATCATAAATCCTAAATTTAAGACCTCCTTTGTAGTTTAACCGGTTAAAATCCCACACTGTGATCGTGGATATCTCGGTTCGATCCCGAGCGAGGGAATTTTCATTTAACATGGAACATTTAGCATGTGATCATTTAGAAAATGGATTACTTGTTTCTAGCAGATTCGATAGTTTTGTAGAATATAGCACATAGTTCATCAGCTTCTGTTAGTAGAGTTTTAATTCTATTTGCTGGTAAAATATTCGCTTCAATAATGATCTCTAGCCAAAAAGCAGTTTCATCTGTTTCTTCAAGAACAGTGCCTAGTTTGGCTATAAACTCTTTAGTGCTTCGAGCTCTACAAGCGGCTCTATAGTTTGCGCCTACCGAGGTTCCTGATTTAGCAATTTGATGTGCAATAACTTTTGCCTCTGTAGTTTGAGGCATCGCAGTAACGACTTTCAAGGTTCTTAGAGAAAATTCTTTAGAGCGTTGTTTCATTGCATCTTTATCCATACTGAACGCTACCGAATAGCCTCTCAAATGACAACATGCTAAATCATAAATGCTAAATTTACTGTCTCCTGTAGCTCAATAGTAGAGCACTCGGTTGATAACCGAGAGACCGCGGAGCATTACCGTGCAGGAGGATTCATTTATAGTAATATGTAGGTTTGCGCCAGAGCTGGAGGGCTGGACTTGGCTGTAACCCAATCGTCGCAAGACCTAGTGAGTTCGAATCTCACCAAACCTACCATATTCATCATAAATTCGAGTTTAGTGTAATAGTAGCACGTCTGTTTTACATGCAGAGAGCAGGGGAGCATAACCTCTAACTCGAACCAATTTTAAAGTAGCATTAGTTCAATGGTAGAATGTCTGGTTTCCACCCAGAGGATTTCGGTTCAAATCCGAGATGCTGCTCCAATATTTTTTGCCACAAAGAAGCACAAAAGCCACAAAATTGATTTATTATGAAGGTTTTGTGAATCTTGCGCCTTTTTGCGGCTACCACAGAATTTTTTATATCTAAGCGAGATGTTCCCACGTCGGTTTTCTAAACCGTTGGCAAAAAACAGTGGGTAGGACGCCGAGGAGTTCAAATCTTCCATTTCGTATTTTTTCACTAACAAGATAACGCACTCGTAGCTCAATTGGATTAGAGCGCTAGATTACGAATCTGGAGGTTAAAGGTTCGAGTCCTTCCAGGTGTATCTTTAATGTGTTCCTGTAGTGTAGAGGCTTAACACACTCGGTTTTCAGCCGAACGACCTGGGTTCGAATCCCAGCAGGAATGCCAATTTTTAAACGCCTACGTATTCCAACTGGTAGAGAAGGCTGACTTAGAATCAGTATGTTGTAGGTTCGACTCCTACCGTAGGTATTTTCTCTAGAATCTTAACCGGACAAGCGTGCCGGACAAGCGTGCCGGACTCGTTTGCTAAACGATGAGTGCCAATTGTGGCATGGGGTGCAAGTCCTCAAGGTTCTGCCAATTTTTAACAACGGTTTGTAACTCAACTGGTAGAGTATCTGGTTTTTACCCAGAGAGTTGCAGGTTCGATCCCTGCCAAGCCGACCATCTTTTTTAACCTAATAACCAAAACAATTATGATAACAAATAGAACTATAGAGAGCTTCAGGCTTCCCCTTCCTCGTGCGAGTGCGGGGGATGAGCTGGGTTTACTAGTAAATCTTGTTCGCAATGAGCAGATCGGTGTGAAAATGCTGCTGCAAAATGTGAATGAAATCCTAGCGGACGACGAAAGTCTGCTAGTCGATGTGGTCTTACTGATCACAGATCCTCAGCGAGTGGCTGAGAGTAATGTGGCTGCGGAAGATTTCTCTGCGGCACTTACAGCTGTGGAGCGAGATGCTAGCCCGAGAACTAAATCAGTCCTTGAGGAGGCTATCAGCCATGCAGCTAAGAAGGCGGGATTTCTCGCTTTAGCTAGCTAGACGGCTAGCCATTTTAAACTTTGTGTTGTGAAAGAAAAAGCAGGGGCGGAACTCTGTTGGCCAGAGTTTCGCTCCTAGCTTATGCTTTTAATGACAAATCGATCATGAATTTTAGAAGCGAACACCCAATTTACTAATAAATAAAGAAACGAACAAATGCGATGAGACCATGAAAAATGTAATCCATAAAAATGTCGTGCTAGTCCTGAATCGGAACTGGCAGGCAATATCTATCACTACGCCTGCGCAGGCATTTGCGCAGATGGCTACCGATGCTGCTACGGGGCTGGATATCCAGTCACGCGACTGGATGGTGCCTGTAAAGTGGGCAGAATGGAGAGATCTCGCTGTGCGTGTTGGTGATCTATCAGTCGGTGTGCCAGACGGTGTAGTGCGGGTTCCTTCCGTGATAGTGCTGTGTAGATATGCTCAGGTGCCGATGCATAGGCCGAAGCTTAACTCACGGAACATCTGGCTAAGAGATAGCGGGAAATGTCAATACACTGGTAAGAATCTAAGGCCCAGTGAAGGTAACATTGACCACATCATCCCTGTGTCTCGTGGTGGTAAAGATAGCTGGGAAAACTGTGTGCTGTCTTGCCGTAAGGTGAACCAGAAGAAGGCGGATAAGACTCCGAAGGAAGCTGGACTAGAGCTGATTCGTAAGCCATTCGAGCCCCGTTCCGTGCCTATCACTGCGATTCTGAAAAATAGCTATGAATTCGAAGACTGGAGCCACTTTCTAGTCTCATAAAAACAACGAAGCCATGCAGAGCGATCTGCATGGCTTAAATCTTTGGGGAGTTAGTCGATATCGACTAACGAGGCCAAGCTAGGTGGACGTGGCTGCTATGAGCGCGGTCTCCAGGTCCTAGGACCTCTGTCGCTCCTTTAGCTCTGCCTGTTCTCATGACGCTTCTGTAGTATGGGTTACCGTAGCCTACTTTGCGGCCGTTGATCATATCGATGTCTACTGCTACACCGTTGTAGTGACGTGAGCGGCGGCTGTGTGATCCACCAGCTATGGAGGTGACTCGATAGCTGTAGCCTTTGGTATTGGCTAGGTAGAGCATGGTTCTGAGCATTTTGGTGTTGAGCCTCGTGTATCCGCCTGGAGCATTGCCGTAGTAGGATCTCTTAGCACT
Organism: uncultured Rubritalea sp.; assembly: GCA_937132085.1. GTDB lineage: Bacteria > Verrucomicrobiota > Verrucomicrobiia > Verrucomicrobiales > Akkermansiaceae > Rubritalea. The sequence continues at coordinate 37,395 of CAKZNV010000036.1, read as the reverse complement.
GTAGCCACGAGCTGCTGAGGCGATGTTGTGGTAGGCGCTAGCTCCATCTACTCTGCCGCTGACTTGTTTTTTTAAAAGTGTGATCTTAGGGTGAGCTAGGATTTTTTTAGCCAGAGCTTGTCTTGAGCCCATCGATGGATTGGATGATTTTACCGGTGTAGATTTCTTTTTGGGACTAGTCCCGCATGAGCTGAGTGAAATGACGGTAATTAGGGAGAGGGAGGCTAGAATACTTCTGAGAAGCGTGTTTTTTAAGGATTTCATAGAAAAATGGGTGTGTGTGGTGTTACGAGATAGTTATCAATGCCTTTGCTGCTGTCAAACTGTTATCCGAGGGCTTTCTACAGATTGTGGTGTAGGCGTATTATTCACAAAAAGCACAATATACGGTCAGAATCAGGTCTTATTTGAGGATAATAATCAGTTTTTTATAGCAAATAGTAAATTTGTGGAGTAAGGAGCATCTATCTCCACTAAAACGCAAGGAGTTATCTTGGATCGACTGGTTCTGATGGCTGACTTGAGTGGGGTATAACCACTAACCAAAATTAAAAATTATGTTTAAGAATTTCCCCTTTCACCGAGTTAACTGGAAGACTAGCACCTTCCTTGGATTAACCGCACTATTCGCATTGATTCTCACACCGATCTACCTGTTTAACAATGGGATCGACTGGTTCCAAGGTATCATGTTTGCTTTCTACTTTGTAGCGACTACGATGAGTATCACCCTCGGCTACCACAGACTATTCTCCCACCTTTCCTTTAAGGCTAAGTGGCCAGTGAAGTTTTTTACACTGGTTTTCGGTGCTGCTTCATTTGAGAACTCATGCCTCAGCTGGGCATCAGATCATAGACACCACCACAAGCACGTGGACACAGACGGTGACCCATACGATATCACTAAAGGATTCTGGTATGCACACATCGGTTGGTTGCTTTTCAAGCTAGATCCTATGCCTGTTCAGGACAATGTGAGAGATCTAGAGCGTGACAAGCTCGTCATGTGGCAGGACAAGTGGGTTCACCTCATCGGTCTTGTAGCTGGATTCATCATTCCTACACTACTAGGTTACTGGCATGCAGGAGCTACTGGCGCTTGGGGTGCATTCATCCTTTCTGGTCTTCTCAGAACAGTTCTAGTGCAGCACTGCACATTCTTCATTAACTCACTCTGTCACACTATTGGTCGCAGACCATACGACTCACGCACCACAGCTCGTGACAGTGCGATCATGGCAGTATTCACATGTGGAGAGGGATACCATAACTATCACCACACATTCCAGCACGACTACAGAAATGGCGTTAAGCCTTGGCAGCTAGATCCTACTAAGTGGATGATCTGGACACTTTCTAAGCTCGGTCTTACATCTAGTCTCAGAACTGTTCAGGATGAGAAAATCCTCATGGCAGAAATGCGTGAAGTGAAGCGTCTTATCGATGGTAAGCGTGATGGTCTCGAAGCGATCGAAGGCACTAGCCCACTCAAGGACCGTGCTGAAGAACTCATCGATGGTCTCTCAGACCGTATTACTAAGTGTTATACTGAACTAGAAGAAGCTGTTTCCAATAAAGTAGAGCTATCTAAGGCAAAGCTCTCTACTGTTCAGCAGGAAATCCGCTCAGTAGTTCGTGGAATCAGCGTGAAAGAGCTCAAGTCTCTTAAAGCTTAATACTGAATCACAGTAAATTTTAACCATCCTCATTACTTCACGGTAATGAGGATTTTTTTCGCAAGTTTTAGTTTGATCGATCTAGCTACAGCCTAGTTAGTGAACTAAACGAATATGAGTTTTTCAGTGACAGTAAAATTTATTAATGGTTGGATGTGGTATGATTTCAAAAATTAAGTATTCCGCTACATTGCTCATTGCTGTCACGACAGTCTCATGCACCACCTTGACTCAGGTGCAGCCTAACCTACAGGGGTCTGCAGATTCCAAGTGGGATGGTGCAATTCAGCAAGGGGATAAAGTGGAGTTGACTACGACGAATGGAGCTGTGCATAAGTTCAAAGTATCTCAGTTCGAGCAGGGAATCATCAAGGGAGGTGACCAAACGATCAACGCTTCTGATGTCACATCCGTAAGAAAGAAGCTTCTGAGTAAAGGCAAAACTGCTGCAGCAGTAGGTGGAGCCACTGTAGGAGGAGTGGTGTTATTTTCACTAGCCGCAGCCGCTACATTTGCTGCTCTTGGAGCAGGGCTTTAGAAGAGGTTCTCTACATGAAACTGAGGAAACGAGCCTTAACTATACCCCTCGAATCCATAACCTAAGACTTCGGAAGCATCATTGATTACAGTGAATGCATTGGGATCTATGTAGAGGATGTTACGTCTTAGTTTTGCCACTTTGGTGACTGGTATTACGCAGTAAAACATCGTTTTTTCGGCACCTTTGTAGGCTCCACGCACGTCGACCTCAGTGGCTCCAGAATTTAGTTTGTTGGTGAGCATTTCCCGCATCTCTGCTTGTTTGTCTGTGATGATGTTTACTGCCTTGGCTCTGCCTAGACCTGTGAGGACGATGTCTATAGCTTTGGTCATCGCTGCGACACTGAGAATAGCTAGGATAGCAGCCTCAATGCCGAAGAATGAACCCGCAACGAGGATCACAAGGCTGTCTGTGAAGAGTAGTGTGCGGCTTACGGGGAAGTTCCAGTATTTTGCTATCACTCGAGCGAGGAGGGAGAATCCTCCAACCGAGGCATTAGTCTTGAAAATAAGACCTAATCCGATGCCTATGATAAATCCACCTGCGATAGATGCTAGGATTGGTTGCTCACAAATTACCTGGATCTGAGGTATTTGGAAACTAAGCCAAATAGCGGCAGGAAGCAGTAGTGAACCAGCGAGCGAGCTCATTGTCTGAGTGCCGCCGAGTGTGAACCAAGCAATGATGAAAATAGGGATTCCGATCGCCCATTGTGAGACAGAAGGATCCCAGCCTAGTTTCTGGAAAAGTAACAAACATAAGCCCGGTAGACCTCCACTGATGATATTGTTAACAACAAGGAATCCTGTGAAACCCCAAGTAGTGATGACGATGCCCACTAGGAAAAGAATTACTTTTAGCCAAGGTGGCATGGCGTTGTTACGTGAATTCTGTTTCTGCATAGCAGATTGACTAAAGATTCAGCAAAACAATAGCAAGCTAGTAATGATTAGTCGTGTTGGTGTAATCACTTTGAGAGAGAGGTCTAGAGCTCTATGCTAGAAAATTGGTGCTTATCTCAAGTAAGCACTATAAGCCCATATTATTTACGTCTACGAATAGAGAGCGCTAGTAAACATGAGGATAACAAAAACGTGGTTGAACTTGGTTCTGGCACTGCGGTATTGGTGAAGCTTATGTCACCGTAACCAGAACCTTGGTTTTGAGTAAAGGTCCCAGGGGCATAACTGTCTAGTATAGTGACGAAATTAGAGGCCATGCCTGCATAGCTAATCTTAGTTGCGTTAGCTGTGATAGTTGGAATGGTTGTAGGGTTATTATTCGCAAAGAGAATACGTAACCCCGTTACCATTGTAGTAGTGTTTTCATAAACAATGATGTCAGCTCTGTTTGAAAAGGTCTCATTAAAAGCGGTTCCTATAGCGAGCGATTCATTGGGCCCTGAGACACTCTCATGGTTCCAACTAGTCACTTGAATAACACCTGCTAGTTCTAGAGATGTTCCTGAGGCGCTACCTGAAAAGCTCAACTCCTTAGTCGTCGGGTCAATAGTCATCGTTAGAGCTGCCGCTGATGCAAGCACACTAAGTGAATAAATGGAGGCAACAGATAGTAGAAACTTCATTTTGGTAAACATAATACTATATTATTACAGATTGAAGTAATCACAGTCAATGCCAAAGGAGGGTAAGAGTTTCGAGAGGGTGGATATCGGTTACATCTGTTAGAATAGGAAAAGTAAAAGATGCCTGTTCTTCTGTGGGTTACAATTTTTTATAATCACTACTATGATGCTAGGTAGCTTGTAGATTTTAGGTGAAAAAATTCCATCATTATCGCTGTGGTAATGAAGTGGAAAGGTTGAGTGTGTTAGAAGCTTCAGCATGAAAAAAGTAATACTATCAACTGCGCTAAGTGTATTGGTCACTCCAACAATGTTGCACGCTAGTGTGATCATTCCTACGCCAGGCAGCACGCTTACCATTAACTCGGTGATTTCGGACTACTACGAAGTAGATTATGATGCGGGTGCTAGTGCGGCTGGGACGAATGTGATCTTTGACACGGGTGCTGAAGTAACAGGTTTAAGGACTAGCGGTGGTCTCCCCGATGGGATTTCTTACCTTGCTAGTGGTGTCTCGACTACTACGGTTAATGCTGGAACCTTTGCGGGTTCTTTTGCCTTGGGTGGTAACTCAACAGCAGTCATCCATTCTGGAATCTTTGCTGGGGTCGATGCTGATGATAATGCTATCGTAGCCTTTGGTAATGCGATTATTACGATCAACGATGCGTTCGGCTCTAATAGCGGAGATCTATTGGCGATGGGTGGCGCAATGATTACTGTGAATGGCGGTAGTTTTGGTGATGACCTTCTGGCTCAAGGTGGTGGGCAGATTATTTTCAATGATGGCACGATTGCGGACGACGCTGAAGCTTTTGATTCTGGCTCTCTAATTAAGATCTTTGATGGTTCGTTCTCTGGTCAGATCGAGGCTTCTGAAGGGATGATCGAAGTCCGAGGTGGGACTTTTTTGAATGATTTCCGCACAGAGGCTGGCGGTATTATCAACGTGATCGGTAGTGGATTCACTATCGATGGGCTAGCTGTCGGTGCAGGAAATGTTGTGCCTACTTCAGGTTTGTTAGAAGGCACGCTAGAAAATGGTGATGCGCTTTCTGTGAATTTTGACCAAGATTATGACCTCACTTCAGAGACTGGAGCGGGTGTGATTAGCCTAACTGTTGTGCCTGAACCGTCATCTGTTTTACTCGTTCTTCTTGGTTCAACAATGGCGCTTCTCAGACGTCGTAAGTAAAGTTTACTAACGTTTCTTCGCTAGATAGATCTCGTCATTACCCTTGAATCCATCCGGATCGACATCGAACCAGTTGCTGTCACGGATGCGTTTCTTGTCATAGGGTGGGGCGAATATGTCGACGAGCTGGGTGAAATCTTTAGCGAGAAGTCGGTGGATGTTACGTTCTTTTGAAGTCAGTGTTGAGACCTTGCCTTTGAGCAGATTAGCGTGGCTAGTTTGCTTGAGCAGGACGTGTTCTTTGTCAGCCTTTTCGCCCAAAAGATCGTAGTTCCAGACCTCTACATCACCAGTGGCGCAGAGTAGGACTCCAGTCATCTCGGGGTGATCATGGTGAGCAATTTCTTCGTTCTTTTCGAACTGAACCAGAGTCACATGATAGTCGATCTGTTTCTCTAGAGGAGTGAAATCAATGCGTCCGTTACCCACACCAGATTTCTTTACAGCGGCGAATGCTTTTTCTAGCAATGGGTCTTGGAGGTTGAGGCGAGCGGCGATAGCGGATGCTTTTTTGATGTAGTTGAGCTCATTCCATTGATCTAGATGCTGGACTTTCGCTTCCTTTTCGACAGCAGTGAGGAAGGCATCCCAGTTAATAGCACCATTTTCAGGCACGCGGCCTTGGAAGGCATTGGCTTTAGTGGCGAAGGCTGTGATAGCTGGAAGCGCCATCGATAGCCCTAGGAATCCAGGGATCGAAGTGCGGATGAAATGTCGTCTGTCGTAGTCGTCCATGATTTAGCTTAAGTTATGTGGTTCGATTTGTCGAGTTGATCTATGAGTCGCTCGATTTCTCGAGTGATTGATTTACTGATACTCTGGGGGCTATCTTTCAATAGTCTGATTCTAATATTCCACAGTTGGTCACCTACAGATTCTTGGGCGATGAGTAGCTTTTGATCTTCCTTCGTGAGATCCCATTCTGAGTAGCCATGGTCAGCGTGCCAGCCTCGTGTGAGTAGTGCCTCGATGACATGTGAGCGAGCTGTAAATGAGGCGCAAAATATCTGGGATTCCTTTGTTTTATTTACTGGAGTGACAGGTGAACTAGTCTTTTGTTTCTCTGCTTTCTCGATCGTCTTTACCCAGTCACGACTGTAATACCAGCGAGACCATTTACGGACTTTAGGTTGGAGCCACTGAGTGAGTCTGAGCTTCCATAGCGCCATTTTATTTCTAAATCTAGGATGCAGTGGACGCTGTGGCATCATGTGAGTGACCACCTGCTGGTAGGCTCCAGATCCAGCTTCACCATGATAGATGAAACTGCCGTTTTGAGCACCTAGTGCAGCACCAGTGTAGACACAGCCTTTCCATTTTGCGCCATGGCCACGGGTGAACTTTTCTGGATGATCTCGCATCAAGAGAGCCTCCGCTTTGCCGTAGCCTTTTTGTTGCTTAAAATATCTGTAAACTGAAGTCCGGCGTCTGTGCCATACGAAGGCCGCTCCATGGAAGCCTATCTTAAAACCTGCAGCCTCTAATCTCCAACAGAAGTCCACATCATCGCCAGCGACTCGGTAGGTCTCGTGGAATCCTCCTATCGCCTCAAATGCTTTTCTAGTAACGGTGAGATTGCAACCTGGGATGTGCTCGGCTTCTGTGTCGTTGAGCAGGATATGCGATGGTGCGCCGAGTGATGCCGCCACTACTGCTTCGTCTTCATCTTGAGGAGTGGGGGGGATGTTGGGGCCGCCCATGGCATCCACGTTTTGCTCAGCATATCCTCTAGCTATCCAGCTGAGCCAGTCTTGATCCACTTCGCAGTCATCATCCGTATAGGCGAAGATATCTCCTGTAGCCGTCTTCGCTCCTATATTTCTGGCATTACTCAGCCCTCCGTGCTGAGCTTGCACTACGGTTACCGAGTCGGCGTAGCGTTCTAACAGTTCTGTGGTTCCATCGTTAGATCCATCATCCACTACGATCACTTCATAGTTGGGGTAACTTTGATTTTCTAGTGATTCGATCGCTTTCCATACTCTATCCACTCCATTGTAAACACAGATGATAACGCTGATTTTTGGTGTTTCTGTTAGATTTAAAGCTGGGCTCCACTCTTGTTGATTTATTTCTGTTAGAGTCTCTAGTGCGGGCTTGTCTTGAAAATTTCTATCTGTGATGCCGAAGTCCCAGTCGGTGACTTCTTTACCAGCGACTTGCCAGCTATCTGACCAGGCAAAGATAGTCGTGCCAGCCATGCCAGCAGCGAGCGCTCGGCGTCTCGACCAGCCTAGCACCTCAGCTTGCTTCTGCTCACCGTGGTGTTTGCTATCGAGTCCTAGCTCTGAGAGTAGCACGGGTCTGTCGCCTGAGAGGTGGTGGAGTCTTGCTAGATAGTTTGAGAATTTCTCCTCATCTTCGAGATAGATATTGAAGCCGGTGAAGTCTGCGTTCTCTGGCTCTAGATACTCACTGCTCGGGTAGTTAGCGTAGCCGGTGAGTAGCTGTGGTGCGATCTCGTGACAGAGGTCGATGAGTTCATGAAGAGAATTTCTGGTAGCTACTGGCCCCATCCATCTAGCGATGTCTGATGGGATTTCGTTCGCTATATAATAGCCGACTAGCGCTGGGTGCGCTGCCCATTTATTGAGGAATTCCGCAGTGCGAAGTTTTGCCTCAGTGAAGAATCTCTCAGCGCCGATCCCACGAAAGGCTCTATTCCATGGCCAATAAGTGCCAGCGAAAACCATGACGCCATGTGCCAATGCTGCGTCTAATAAGTTTGTGCTTGGTTCATCATAGATACGAATGGAGTTAAACCCAGATTTAGCGATTTTAGCCATTTCCTCAGCATGTGAGGCTGGTTTGTTATACTCTGGAAAGGGACCATAGGTGACTGCGTTGATAGAAATTCTCTTTCCATCACGTAAAAAGAACTTACCATCTAGGCCAAGTCTGGTCTGTCGTTGCTCGCTGTTCACTATGTCTCGAAGCATAGTAAGCCCGCATCAGAAACCAATGAAATAAGTCACTAAAGTTAATCTAACAAAATGAAAACAAACGAACACAGGAACGAGGAATCAGAGCAAGCCCCTCCTAAAAAAAGAGGGTTCTTTTTACCTGTATTCATGCTGTGCCTAATAGCGGTGGCAGTGACGCTCTATGTGAAACGAGATGAATGGAAGATAGATGAGATCATCACTGGATCTAGCGAAGTTGAGGCGACGCCTACACCTGACCCGATCAAGTATGAAGTTCTGAAAAAACAGCTGGCAGATGAGCGCTTGTTGCTTAGAAAGCGCTATTTAGCTGCTAAGACTACTCAAGAACAAGATGCTGTGATCAGCGATACTTCGGCGCTGCTAGAGCACACTATGCCTGAGCTTATGCGCTGCTGGCTAGGGCATCCGTGGGATTTCAATGGCACAGCGACTGTTCCCGGTGAAGGTAAAATAGCCTGTGGATACTTCGTCTCTACCATCATGCGTGACACTGGATTCGGAGTGAAACGTATCAAGCTAGCACAGCAACCATCACAGCGAATCATTAAGACTTTTGTGCCAAGGAAGAAGATGTGGATCAAAGCTGGAATGCCCTACGATAAGTATGCGGACAAGCTACAGAGCGACTACGATGGTATCAACATCGTCGGACTTGATAAGCATGTTGCCTTCGTGGTGATCAAGAATGGTAAACTGCATTTCATCCACTCTGGTGGAATTCAGAGGCTAGTAGTCGATGAGCTACGCCCAGATGCCTACGCACTCAGAGTCTCTAACTACAGAGTCATTGGCAATATCTCGAAGAATCGAGACCTACTACTCAAATGGATCCTAGATCAGCCATTCCCTACCGCGAAGTAATAAGAGCTGGCATGACTAAACTGAAAACAATTCTTAAGCGTGCTAGAACCATTTTGGTTCGCTTCTTTTTTGCTCTATTCACGCTCTACTTTTTCGGTGCTATTTACTATAACGGCCCTTTGGGAGCAGGTTCATTTTGCAATGTAGCTCTCGCTCTGCTGTGGCTTGGTCTCATCATTTATCTTGTTCGGTCTAAACTCTCGAAAAAGAAAAAGTATGGAGCAATTTTCGCAACCTTCATAGTTGTAGTTATCCCGTGGTCGATGATTCCCGCATCTAATGACCGTGACTGGCAAGCAGAGTTCGCTGAAACTAGTTGGGTAGAGGTCGATGGTGATACACTGACATTTCATCAGTGTAGAAACTTTATTCACAGCAAAGACGGCTCCGCAGAACAATGGGAAACCCGCACGCATCACCTGAGTAAACTGAAGGGGATCGATCTATTCTTTGATGCTTTTGGTGGTGAAGTGCTAGCTCACCCTATAGTGTCGTTTGATTTTGGCGATGAAGGCAGGCTTTGTTTATCGGTGGAAACTAGACGTGAGAAAGGGGAGAGCTTTTCTACTATTGGTGGCCTCTACAAGATGTTTGATCTCCAATACATCTTCGGATCAGAAGAAGATTTAGTCGGAGTGCGCACTAATATCCGCAACGAACCAGTATTCCTCTATCGCTTGGTCTATCGTCCTGAGCATTGCAGAGCTTTCCTCATGGAGTGTATAGATACCGCTAATGATCTCCATAAAAACCCTCGCTTCTACAACGTGATTTCCGCTAACTGCACCACCAGCTATAGAGCTCAGACGCCCAAGAATAAGCGCAATGATTTCAACTGGCGCATGCTCATTAACGGCTACTTCGACAGCTATCTCTACGAGCACAAAGCCTTCGTCACGGCTGGACTTTCATTCGATGACTACAATCAACAGGCCAAGATCAATAAGGCTGCAAATAGCGTCACAGAAAGAAGTCAATTCTCCAGTGCTATCAGAGAAGGCCGGGTAGGGTTTTAGAAGGGTGTGGATTTAAGTTCCTTGAGCTAAGGATCAATAACTTGGACTCGGTAGAAATTACGATCTCTTGTCGAATTGAGGTTGATGGTCGTGGTATTGCCTTTTGCTTGAATCTGATCTAGTTCAGTCACCCAGCTGTCTATTGTTAGATTGGCTGATCTCTGAACTCTATACCTCAGGCCTGCCTTGCTGCTCCACTTGAGCGTCAATTGACCAGCTGCTACAGAGGTGAGCCCAATCACGTGAAACTTGTCTGCCGGATTATTAGGATCCGTCTTGGATAAGTGTTCGTCAATATCCAGATGGCCATCGCCATCAGTGTCGGTAGTTCTAGCCATTGTTGTCAGGTCACCTACATGAGTAATCTCCCAGCTATCTTCTAGTCCATCGTTATCAGTATCGATAAAATTACGTGCCACTCCCAACGAGACGGTCTGAGTAGTGGATGATCCAGCTGAGTTAGTAGCTTGGTAGGTGAACGAGTCCCAGCCCCAAAATCCCGCATCAGGAGTGTAGGTGAATGAGCCATCGGTTAGAAGGTTAAGACTGCCGAAGCTGACATCCTGTATCAGAGTCGCTGTCATATTACCACTGCCTAGGTTCGTATCATTCGTCAGCACCCCTGCGACAGGTTGCTGAATTATTCCGTTTTGCTTTAGTGAATAACTATCGGATTGCCCCGTAGGAGCTAGGCTCGTGTCTGAGGTGATCAGAAGTTGTGGTGGTGAAATACTCTCACTGGAAAATAGCTTGAACATGGTGTTTTCAGTAGATTTCAAAGCGATCGTGATGAGTCCGTCACTGGTCACATAATTGCCGAGATCTATATCCAAGCTCGTAGATGGTCTTCCTGTTGCAGAGCCAATCAAGTTACCTAGTGTGGGTTTATTGTTCCATGTAATGCTCTTTTGCTTCCATGTATTATCGTGCACTGCATAGGCTTCAACTACACTGGTCAGATCATCTGAATAAAGACGTAATCTAGTGTTGGTAGCCGCTCCTTGAAGGCCGCTGATATCAAACTTGAGAAAGACGTGGCGAGTGAAGGATGAGAGGGGATCTGAACGGAGCTGTAGCCGTGTGTCACTGCCAAAGTTCGAGTCCGGAATTGATTCCCGACAGTGTGCATCCTCTATAGTATTACTGGTATGGAGTATGGTTCCTATACTAGTGGATACGATAGCTATCTCTACCAGACCATCAGCAGTAAGGTCGGCTTGTGTAAGGTAGCTTTGCCCATTAATCGTGACTTCTAGATCATATTCCCCTTTGTATCCATTGAAGGTGATCGCTCCAGAAGCATCAGTCGTGGTAGTAGTCTCTGTGTTGTAGCGAATACGATTTAGATAATACCAAACCAGACCGTTAAGTTTCGGGGTGCCATCCCCGTTTACCAGAGCGCCTACGCTATCAGAAGTGAGAAAGTCCCAGCTGAATAGCCCTTCCATCTGGGGGTGACTATAGTAGATTGTCATGATTTCCTCTGTCATCTCAGCACGTTCATTTTCTGATGGAGAGAAGGGAGCAAGATCTATAATCTCAAACTCGGTGCCAACCATTGGGAGATTATAAGCAGCAAAGTCCTGCATGCGGGAATACAGCACAGCCGGATCTGGGTGATCAAATTTATATCTACTTTGAAATCCGATTTTATCTAATTCGGCATTATTGTTAACTAGGAAGTCTATCTCCGCTTTGTAGTCTGCTGATCTTGCTGTGTAGGAATTTCCTGTAGACTTAGCGGAGATGATCTGGAACTCGTTAATGAGAAGCTTTGCATCGGATTGCACCGCATTGTTTCTTGCTAGATTAAACCAAGAAACAATTTCACTCTGACCAAGGATATCTTGCACTCGGTGGTTGCTAAGCAGCTCATTGACTACATCCCACTCGGTGACATCCCATGACGCGGCCCATCCAGTGATCTCAGCGTTGATTGCAGTGCGGAGTTGGGTTTTAAGAGTCTCTATTACTACGAGATCTGCTTCATTTTCAATACTGGTGACTAGCAGGTCGATATTGGTGGACATATGAGTGCCACCTGGCCACATCAAGAGGTGCCCTCTGGTTTCCATCTTATTTTCAGCTAGCCAGGTGAAGTAAGCGGGAAGGAGATCTTCATTACCTGCACGAAGTTTGGGCTTAAGTCCGTTATCAAGCCCAGCGTGATCATAATACTTAAGAAACAAAGATTTGTATTTATCTGTTGTGACATCCATTGCTGTTTCGCCTGCAAATTTTTTAAGATTCATGATGCCGCCAAAACGGAATTGTTTTTTGCGCAGTTTGATGTCGACCTTAGCTCCGACGACAGGCACGCCATTGGAATCGACTATAATTGCATTAAAGTCTGCTTTACGATGTTGGTTGATCCGAGCTTCAGCCTCGGTGCGCCATTGAGTAGATGCACTCGGTTTGACAATTGCCGAGAGTGAGAGCTGCTCGTCAATAGTGAGGGTGACACCTAAATCGTTCGATATTTTCTGAAGTTCTTCAATCGTGATTCCATTCATGCCAGGCTCTGTCACGGTTATTATCACGGTTGCTGTGGTAGAGTCCTCGGTGCTATCGTTGACTTTATAGGTGAATTGATCTGTGCCTATAAAATCAACATTAGGAAGGTAGGTAAATGATCCATCAGCAGCAAGATTAAGAGTCCCATTCTGCGCATCAGTGACGAGTTTTGATGTAATCGTATCCCCGTTTTGGTCACTATCGTTGCCAAGGACTCCAGGAGCCATGATGCTGCGCAATGTATTCTTCTCAGCGATGTAGCTGTCATTTACCGCCACAGGCGCTGCATTCTTAGGTTCAAAAATATTTTGAACTTCAGCGTATGTTAAAGCGTGATCGTAGAGTCTAAAATCACTCATTCGGCCATCATAGAACTGGCCACTCCCTTGATTTGATCCGATCCGTATTGTATCGATATCAGAAAAAGTAAATGTAGCTCCCTCAAACTTCCCGCTGCTCTCTAGGACTCCATTCAGATAAATAGAATATTTTTTCGTGGTGCCATCGACAAGGAACACCCAGTGACGCCACTCATGCTTCAGGTTATCTGTGGTAGCCGTGTTATAGCTGTGTGATCCAGCCGTGGTGGTGAGTCGAACTTCACGATTTCTTCTTGGGATCTGAGCTCTAAATCGGATAGCCGATCCGTCCATTGCGGTAAAGGCTGTGGATTTACTCAGTGAGCTGTTACCTTTCACCCAGAAGGCTATCGACATAGCATTGGTGAGGGAGGGATAGGAGGTGTCGATTCTAACATCTCCATGCTTATCGAGCGCTAGGACTTTGCCACGCGTAGTATCGTTGACCCAGCTGGGGCTCCCTGAGGCACTAGAGGCTGTGGTGACTGCACCATTATTACCTGTGCCACTGGAGTCAATAGCGACAGAACCTGTGGTTTCATTGAGCTTCCACCATCCTACCTGATCTGCGTGAGCAGACTGAAGTGTAAGCAGGAAGAGCAATAGAAGCTGAAAGCTACGAATCTGGTTATTCCTAGAAAAGCTTGATAAGCTAGTATGTTGATTTGAATTCATAAAAGAAGGGAATGAAGGCTGAGCCAATTTAGGCTCAAGAATCAGTTCCACAAGAAATCACACATGTATAAATAATCAATTTATCGGTGATTGTGCGCACCGCATGACAAGCTTGAAACGGGCGCAAGGAGACTACAGGGTGTGAGTTCGGAGATTTAGTCCTGAGCCACTACAGAAAAGCCTCTAGAAATAAATCTAGAGGCTGCTGCTTATAAAATTGTTAAAACCTAGCGTTTATTAGCGTTTTCTACGAGTGAGGGCGCCTGCTGCACCTACTAATAAGAGCATAGCGCTGGATGGTTCTGGCACTGCTTCTGCTGAAGTGGTTGTAAAGGTAGTTGCTGTTAACGTTCTACTATTTATTGGGTCATGAGTGGCGGCGGAGTTAGTATAAGTTCTATCCACACGTGCTGGAGTGACTGTAGCACCTTTGCCTGAACCGATAATCGACTCTTCTATGTAAGTTTCTATAACGCCTACGCCTACACCGTTTGTATTAGGTAGATCGAAGGCGATTTCTGAACCGAACCTATCAGTCCACTGATAAGTTGTGAACGGGTTTTCTGAAACGAATCCCCAGTTTGTTAGAGTTCCATCCCAAGTATCAGGTATGTCGAAACTGCCATCAGATCCTGTCACTGCATTAAAGATAATAGGTAATGAACTCTGACCTAGGTAGAATTCATTTCCTGTAGTATTCCATTGGCTAATAGATAAAGTGTCTGTGGTGGTATCTACTACTCCTGTCCAGTCTACTCCTGTGCTTGTGTCTTCAAAAAAGACATTAAAATCCACAGCTAGTGCTGAAGAGGTAGTTAAGGGAATAGCTAGTAATGTTAAGGCGTATCGGGGGATGTTCATATTTATATTGGGGGTAATATTCGGGGGATGAATTTATACTATAAATAATAGATAGATTGATTATGAAATATGTCAATATTTATATTTAAGTGACTTGTGGATTCACGAAGCGTTGAAGTTAAGCTTTTCTTTATGAAAAACATGGTGAAGCCGATTAGAATTTTAACTCTAGGCAGGAAAGAGTGGGGATATCCTAAGTGTTCATAAAACTCATAGATGAAGCATAAAGTTCACTTTCAGCGAATGCTGGGCTTGGTAGTTAGGCCGGGGGATACGTCGCAAAGCTCCTTTCCCCGGTCTGATATAAATTTGACTTTCAGCCAAAGGAGAGATGCTGATTAAGCTTCCTCGGTGTGTTTGGCTTTTGCCGTGCCTTCAGCGAGTAGTTTCTTCTGATAACGAGTTTGAACGATGTCTGTGATGATGAGGATGAAGAGGACAAAGTAGAAGGTGGTTTTGGTCATTGGCATGACTGCTTCACCGAAGAGTGTGAGTTCGCCGAGGTGAGCGCCTTCTGTGACGAGCATGATTCCTACGATGAAGAGGATGAAGAGGCCGAGCACCTCATACATGCGGTTCTTCTGGAGGAAGTCTGAGACCTTGTCGGCTAGCCAGATCATGAGGATGCCTGTGATCACAATGGCGACAGTCATTACCCACATGAGGTGCTGAGTATCACCGAGTGAGTCCTTATACTGAGCGAGTGCCATGGCAGAGAGGATGGAGTCGAAAGAGAAAACGAGGTTCATGATGACGATCATGGTGATGGTGGCGCCGACGGATTTAGGTTTGGTGTCGATGCCGTGTCCATGCTCGATACGCATCATGTGCATGACTTCCTTGGTGGCAGTGTAGATGATGAATGCTCCACCGAGGAGGACGATGAGAGCGTGGATGTTAAATGTTCCAACGAACCAATCATTATCAAAATGGAGAACTGGCTTCTGGAAGTGTGAGATGAGGGCTACTAGAACGAAGAGGAGAACGATGCGTAGGACGATGGCGATGCCGATGCCCATTTTTCTGACAAATGCTTGGTCTTTTTCAGGAGCGCGCTTTGACTCAAGTGAGATGTAGAGAAGGTTATCAAATCCTAATACAGCCTGGAGTATAATGAGCATAAACAGAGTGCCGATCTGGGCGATCATGCTAGGCTCACCTAGTGCTGTTATGGCTGGGGCGGAGGACAGGAGAGTGTCAAAAAGTAGATTCATGTGAAGAGGTATGATTGGAAAAGCGTAGATTTTCAATACTAAATTTTGGGCGTTTATGCGGTGAATGAGTGGCCTGTAAGTTGGTTTATAGTCCCTCGGAAATATTAGTTGGTGTCATGTTAATCAAAAATAAATGCAGTTCCCCCTTGCATGATGCACTGTTTATTTTTCAATATGAGGTCAACACAACATTAAGATTACTAAAAATCACTATTATGGCCGCTTGGGGAACTAAAACATTTGAAGACGATACAGCAGTAGATTGGTTAGCTGAGCTAGCTGACGCAGAGGAAACTCGTGAGTTCCTGCTGGGAGCAATCACTCTGACTAAGGAGGATGAATTGGACTACGACACAGGTGCTATTGCTGTTGCAGCGGCTGAAGTAATCGTAGCGTTCCTCGATGAGCCAAGAAAGGGATTACCTGAAGAGCTCAAGGATTGGCTCAGTGATAATGAGTGTGATGATATCACAGATCTTCCAGAGCCCGCTTTGAATGCTCTTAAGTTGGTTTTGAACGAAGGTTCTGAGCTGCAAGACACATGGACTGAAGCTGAGGACTACTCCGACTGGAAAGAAGGAGTAGACGAGCTTACTGAGATCATGGAGCAGCTTGTGGAGGCCTAAGCTAAAACCGCTTGAGGCGGATTTTAGGTGATTTGTGATTTGAAATTTATAATTTGCGATTGTCTGCTTGCTTCGCAAGCTTGTTAATCGTGGACACAAAAAAGCCGCTAGTCATATAAAATGACTGCGGCTAATAAAGTTACTTTGGTAGTATTATGCTTCAGCAAGAGCTACGTTTACACGACGACCGCTTTTGTCGAAGTATACGTTACCTTCTTTTAGAGAGAAGATAGTGTGGTCTTTACCGATGCCTACGTTTTTACCTGGTGTCCACTTAGTTCCGCGTTGACGGATGATGATGTTACCTGGGATGACGACTTCGCCGCCAAATTTCTTAACGCCGAGGCGCTTACTACGTGAATCTCTGCCGTTCTTGACGGAACCTTGTCCTTTCTTATGAGCCATGGTGGGTAATAATAGTTAGTGGTTTATATGAAACTATGAAATGCTAGTGATTTCAAGTTTTGTGAGGTGGCGACGTGAGCCTTTAGTCTTGTGGTAACCCTTACGACGCTTGAACTTGAAAGCGATAACTTTCTTGCCGCGGAATTGCTCCACAACTTTAGCTGTGACTGTTGCGCCCTCAACTACAGGAGCGCCTACTGTTGTAGTGCTTCCGTCGTTTACGAGGAGGACCTCATTGAATGATGCTTCTGTGCCCTCTTCGAGGTCGAGCTTTTCGACGTCGATTAGATCACCTGTTTGAACGCGGTATTGTTTGCCGCCTGTTTTGAAAACTGAATATGCCATGGTCGTGACAAGTTAATGGTTGATTGAAAGTTGCATAGGGTGCGAATTCACCCTTGCGGAGCGGAAATTCAACATAAAGTTGCGTGATCGGCAAGATTTTTTTTGGAATTTCATGAAAATAATGCCAAAAGGGGGCAGATGGACGACTTATTCCCTATAAAAATTGAAAATGCGCAGGCTATGATCGCTTTTGGTGAGCAAATAGCAGAATCACTGAAAGCAGGTGATGTGGTGGCGCTGGTGGGTGACCTAGGTGCTGGGAAGACGCATATTACACAAGGGATTGCTAAGAAACTCGGCTATTTAGCTGAGGTGACTAGTCCTACGTTTGCTCTGGTGAATGAATATGTGGCAGCCAAGCCTGAGTTGATCCACTTTGATCTGTATCGTCTGGAACAAGCAGAAGAACTACTAGAGATCGGATGGGAAGAGTATTTAGAGCGTGATGCTGTGCTTGTGGTGGAGTGGGCGGATAGATTTCCGGAGCTGATGCCAGCTGGAACGATCTGCATCCATATCGAGCATGTCGAAGGCGGCAGAGAATTGTTTTATAGTAAAATCTGAGCTTAGGTGAGCTCAATCTAGTTCCTATTTTCGCCAGTTCTGTGAGATCTTCTCTACGAAAGAAAGACTACAAGTTTCCTAAGCCGCGGCTAGGAGGATGAGTAGTAGTAGGACTCAAATGACTACAAGAATGACCGCTAAGGTAGAGTTAGAACTATCTGCAGATGCAAGTCGCTTCTGAGGAGCAGGAGGACTTGGAGGTCTTTGATGGACAAAACCAGGTTGCGGTTGTTGTGGCTGGACTGGTTGAACTTGAGTAATGGGTCTGTAGGGAGCCTGTGTGTTTTGAAAATGTTGAGCCGGGTTTGTGCTATGGAAGTTAGGCACAGAAGTGGTAGTGGTTTGAAAGAATGCTTTATTGATGGAACTCTTGAGCGGTAGTAGATTCAGGGCTTCAGTGGCATTCTGAGGGCGTAGTTTAGGATCTGCTTGAGTGAGGATTTCGAGCCAGTCGCTAATTTCGGGAGGCACGCTGGTGCGGTATCCTGTGATGGGGGCGAGGCTGTGGTTGAGATGCCTCTCGTGTGCCTCTTCGGCTGGTAATCCTGCGAATGGGTGTCCACCAGCAAGCGCTAGATAGAAGAGCATTCCTATCATGTAGACGTCTGTCTGTGGAGTAGGATTGTGTTTCTCAAACAGCTCTGGAGCCATAATGGCTGGATCAGCTAGTGAGAGTAGAGGGTTGTCAGGGTTGATTAGTGGGATGAGCCAAGCTTGACCTAGGTCGATGATGCGGTATCTGACATCTCCACGGCTGCGTGGATGTAGAATGATGGATTTAGTAGTGAGTCCAGAGTGGGTGAAATCTCTGGCATGTGGGACTGCTAAAGCTTCTAGTATATCTGTGGCCATGGCCCAAAATTCATCAAGCTCTAGTCTGCCTTGTAATAATCTATCATCTAGAGTCGGGTGGGGCGCAAATTCTGTCGTGAGGTAGGCACCATCATCGTCTATGCCTGCATCATAGACAGTAGCGAGGTTCGGGTGAGCGAGACTGGAAAGATAGCCTGTTAGGTAGTCAAACTTATCCTGCCAACGAGATGTGTCAGTGTCTCCTTGTTCAGAATAGAACCTACGTAGAGCGACCTTTCTATGCAGAACGGTATCGAGGGCTTCATAGACTCCGCCAGTTCTGCCTTTGCCAATAAGGCTTTCTATTTCATATCTGTCGCTCATTTGACTCCAATTAGTAATGTTAGATCAGCTTTAATTAGGGGCATATTTCTATGATTAAATCGATCCAAGCTCTTAATTTAGTTTAAATGGATGTCAATTAAAGCAAAATTTTATCATTTGTGCGTAATCCTCTCTAATTGGTTGGAAATCCCGAGGGGGTGAAAGCTAGATCTAGGCAGTCTCGATTACGCTTCAGAGGCGTTAAGAGCGAATTTGATAGCTAGGAGGCGAATGCCTGCTGTGGCGAAAGCCGCGATGAACATAGAGGTCTGTTGATCTACTCCGAAGTGCTCGATCAGTAGCATGAAGCCTGCTCCAGCGAGGGCGGCTGTGGCGTAGATTTCTTTTCTGAAAATCAATGGAGGTTCATTGCGTAAAATATCACGGATCACTCCACCGAAGGTAGCGGTGACTGCTCCCATAAGCATTGCAGCCCACCAGTCGAGGCCGTTGTTCATGGAGACTCTGGCTCCGATACAGGCGAAAATCCCTATGCCTAACGCATCGATAATGGATACCTGTCGCCTGAATTTTAGTAAAGCAGATGGGAAGAAAACGACGATGGGGACTGCGGATATGGCAACAATCACATAGATGGGGTCAACGAGTATAGCTGGTGGTGTGTCGCCGATGAGTAAGCTGCGGAGGACTCCACCGCCAGTGCCGGTGATGAGTGACATGAGGAACATTCCCCAGTAGTCAAAATTTTTCTGTTTTCCTGCTAGTGCGCCAGATACGCAGAAGAAAAATGTTCCGATGATGTCCCAGATAAAGAGCATTCCTTAGCAGGTCGAAAATCTGCTAGAATTGCAAGCCTTTCTAGGCTGTGAGTAGTTTTATTTCTTTCTTGCTTGGAGTCTGTTTAGTTTTGCCTGGATGGGGGTTATACTAGAAATGAATGTATTGTAAGCTGATTTAGCCTTATTCTCCGCTTCGACGATTGGTTCTAGGGCCTTTTTTAGAATGGGGAGTTGTTGTTTTCTTTGTTGAGCGGTTTTGGCTAGTTTGGCGACGTTTTGTTGGTGGCTACGGATGGAGTCGTTGCGTTTTTTGACATCAGCAGCATGATTTTTTTGTTGAGCGGTGAGTTTGTCGACTTGTTGGCGTAGTTGCTTGTGCTCAGCGTCTTGTTTGATAGCAAGTTGGTGTTGATCTTCTTTAGATTTGAGGGTTAGAACGACTTGAAGCTTTCTCTGTTCTAGTTTTTTCTGATCAGATTTTAGAGTTCCTTGTAGTCTCTTGAGTGTGTCCTTGAGGCTATTGTTTTTAGGTTCTTTTTGGATCTGGAGTTGGGTTTGCTGGATTTCAGTGTTGAGCTTTTGGACCAGAGTATTGAGTTTTTCTACTTCTGCATTATGTGCTGTTAGTTGCTTGTCGAACTGCGCTAGTTTCAGATGAGTCTGTTTGAGTGTGTTGGTGATTGCTCTAGTTTTGTTTTGTTGTTGCTGAAGTTGTTGTTGGGTTTGTTTTTTCTTTTGATGGATTGCTTTGATGGCGTTGTGCTCGTTTTTGATTGTCTGTTTGAGATTGTTGGCCGTTGTTTCAGCGGATTTAGTAGCGTTGATATTAGCTAGGATTTTTGCCTCGTGGGCTTGTTTGCTTATGGTGCTGGCTTGATAGCTACTGAGCTTAGCGGTGGCTAATTGCTCTTGTTTAGCGATCTGGGATTGAACTCTAACAATTCGTTCTGTTAGATTGGCAGGGTTAGAGGGTAGTGAGCCTATTTTTCGGTGTGATTTACTGTCCCATATTGTGATGATGCCACGGTAGTCGCTACTGATGAATCGTTTGGCATCGTGGCTCCAGCAAGCTTTGTTAGCGAGGTCTCCTGGGTAGGTGATTTCTTTGAGAAGGTTGTAGTCAGGCTTCCAAAGTTTGATTTTGTTGTCTCTACCCGTGGTAATAATTTCACCAGACTTAGCCCAATCTAAGCTGAGAATTCCTGCTTTGTGGGCATCTACTTTTTTGATTTCTCTACCAGAGTTAATATCCCAGATGCGGAATGATCCATCCTCTGAGGCTGAGGCTAGGAAGTTAGAATCGGTGCTCCATTTTAGAGCGGTTATATTAGCTGAATGGCCACGTAGGCTATGGAATTCATTACCTGATTCAGCTTCCCAGACCATGAGACCACCGTTTCTGTCAGCGGTGGCTAGTAAGATGCCATCTGGTGAGTAGCTTACATTGGTGACCCAGTCGGTGTGTTTCTTGATGTTGTGTTGCAGTGAATTGTCTGCGGTTTGCCACATTTTGATTAGTCGGGATGGGCCACTAGTGGTGACGGCTTGAAGGTCTGAGCGGAGAGACGAGGCGATGACGGAATCGTATTCCTTAGCCGTGGTCATGATGGGCTTGCCGTTAGTGATATCCCAGGTGACCGTCGAACCAGATTTGCCTTGGAGACCTCCTCCAGCGAGCAGATATTTGCCTGAGGGGTGGAAGCTTAAAGATTCAGGATTCCCTTTGTCTTTGGTAAATGGGAGAACGCCTTCAAGGTCGAAGTTATCAGTATTATACAGGAGCACTTGCTTCTCACTAGTGATGGCAATTAGCGGCGCCCAAGGACTTGCTACTATGGCTGAGATAGCTCCAGTTCTATCTAGTTGGACGACTGGGTCTGTAGCTAGACCTATGGGCATAGGTGGTGGGCCAGAGGGCTTGTTGGTGTCGAGTTTTGAGAAATCGATCTTTGGTGTGTTGTCTTTCTTTGCGACAGAATTTTTAGTTTCGAGCAATCCACCATCGATCCAAGCTCGGATGGTGTTGAGTTCTTTTTTGCCGAGTCGTTCACCTTCGGGTGGCATCAGTGGCTCTACGAGGTGGGCTGAGGTGGTGAACATTTTAGAGCCAGCACCATCGCCTGCGGTCGCTACTTTACCGCCAGATCCGCCAGTGATTAGGCCTCTGTAACTAGTGAGATCTAGTCCTCCTTTTTGTTTATCTGGGTTATGGCAGTTGGTGCAGGAGGTTTCTAATATGGGTAAGATATGGTCTTCGTAGGTTAGCTTCTGGGCATGTAGCGACGCTGCTGCTCCAATACTGAGTATGGATAGAGAGGTGAGAAGAGATTTTTTCCAGACGGATACCATGTTCATAATTAGATTCTTACATAGAGGACTACGTATCAAGCGCATAGTTGTTACACGAAAAAGATAAATGAAACTTTTAATGAGTCTTGGTGTTCTACTATTATGAGACTTTATTTACTAGCTGGATTACTGGTTTTGATGAGTGGTATGTTGTTCGCACAACAAACGAAAACTCTGCCTCGATATAAGGCGGAGACTTTACTGACTAGTTTTGATTATGAATATGAAGGGGTGGCTCGAAAAGTGCCTATTAAAGTGTATTTTCCTAAATCAAAGACGGCGAAAAAACTACCTGTGATTATGATGAGTCATGGACTGGGGGGCTCTCGTGAGATTGGAAATTATCTGGGGCTGCACTGGGCTAAAAACGGCTTTGTGGTAGTAGCGATGCAGCATAAGGGGAGCGATATCGAAATCATCAAAGGCAAGCAACGCAGAGAGTATGTGAAGACTTTTAAGAAGGCGATGAGTCTAGAGAATTTCCTCAATCGAGTGGACGATGTTTCAGAGTCAATAGATCAAGTTAGCAAATGGAATGCAGATAGATCTCATGCTCTCTATGGGAAATTAGATCTGCAGAAGATTGGCATGTGTGGGCATTCATTTGGAGCGGTGACTACGCAGGCTGTCTCGGGTCAGTCGTTTCCAGTAGTTGGTCAGAAATATACCGACAAACGCATTAAGGCTGCCTTTGCGATGAGTCCTAGTAGCTCACGATTCAGAAAAAAAGCGGATGCTAACGAGGCTAAAAAAGCATTTGGTGAAGTAAGTATTCCATGGCTTCTGATGACTGGGACTGCTGACAAAGCGTTCATGACTCCGCATGTTGATGTAGTGAATAGAAAGAAAGTTTACTCTGGTCTGCCTGCTGGGGATAAGTATCAGTTAGTCTTGAATAAAGCGAATCACATGGCGTTTTCAGATAAGACCATACTGGGGAAGAATCATAAGAACCCGAAGCATCATCAAGCTATTCAAGCGATAAGCACTGCATTCTTCAAAGCCTATCTAAGCAACGATAAGAAAGCTAAAAACTGGCTACAATCTGATAAGGTGCAGATGAGCTTAGAGGGTAAAGATAGCTGGGAGAAGAAGTAACATTTCGGCACTTATTCATATGGGTATTTGTCGATGATTCAGTCTGTTGAAATATGGTTTTTCCTTGTTGGGTTAGATTGTCTTTATTAGCATGAAGAATCTATGAAAAATAAACTAAAATCTGCAGCTCTGATGCTGGCTATGATTTCTTCTGCCAAGGCGGCGATCGTAATTAACGAAGTCGACTATTTAAACACGATAGGGAATGACAGGGTAGAGATTTTCAACAATGGAGCCACTACGGTAGACATCAGTTCTTGGTGGTTTTGTTCGAGATTTAGTTATGTCCAGTTAAGTGGTCAAACTCTGACGAGTGGCTCACTAAATCTAGGCGCAGGGCAAATCGCTGTGCTTACATTGAGTATTGATTTAAATGATGTTTCAGCCGATTTTGGGCTTTTTAATACTAACTCTTTTGGCACCGCCAGCGCAATGGAATCATTCGTGCAATGGGGGACTGCTACGGATGTCGGACGTGTTGATGTTGCTGTGGCGAAAGGTATTTGGTCTGGTGGTCCAACAGTTTATGATTTTGTAGCTACGGCAACGGGAGCAGATACATTACAGTATGATGGCTCAGGAGATGGAGTTGGAAACTGGTCAAACGCAGCGAGCAGCATAGGTGTGGCTAATACTGTGCCGGAGCCTAGCTCAGCGGCAATGTTAGGCCTAGGGGTGATGCTGATATTAAGACGTAAAAGGTCTTAGTTTTCACTAGCGTTTTCTGCGAACGAGGGCACCTGCTGCGCCTACGAGCAGGAGTAAAGCACTGGATGGCTCTGGCACTGCTACTGGGGTGGCTGTAAAGGTCGTTGCCGTGATGTCACGCTTCTCATTTACAGAGTCGGTCATTGTAGCTGCGTTCGTATAAGTTCTGTCAAAGCGTGCTGGAATGATAGTAAAGCCTTCATCACCGCCATCGATTGCTTCAGGGACATACGTTTCTTTTACACCGATACCTATTTTAGTGGTGTTGATGTCAATGAAGAGAGGGTTGTTGCCTCTGTCAATGTTAGGCTGGCTATTCCAGGTATAATCGGTCCAGATGTTCTCTGAAAGGAATCCCCAGTTTGTGAGGTTGCCATCCCAGACATCAGGAATGTCGTAGCTAGAGCTAGCTCCAGTCACAGCATTAAAGATCATCGGTAATGATGCCTCTGTAGCAAAATAGTCACCTCCTGTAGCTGACCACTGGCTAATCGATAATGTATCAGTCGTCGTGTCTACTACTCCTGCCCAGTTCACGCCTGTGCTGGTGTCTTCAAAGTTGAGATCAAACTCCGCTGCTTGCGAAAATGATGTGGCAAAAGGAATCGCTAATACTGCTAATATGTATTGGGAGATGTTCATAAAGTAAGAGGGGATGAGTTGATTTTAAAATAGAAAAACTACTAGCGTTTTCTACGAACGAGAGCACCTGCTGCACCTACGAGTAGGAGTAAGGCACTAGATGGCTCTGGCACCGCTTGTGCTGCTGATATTTCCACTCCGTCTAGTTTCATGCTAGTCGCAGTTAAATTAGCACCATGGAGCGGACTGGCTAAAGTATGCGTGTCTGTATACGTTCTAGCGAAGTGCTCTGGAGTAATGAAAAATAGGTCTCCGCTCTGTTGAATAGATGAAGGTGTATATTCTAAGGTCAGTCCTACCGCTAGTGGTGGTGGGTTGATTCCGCCAAAGGCTAGGTCTCCACCATCTTTCTCTGTGGCTGCATTGGTCCATTGATAATCAAGCCAGGTATTGTCTGAGATGAATCCCCAGTTCTCTAGGTTTCCATCCCAGTCATCAGGGACGTCATAGCTGCCAAATTCACCAGACACGGCGCTGAACATCATCGGAAGTGAGTTTGACGTTGGATAAAACTGATTTCCAGTCACGTCCCAGGCAGTGATCGCGAGTGTGTCGGCAGTAGAGTCTACGATGCCTGTCCAGCGGATTCCTGCATCAGCTTCTTCAAATTTAAGAGTAAATTCTACAGCCTGTGCTGATGAAACAAATAGGGGCAACAATACTGCTGCTAATGCATACTTGGGGGTGTTCATTAGTTTAATAGGGGGTTAGGTATTCGGGGAATGAATCACTATATGTAGCTAAATATTAAAGATGTGTAAACTATTGTTTTAATACAACCGTTTAAATTGGCTTCAAACAGTTGTCATTTGGTCGTATATGTTGTTTCAATAATGGAGGAAATGTTATGGTGAGTGTGATGAAAATAAAAGGGCTAAAATTTGGACTGATTTGGTCTCTGATTATCCTATCGACGATCTAGATGTGACAACAGATGTTCAGTCATGGATGCAAGATGGAGAAATCAAGTCTAACAAGAAGAAGATGCCTTTGGCTCAACTAAAAATTGCGACAGTGGATATGGATCGATTGTTTCTTGTGAAGCACACTGACGGTGCAGAGATGACAAAAGAAGAGAAAATAGAATCAATGGATCTTATCGCTAAGAAAGTGCAGGAACTCGGTGAAAGCAAGGGCCTGCATTTGGTATTCGATAAATCAGCGAAAGGAACTCATCGAGAGGTGATAAGACTGAGTCCTCAATCCGTGGATCTGACTAAGGATGTGTTGCTGTCGCTCTAGGCTACTTCACAGCTTCTTCGCTGAAGGTGTCTTCGTGGATTTTTAGGCCTTCTGTGAATTTCTTGAAGTCTTTCAGAAAGCGACCATTGAACTTGTTTTTACTTTTGGCTGCGGTTTGCCAGCGTTGAGCAGCAGCTTCGCATTGTTCTAGTAGCTTCGCAGAGCCAGGTAGGTCTTTCCAGATGATCGCTGGATTTTTCTTTAGAAATGCTATCAATTTAGAATCTGAGATAATCTTTTTATCTGCCTGTATAAATGCAGATCTTGCTGTCTTCTGAAGCTGAGTTTTCTGGTAATCAGTGAACCTACCAGATTTTTTATCAGAGTTTCCATCTGCAGCCGGTTTAGCGACTATTGCACCGTTTAGATTCTTCCATTCAGCGCTTAAAGTAAGCTTAGCTCCTTTGGTTCCTCCTCCGAGGCCGGTCGCTAGTTGGAAGCATTCTGCTGACATTTTTCTCGCCTCAGCTGTGTGGCTGTGGCCGACTTTAGGAAAAGATTTAGCTAGATAGGTGAAGCCAGCTGTATCGATTTCCTT
The DNA here is from genome assembly GCA_937132085.1 of uncultured Rubritalea sp. Taxonomy (GTDB): domain Bacteria; phylum Verrucomicrobiota; class Verrucomicrobiia; order Verrucomicrobiales; family Akkermansiaceae; genus Rubritalea. The sequence continues at coordinate 11,520 of CAKZNV010000036.1, read as the reverse complement.
TTTAAATTCATTATACCAAGCTAGTCGATTTAGCGGTGCTGCTCCCCAGGCTTTGCCAGTGTCAGCTTCTCCACAGGAGATGGCAAATGGGATGCCTTTAGCTTTCTTAGAAATCCTACCTAGTCCTCTAGTAGCCCATGATCCACCAGAGTGAGCAGCTACTCCGCAAACTAGTTCTGGGTGGTTCATTGTGAAGCGGTGAGTGAACTGAGATCCTCCTGAGAAGCCAGTAAGGAACATTTTATCATGTAGTGGGTAGTCTTGCTTTAGCTTATCAAATAAGGCGATGAGCTTCTTCGCATGTGGGCCATCACCATTCTGATAAGGAGCGACATTACCTTGCTGACGAGAGATGAATGATGGGCCAATAACGATGACGTCTCCACGCTTCGCCCAAGAGGCGTAACCACCAGCATTTTTACCCTGACCACCAGCGCCATGAACTCCTACTACTAGCCAATATTTTTTACTCTTATCAATCTTGGATGGCAGGTAAACATAGCAATCCATTCCCTGCTGATCTTTGAGGACAAGATCTTGTGCATGTAGAGTTGTGCAGGTCATTAATATTAAAAGAGATGTGATTAATCTTGTGATCATGTGAGTGACGATAAATAAACTCCTTAGTTTCAACAAGAAAAATAATAGTGATCAGTCATGACTTAGCTTATCAGGTGTAGTTTTTCCGGAAAAACATCTTCTTCTGAAGTGATACTTTCTATAGGTTGCTAGTAACTTTATGAATCTTAAATCTATTTTTGTCTTATTGGTAATAGCCTCGTCAGTGCTGGCTGAGGAAACTAAAGTGATGACTTTTAATATCCGCTATGATGCTAGGGCTGATAAAGGGACTCGTGATTGGGGACATCGTTTACCAATTATAGCTCCGGAGTTTAAGAAGGCTTCAATTATTGGCTCTCAAGAAGCTCTACATCATCAAGTGAAGCAGTTGTTAGAGAAGTTGCCGAACTATGCTTATGTTGGTCATGGGCGAAACGATGGTGAATTCTCTGGTGAGTTTGCTCCAATTTTCTATGATAAAACTCAGTGGAAGGTTCTTGAGTCGAGCACATTCTGGCTATCGGACACACCCGAGGTGGTGGGTAGTAAACATTGGGGGAACGGGATCACTAGAATTTGCACCTGGGCGCACATGGAGAATAAATCTGGTGCTAAACTCTATGTGTTTAATGCTCATTTTGATCATCGATCTCAGCAGTCGAGAGAGAAATCCGCTGAGCTTATTCTGAAGACAATACAGTTACGGAAACACGCGGAGGATCCCGTAGTGTTGCTAGGTGATTTCAATGCTACGATCTCTAACAAAGCGATAAAATCTCTGACCGAGGCAGTGGATGAAGAAAACAAGGCTGTGTTAGTAGATAGTTACCTCTCTACAAACCCAGAGAACAAAAATCCAGCTACCTTTAACCGATGGAAAGCAGATTATAAAGGAGTGGGTAAAATTGATTTCATCTTTCATAGCCCTGAGATCGAGACTCTTAGCTCCGTTGTTTTAAATCCAGTTGTCAATGGGGCTGTAGCGTCGGATCACATGCCTCAGCTTTCTGTGATCAAATGGGATACTAAAAAATAGTCCTTTTGTGAGATCGAGGAGCAGGTAGCATTCGTTCATGAAAATTTGGATGATGTTTAGTTGTTTTGTGGTCACATTAGTTTGTTTGTTCTCTGGAGGAGTTGAAGCAGGGGTGATGAATATGTCGGATGAATCGCTGCGGCATGATCTGAACCATGACTATATCATTGTGGGTAAACTCAAGGAGAGTAAGTTGGAAAACATCGTGTATGAAGGGAAGTTTTATGCACCAGATCATGTGTTTCCTAAAACTGAAGGGGAAGGTTTTCAGGGGCATTTGGGGTTATTTTCTGGGACGATAGAAGTGATAGAGACTATTCAAAATAAGAAGGACGCTAAGATGACTAAATCGATCAGAGTTACTTGGGTCGAGTATTTGGATATAAACACCAAGAGGCAACTTCCATCGAGTTGTCCGCATCTAGGGAACACGACTGCTAAGGAAAAATGTGTGATGTTGTTAAGTGAAGGTCGGCTTGGGATCGAACTGCGACATGATTATAGATTAGACTCTAAGCAAATCCTGCTCGATGCGAAAAAGCGTTTTGAGGACAAGGAATGAGGTGTCTGAATCTACTCTAAATAGGCAGATCTACTTGAATGTGGGGTAGACGCTGAGCTCATTAAATTCGAATTGAAACATAGTTGGATGTTACCAGTTTTGGAGCAATGACGCAAAATTGAGTATATGTTGACGCACTATCTACGATTTCACTCTTGTAGTAATGGCTTAGATTTTAGATGTTGTGTGCATCTATGAATACAGAATTACTTTCACAAGCTGCTAACGAAGCGCGAGGACTTGCTATTGATGCTGTTCACGCTTGTTCATCTGGTCATTTGGGACTGCCTTTGGGTTGTGCTGAAATTGGTGCGGTTCTCTTCAGCGAGAGCCTAAATTTCGATCCTAAAGCTCCAAAGTGGCTCAATAGAGATAGATTTATCCTCTCAGCTGGTCACGGCTCAATGTTCATCTACAGCTGGCTTCACCTCAGTGGCTATGCAGTGGCAAGACAGGATCTCAAGGACTTCCGTAAGCTACACAGCATCACTCCTGGTCACCCAGAGTTCAGCGAGACTCCAGGTGTAGAGGCTACTACTGGCCCACTCGGTCAGGGTATCGCAAATGCTGTAGGTTTCGCAATGAGCGGTAAGCGTGCGGCGGCAGTTTATAATACTGACGAGCATGAAATCTTTAATCATCACGTAGTGGCTCTCCACGGTGACGGTTGTCTCCAAGAAGGTGTAGCACGTGAAGCGATTGAGTTCGCAGGTCACAATGCTCTCGATAACTTGGTGCTTATCTATGATAGCAACGACGTGACTCTCGACGCTCTTGCTGACGTGACTCAGAGCACAGACACAGCAGCTTACTTTGAATCTCAAGGCTGGGATGCAGTGATCGTAGACGGTCACGATCTAGGCGCTGTCGCTGAGGCGATGGAGAAAGCTAAGTCTGACGACAACGGCAAGCCAAAGGTGATCATCGCTAAGACAATCATCGGTAAAGGTATCCCAGAAGTAGCGGGAACAGCGAAAGGCCACGGCGAAAGCGGTGCTAACTTCTCTGAGTCAGCTCGTGCAGGGCTCGGACTACCTGAAGAACTATTTTATGTCTCTGATGAGGTGCAGAAGCACTTTGAGAAGAGAGCTAGTGAGAAATCAACAGCGCATGCAGAGTGGGAAGCAGTTTACGCTCAGTGGAAGAAGGCTAATCCTGAGCTAGCAGCGCAACTTGAAGGTGGAGTATGCACTGAGGGTCTACTTGCTAAGGTTCCTGAGTTTGGTGCTGACTATGCAGATGCTACTCGTGGCACTGGTGGAGTGGTGATCAATGCTCTTGCTAAAGAAGTTCCACAGCTAATCACTGGATCAGCTGACCTCTACGGATCTACTAAGAACTACATCAAGGACGGTGGAGACTATTCAGCAGACGATGCGTCTGGACGTAATATCTGGTATGGAATCCGTGAGCACGCTATGGGAGCAATCTCAAATGGTATCGCATACGACGGACTATTCCTACCTAGTGCGGCTACGTTCTGTGTGTTTGCAGACTACCTCAGACCATCTATCAGACTTGCAGCTCTAGCTAATCTTCCTGTGACTTACATCTTCACTCACGACTCAGTGGGTGTGGGCGAAGACGGACCTACTCACCAACCAGTGGAAACTGTTAGTGGTCTTCGTGTTATCCCAGGACTCGATGTTTACCGTCCTGGTGATCCTGAAGAGGTGGCAGCAGCTTGGGTTGCAGCTATCGAGAGACAAGATGGGCCTACAGCTCTTATCCTGACTCGTCAGAAAATCGGCAACCACACAGATGTTCCAGCGAGCGTTCGCCGTGAAGGTGCACTTAAAGGTGGATACATTCTTAAGCAGGAGACTGGTGAGCTAAAACTCATCCTCATGGCTTCTGGTTCAGAGGTAGATCACATCGTGAATGCTGCTAAGGAGCTAGGCGACGGAGTGCGTGTTGTTTCTATGCCATGTCTTGAGAGATTTGACCGTCAGTCATGCGAGTATAAGAACAGCGTTATCCCATGCAGCGTGAAGAAGAAGATCGCTATCGAAGCTGGTGTCTCAGGACTCTGGTGGAAGTATGTCGGATGCGAAGGCAAGGTGCTCGGCATCGATCGCTTCGGTATCTCAGCTCCTGGTGACGTCGTCATGAAGGAACTCGGAATGACATCACGTGATGTCGTTACTGCGGCTCATGATATTCTTTAATTAGATTATCCAATAAAATTTTATAGCCCTACTGGAAACGGTAGGGCTATTTTTTTTGGCTGCGAATTGGATGGGGATTTTGGGATGGTGGACTACTCTCGTAAGAATTTTGGAGTGATATTCCAATTTGGAAAGGAATGCTATCTGTTTAATAGACTTGCTCCAAATTTAAATTTATATAGTTTGAAATAATGAAGATTTTTACAAGTAATAGTTTATACAAACTAGTTGTGTTAATGCTGTTCGTTGTAAATTGTGTAACGAAGGCTCAAAACTTCAGGCAAGGAGCTGAGTTTGATCAAGATAAATATGAACAACAAGCGAGTGTATCCCTACTTGCAAGTCGAGACTCTAGTAAGCTTCCTGCAAAAGTTGATTTAAGTGGTTACTGCCCAATTCCGGGTAGTCAAGGGAAGTTTGGAACCTGCACTTCATGGGCTACAGCTTATCACGCTCGCACTATACTAGAGGGGATTAATCAGAGGGAACTTGGAGCGGCCCGAGCTAATAGAGAGGCATTTTCTCCATCTTTTATCTATAATCAGATAAGAAAAAAATCAGGATGTCAGAATGGAACAAGTATAGAAGATGCTATGATCTTACTTAAAACATCTGGAGCCCTGAAGGCGAGTGTTATAAAGTTTAATTGTAGTTTTAATGACTGGGGTCGTTATGATGACATAGTTAGACCTCATACAATTTACGATTTTTTGAGGCTGCATGACCTCTATGATAACAATAAAGTCCAGCAAGTAAAAAAAGCATTGGCCGCTAAACAGCCAGTTGTTATCGGAATGCATTTGACTAATTCATTTCAGAAAATAAAATCAGATGGGTTTTATAAGCCTAACTCGGTAGATAGGGGGATAGAAATTGACAGAGCCTTCTTCGATGCAGATAAATATAGTGGGCATGCAATGACAGTAGTTGGTTATGATGATAACAAAGGTAGGCATGGAGCATTTCATGTAATTAACTCATGGGGCTCCAAGTGGGGACAGCGTGGGTTTTGCTGGATAGAGTATGTGGATTTCAATAGATTTGTTGTTCAATCTTTTAGTATGATAGACAAACCTAAATATACAGCAGATTTGAGAGGCTCTGTTATTCTAGAGACTTCTAAGATAAAGACGATGAATGGGGTCTTTGATGCTAAGCAAAAAGCCTATCGGCTAGCGAAGATCTATCCTAAAAAAACAAAGTTTAGAATTTATCTAAAGAATACGTCCCCTATTTATCTTTATGCATTTGGGTTTGACCAAACATCTAAATTTTTCAATGTTTTTCCGCATAAGCCTTCAGTAAGCCCTTATATACCCTATGAGAATGTGCATGTTCCTATTCCTGATGAGGAACATTTTATTGAGTTGGACGGGAATGCTGGTAGAAATGATTTATGCGTTATCTTTTCCGTCAAACCATTGCCTATCGAGAAGATCTTGAAGGACTTAAAAAAGCGAGGGAAGCAGATCAGAGATGATAAAATACCGCTTTATGACGCAGTTTCCCAAGTATTAAAGATTCACGGTCACTCGGTTGTGGCTGAAAAAAACACAGGGTTTAAATTCAATAAATTTGAATTTAATTCGAAGAGGTTAGATGAAACTTGTGTGCCACTAATTATCAAATTTGCTAACTAAAATTCTATTATGATTAAATCTAATATAGCTCTAATAATAAAGTTTTTGAGCATCGTCTCACTGTCAATTTTTCAATGTCTACCATTAAGTGCTGGAGAAATTCCTCAGGCCGATCCGTCGATTTACGATGACCATGATAGCCGTAAATTACTTGAGCTATCGTTTGTCGGTGTGCAGAGAACAGCTACTCGAAATTACCTAGCAAATTATAGGCCTGAAACAGTTGAGGGATTGTTTTGTCTAGCATGGCAGGCTGGACAGGCTGGAAAGAAGGCCTTAGAGGCTGATTTATACTCTAAAGTGCTCTTCGATCAACGTGCATGGAAGGAGCTTAAATGTGCGGCAGCGACCAATAGAGCTGCTATAGGAGGCAAAGATAAATATGCAATTGATGCTATGAAAGTGTTGTTCGAAGAAGGGGATATAGACATGGCTTATTATCAATCAATGGAGGAAAAATATAGGATAGAATGGGTCAACTTAACTGAGAAAAATCAAAGAATAGTAAAGCAACAGCACGCGGCTTATTTAATGATGGAGGCTCGTTATTACTTATACGAAGCTGAAGACTTTAAAAAAGCAGAAAAGATAGTTTCGGAAATTTGGAGTATGGATTTAGACCAGTGGAGTGGAAAATTTAATCTTTCTATGCTATTTGATCTCCGGTTTGATGAAAAATTATTTAGAGGTTTAGATGATGCAGAGCGACTTAATGGGGATGGATTTCTTAAACGATTACTTAAATATCAGCAGAAAACTGCAGATAGTGAAGAAGATCCTATTCGTCGTGCTGTTGTGGCGCAATGGTGTATAGAAGTGGCTCGTAAGGTCTTTAATTTGGATAAACGGCATAACTCTACAGCATCTGCCGCTTTTGCATTTCTGTCTCCAGATCACGGAGGAGCTCTTAAATTAGCTCCTACAGGTGAGGCTCTAGCGCTCGCATACACGATAAGAAATGCCCCTCGAGATGGAACTTATCTACCTGAAGATACATTTCGTTCTTTTAGTTTTAGAGCATTAAACGACCTGCCTACTCACCCAGTTATTCCTGATGCGGATTGGTATAATATGAAGGGAAAACTTGCGGGTAAATTTATGCAGTGGCAAAAAGCAAAAAGTTTTTATGATTTAGGAAGTCGAGCTGAATTAAAGCGAGCTTATAGGGAGCATGCACTTATTAACTATTGGGCCGCTCAGTATTATGGGCCGAAAACATTTAGTAATCTAGAGGTTATAGGCGAGATGGAAAAAATGTTAGCTGACGATCCTAACGAGTCTAATTACGCTTATTATATAATGACTTTATTATCTTCAGGCGACATCGTTAAAAGTGAAAAATCCTTAAAAAGGGACATTAAAGCTGGCGGGAATCCCTCTTACTCAGAATCCTGTGGAATATTGTTAAAGAAACTAAGAAAGCTAGTTGATCAGAAGCAATCCTATCTAAAGTCGAACCCTCTTGAAAATAGCTGGAAAAGCGAGTTTGGGAAAAACGGTATATCTGTGCAGTTGAATTTCGCTACAGGATCTGATGAGCTACCTAACGACGTAGAGCGGAAATTGGCTCCTATTCTTAAGTTGTTTGCTAATCAAAAATATTCACATTTGGCTTTTCGAGTAGAAGGCCATACTGATAGCACGGGTAATGCCGGTGACAACGAGAGCTTGTCAGTGAGACGAGCTCAAAGCTTGGCTCTATATCTCCATGAGCAAAAAGGTGTGCCGTATTCTCGATTTGAGGTAGAGGGGTTTGGGTCACGTAGACCTATTGCTACGAATCTGACGAAAGCAGGTAAGAGCAAAAATAGAAGAGTAGAGCTAAACCTTGTTGGTAATTTAGCTAAGCCTAATCTAGTTACCACAGGAACAGTTGATGACGTTATTACCGCTGTAAGTGTAGATGGTAAGCTTATGTTAGATGGCAACGGTGATGTTTGGGATACTGAGCAATGGGTTAGACTGTATAAAATTGATTTACCATGGAAGAGCGAAGGTGTGAATTTTTCACCAGATGGACGTCGCTTACTTATTTGCGTGAATGACGACAGGAATAATTCTGTTGGTGTTATTTTGAATGCAAGAACAGGGGTTTTAGAGTCCTTCGTATTAAACCCATCTCCAGGTAGCCTTATCAATGGGGCTGTATGGTCCCCTGATTCGAAACGTTTAGCAATTACAACTCTGGGGTTTGCATATGTCTATAATCTTGAGAGCAGTGATTATGAGTTCTCTGTTGCAATGCCAGGTTCAACAGATCAAGCACTCTATCCAGCTTGGGTGAAAGGTGGTAGTGGGATAGCTCTCGCTGGCCATTCGGCGAAAGGGCGTATATTCTTGATAGACGTAGCATCTAGAGAGATTGAGGAGCTTAAGGTTCCTGATTTAGGCTATTTACACAGTATGGCATCATCTTATGACGGCCGATACCTCTATATAGGAGATGATGATGGAGCCGTCTTAAATTGGGATTCTTTAAATGAAGAGAGGCCGACTAAGAAAGCTTTCTGGAGAACCGCTTTGGCGAATGGGCAACGCTTAGCAGCGACTCATATTTCACCGCATCCAGTGCACTCTCAGCTAGTAGCTCTAAACTGTATGCACACTGGAAACTGGGGTGTAGTAAACTTTAAAACAGGCGAGGTGCATTCTGATAAATCTAGCGAGAATGTTGATCCTGAGGTTTTCTGGGGAAGAGACGGAGAAGAACTACTAATCAGTGGTGGCTGGGTAGCTAATGAAAAAGCGAAGATTGACGGAGCAGGAGAAGAGACTGGAATATACCGAATGGACTTTAATACTCAGCAGTTATCTAACCAAAGCTTGATTTTCACGAAGGGACTAGCCGCAGAATTAAAGGCTGTTTATGCCTTTGAAAAGCTCGATATAATAGCTGCCGTTTCTGCTGGAGGCATTAGTATTTGGGATGTTAAGACGGGTAGACAAGCTCATGAGTGGAAGGGGAAGATGGCCATTTGTAAACCAGGATCAAATTCTGAAACAGGTATTTTATATGGGCTAACGATTGATGAAGAATCTGAAAAGAGTAAACTCTATCGCTACGACTTGAATACTTATCAACGTAAGCTCGTCGGGACCTTAGCAATAAAGGCTGACTCCCTATCTATTGCATCTGGCGTCGTTTGCGTAGGAGGAGCTAGTTTCGATCAAGCTCGAACTACGAATGTAACGCTTGTGATTTTGGATGCTAAAACTGGCAAACAGCTTGCCAAACAGCAAGTGAAGGCTCTCACCTCGAAACTTCGACATGGTAAAATGACCAAACCAGGTATTGAACATCTTGAGCTATCGCCTTCTGGTAAAGAGGTTACCTTTGTCACTCGGTGGCAAGACGGGTATCAAGGCTGGGCTAGAACTATTTCAGGTAAAATAGTGCGATGGAGTTGGAACGCTAATGAACTCGCTAAACCTTTTACAGTGTATCAATCTTCAAGCATTGAGAGCATTGCTTATGAAAATGAGAACCTTTTACGTATTTCAGCTAATAAATGGAGCTCTGATGATGTGAGAAACCTACGCATGGGCACTTGGGGGAAAAACAAATCTAGGCTGAGTCGTCCATTCAACACCTGTGATACACCTTTATCAACTGCTTTTACTAAACTAAATATTAAGATCGAATTTTCACCTTCAGGTGAAATCAGTTTTATCCGACGTGATACAGGTAAACTAGGTATACGTATCTTAAAGAAGGGGGCTGAGTGGATAGCATATACAGATGAAGGCTACTTCGTTGCATCTCCTAAGGGAACTGATAAGGTATTCTGGAAAGTAGGAGGACGTATGTTGCCTATGGAGGTCTTACGTTCTAAGTTTGAACGTCCAGCGCTACTTGCTAATCGTCTAAAAGACATAATGAATAAAAAAGTGGTTAGTGTCGTTGTAGATCCTCGCCCAGCAATTGATCCTGATTTGTTTAAACTACCTTATAAGTTAAAAGTAATTTCTGACACCGGTCATACGACTAAAGATAAAGTGTATAAAATGAAAGTAGAGGTAGAAGTAGACGGTGATGATACTCCTGCCCCAGTTTTAGTGTGGACTGTTAATGGTCATACAGGAAGAGGTTTTAAGGTCGTTCCTGTCAAATCAGCTCTTAGAAAATATACAGTGGAGCATGAATTTCCTTTATCGGAAGGTAACAATGTTCTGTCTGTAGCTTTACGCTATAAGAGTGCCGTTGTGATGCCAAATACCGTGACTGTAAAAAGATCTGTAGCAAAGAAGTCAAACGGTGAGAAAGCCGACACTACAGCTCATTTGTGGTTTTTTGGAGTTGGAGTTAAGGATTACGAGAAAGTTGATCAGAATTTAAATTTTGCTGATAAAGATGCAACTGAGTTAGCAAAAATGTTTAAAAAGCAAGAAGGTCAGCTTTATAAACAAGTCCATACTAAAGTAATCACGAACAAAGATGCCACGGTGAGGAATATAAAAATAGAAATGAATAGATTCTTTAAGCAGGCTTCTGCTGAAGATATCATTGTTATCTTTCTCGCAGGTCATGGGATTATCGGTTCAGACCAAGAGCTTTATTTTGTAGCACATGATAGTGATATGGATGAGCCTTATACAGGGCTAGAGATGCGTGATTTTGCAGCGTTTTTAGAGCGTAGACCAGCAAATCAAAAAGCACTGTTCATGATGGATATATGCCATGCCGGTTCTTTCCCTACTGCATCAAACCGTTCTAAACGCCGGGGCAATGGGCTGAGTTCTGATGAAGCGGTTAAACTTGTTTCTCAAGGGACAGGAACAGTTGTGCTAGCATCTTCAACTGGGCGAGAATCATCTTATGAAAATAAAAAGTTCAGAGGTGGTCACGGAGCATTCACTGCCGCACTATTGGATGGCCTAGAGGGCAAAGCTGACGCTATAGCAGGAAATTCTGATGGTTACGTTTTTTTAACTGAGTTAACTAGCTTCGTCGGGAGGGAAGTCCCTCGTCTTACGAATGGGGCGCAACATCCAACAACACCAAGGATGGAAAATCTAAGAGACTTCCCATTAGGCAAAAGTAACTAGTGAGGATGTGAATAAGTTTCTCTAGTTGGATCTCTATATCGAGAGAGATTAAACGTTAATGTTATAGTAATCAGGTGATGATGAATGCTCAGATTAAATTTGTGAGTGATGAGGTTTGGTGAAGGTGTGATGAGAGGGAACAAGTTTCAGGATATCTACTAGTTTAAACAGCATAAAGTTCACTTTCAGCGAACGCTGGTGTTGTTGGTGGGGGAGGGTGATAGGGATGCGTCACGATGTTCCTTTCCCTATCCTGATATAAATTTCTCCTTCAGAGAAAGGGGGGCATTTAGGATTTATCATTTAGCATGTAATCATTTGGCCGTTGGAAATGCTCCGCTAGTGAAGAATTGGGTTACCTTAAAAAAAACAATGAAACTGGAGAACTTAGCGAGATGAAGGCTTGAACTAAGAACAGCCAACTTGACATGAACTGGCAAAGAACCTGAAATGGGGAAACCTAGAGAGGCTGGCTGTAGACGGAATTTATAGCATAATCTCAGGTAG